>JBBQEB010000235.1:0-4444 GCA_038320275.1 Myxococcales bacterium | reverse complement strand
GAGGCGTACCTGCAAGGTACGTCGAGCAGCGGACCGACCGGGTACCCGTCCCGCGTCAGCGGGGTGGGTGTGCCCGGCGCAGGCAGGCAGCGTGCGCCGTAGCAGGGATCATCTCAAGTGGTCTCCGCTATGAGGGCGACGGCGCGCAATTGGATGATGCGCTCGCCGCTGTTTTCCTTCCACCTCGCCCCGGGCCTCTTCATCCGCACCTCGACGAGGCTCTTGCAGGTGGCCTCCACGTTGCCGCTGCCTACGGGGAGGCCGCGTCTCTGCGCGGTGGCGTAGTCCATACGCTGGCCGTTGTTCTCGATGTAGGTGATCGCCTCACCGCCATGTGCGAGTGGGGATGGAGTAGAGCCCCCTCGGGCATGTGAGCCATGGTGGACGTAATCGTGAACGATGGTTAACATCCCTCCGTGCCGGCGATCTTCACGACCCCGGTCTTCGACAGGTGGTACGAGCGCCTCCGCGACCGGAGGGCCGCTGCCCGGGTCCAGGCGCGGCTCGATCGCGCCGAATCCGGGAACCTGGGTGACTGCAAGCCGGTAGGAGACGGTGTCTCGGAGATGCGGATCGACTACGGCCCCGGCTACCGGGTGTACTTCCTGCGGCGAGGGACCGAAGTCGTCATCCTGCTGGTGGGTGGCGGCAAGGCGACGCAGGCCAGGGACATCGAGCGCGCGAAGGAGCTGGCGAAGCAGGTCTAGGAGCGAAAGATGGCGGGCAAGATCAAGCTGAAGAAGTGGGACTCGGCAGCGCACCTCGAGACCGAGGCGGACATCGCCCGGTACTGGGAGGCGTGTCTCGAGGAGGGCCGCGACGACCCCGCCTTCATCACGAGCGCGCTCGGGAACATCGCCCGCGCGCGCGGGATGTCCCAGCTCGCCCGGAAGACCGGGCTCACGCGCGAGGGGCTCTACAAGGCGCTCTCGCCGGAAGGGAACCCGGAGTTCGGCACCGTGATGAAGGTCATCCGGGCGCTCGGGCTGGAGCTCAGGGGTGCGGCCGCGAAGGGGTGAGCGGCCCGTCGAAAAATGCGGCCAGCTCGCTGACCGGGTCACTTCGTGAGGCGAGCGTGCGACTCTCCGTGGCGAGTGCCCCGTGGGTGGCCGCGGCGTTCGCATCCGGGAACGTCAGGGTCCTCTGGTAGACAGTGCGCCTCGTTGAGAAGCCGAGTCTTCCGGCTGTCGGCTAGCGACGAGGAGTGCTTGGCGTGGGAACGGGTCGACGCGGACATGCCTGCTGGTGCTGCGGGACGACGCGGCCGAATGAGGCGTTCTCCGGTCGGGGACATTCGCGCCACATCTGCAAGGATTGCTCGAAGCTTGGCGGCGAGGAGCTCGCCTATCGTCAGGGGGTGCGGGACATCGACCGGCTCCTCGATTGGGATGGACTCATCCGGCGGAAGAACAGGAAGCCGTTCGAGCGCTATCTGTCGCATGCCAATCCACGGATCAGGGCTCACGCATCGGAGATCGCCGCGCGGGATGCGAAGGAGCGGGAGGATCGCTCCAGGGAGCGTCAGGACATGGAGACCGAGGAAGCGCAGTGGGAGGCCTCGGGTCCCGAGGCTGGCGAGGATCTCGCATGAACTCGAGCGGGAGCGGAACATGGTGAAGCGCAGCGTCCTCGGTGACGGAATCCCGACCCTCGCCCACGCCCTGGCCGAGCACATGAACGCGGACGAGCTGAAGGTGCTCGCGTCCTTGACGAAATGCCCGACGCCGACCCGGAAGGCGGATCTCGTCGACCACGTCCTTGATCACCTCGCCGGCGACCGGCTCCAGGTCGTTTGGCAATCCCTGGACGAGATCCAGAAGGCCGCGGTGGCGGAGGTCGTCCACTCCAACGGAACCGCGTTCCCGGCTCAGCGCTTCCACGCGAAATACGGAAGGCTTCCCGACTCCGGGACCGTGAGCAGGTACTCCCGTGGTGGCCGACCCACCCCGCTCCGGTTCTTCTTCTACGGCGGCGAGCGTGGCGGAGTGATGCCGGACGACCTCAAGCAACGGCTGAGGGCCTTCGTACCGCCGCCGATCCGTACACAGGTGACGTCACGGGCGCAGCTGCCGGCCGCCCACGATCGTCCTTTCGGGCGCAGAGATCCGAGAGCCAAGGAGAGCGAGGCCGTCCCACTCGTCGTACGCGAGACCGAGCGCTCTGCGCCGCGAGAGCTGATCTCCGCGCTCCGCCTCGTCGATGCGGGCAAGGTGTCCGTGAGCGACAAGACGCGCCGACCCTCCGCCTCGACGGTCGACGCGATCGGTGCTGTTCTCGACGGCGGCGACTACTACCCCCACCAGCCTCCGAAGGACGAATCGCATGACGGGAACGCCGGTCCCATTCGTGCGTTCGCGTGGCCACTGCTCATCCAGGCCGGCGGGCTGGCCCAGCTCTCGGGCTCGAGGCTGCAACTCACCAAGGCAGGTCGCAAGGCACTCGCCGAGCCGGCGGCGCAGACCCTGAAGAACCTGTGGGAGAAGTGGTGCTCCACCAGCATCCTCGACGAGCTCTCGAGGATCGAGTGCGTCAAGGGCCAGACCGGCAAGGGCAAGCGAGGCCTCACCTCAGCGCCGTCTCGCAGAGGCGCGTTGGCTTTCGCGCTGGGCGAGTGCCCGGCCCAGCGGTGGATCCCGGCGGATGAGCTCGCCCGGTTCATCGAGGCTTCCAGCGAGGCACTCTGCGTCACGCGTAGCCCTGGGACCTCTACATCTGCGATCCGCAATACGGGAGCTTCGGCTACGAGGGATGGTCGCGTCACCTCGAGGGCCGCTACCTCCTCTGCCTCCTCTTCGAGTACGCGGCCACGCTCGGCCTCATCGACGTCGCGTACGTCCCGCCAGCCGGCGCCCGGCCCGACTACCACGAGATGTGGGGCACCGACGACATGAGTTTCTTCAGCCGCTACGACGGGCTGATGTACGTCCGCGTCAATGGCCTCGGCGCGTATTGCGCGGGGACGGCGGCGGGCTACGCGCCCGCGCCGACTGACGTGAAGCCGGTCCTTCGAGTCCTGCCGAACCTGGAGGTCGCCGCCATCGGCGCCGAGCTCGAGCACGCCGACCGCCTGGCCCTCGACAGCTACGCGGAACGGACCTCGGATCTCGTCTGGAAGCTCGAGTCGCCGAAGCTGCTCGCCGCGACGGAGGAGGGGCGCACCGTCAGCGAGATCCGGGAGTTCCTGTTGGCGAGGAGCGGGGCCCCGCTTCCCGAGACGGTGGATCGCCTGCTCGACCACGTCGCCGAGCGAGGCGAGCGCATCCAGGACCGAGGTCTTGCGCGTCTCGTCGAATGCGCGGAGCCCGCGCTCGCCGCGCTCGTCGCCAACGACAGCCGGACGCGCCGGCATTGCATGCGGGCCGGCGAGCGTCATCTCGTGGTGCCAGCGGCTTCGGAGCCTGCGTTCCGGCGGGGTCTCCGGGAGCTCGGGTATCTCGTCGCTCACGGACGCGCTCACGCACCTGCTGCGATCCGGCCAGCAGCGACGGACGCGGCAGGCCAGCGAGCAGCCGAGGCGTAGCGCATGGCGTTCGTCGCCGAGAACGCGCTCATCATCCAGAGCGACAACACGGTGCTCCTCGAGGTCGACTCCCGTCGCGCCGCGGCCGCGCGGAAGGCGCTCGCGCCCTTTGCCGAGCTCGTCAAGAGCCCGGAGCACGTACACACGTATCGGCTGACGCCGCTGTCGATCTGGAACGCCCGCTCCGCGGGGCTCTCCGGCGCGGCGATGATCTCAGCGCTGCGCGAGCACGCCAAGTACCCTGTCCCGGACAGCGTCGTCACCGAGGTGGGCGAGCTCGCCGCGCGATACGGGCGCGTGGTGCTCACCAGGGAAGGCGACGCGCTCGTCTGTACCTGCCGCGATCGGACAACCGCGGAGCGTCTCGCTCGTGACAAGGGCACTGGGCCCTTCCTCGCCGACCGGCTCGACGCGACGCGGTTCCGCGTGGCTGCTACAGCGCGCGGCGTTCTGAAGCAGGCCCTCGTCGCGGCTGGGTTCCCGGCCGAGGACCTGGCTGGCTACGCGGCGGGCGACGAGCTACGGGTCGGTCTCCGGGAACGCTGCCTCTCGGGCCTGGCCCTGAACGTGCGCGACTACCAGCGCGAGGCGGCCAACGCCTTCCATCTGGCCGGGTCCGAGCGCGGCGGCAGCGGGGTCATCGTCCTGCCTTGCGGCGCCGGCAAGACCGTCGTCGGGATGGCCGCGATGGCGGCGGTGGGACAGACGACGCTCGTGCTCACGACCAGCCTCACCTCGGTGAAGCAATGGAGGCGAGAGCTCCTCGACAAGACCACCCTCGCGGACGAGGCCATCGCCGAGTATACGGGCGAGTCGAAGGCGACCGGTCCGGTGACGCTCTCGACCTACCAGGTGCTCACGTGGCGATCGGGCCGCGACGCTGACTTCCCCCACCTGTCGCTGTTCCAGGCTCGGTCGTGGGGG
>JBBQEB010000234.1:0-4457 GCA_038320275.1 Myxococcales bacterium | reverse complement strand
CCCTGGAGCGTATCGGCCGTTCAGGATGCCCTCCGCGAGCGGAGCCTCCACCAGCCGCTGCACGGCGGTGCGCATGGGGCGCGCGCCGAGCGCCGGGTCGTAGCCGCCGCCGTCGAGCAGCACGTCGAGGACGCGGTCGCGCGCCGTGAACCGGATCTTTCGCTCTGCGAAGAGGCGGGCGGAGGATTCCGCGAGGAGCAGGGCGGCGATCTGCCGGAGCTCGGCCCGGCCCAGCGGCGAGAAGTAGATGCGGTCGTCGAGCCGGTTCCACAGCTCGGGAGGGAGGGCGGCGCGGGCCGCCGCGAGGGCCGGCTCCTCGCGCGAGCCGCCGGCCGTACCCCCCGGGCCAGGCGTCCCGAAGCCGATCACGCCGGAGCTCGTCCGCGTGGCCTCCGCGGCCCCCAGGTTCGAGGTGAGCACCACCACCGTGTTGGAGAAGTCGATCTGGCGGCCGCGGCCATCCGTGAGGCGGCCCTCCTCCAGGACTTGCAACAGGAGCATCCAGACGTCCCGGTGCGCCTTGTCGATCTCGTCCAGCACCACCACGCTGGAGGGGCGCCGGCGCACGGCGTCGGTGAGCTGGCCGCCCTCGCCGTAGCCCACGTAGCCCGGCGCCGCTCCCACCAGGCGGGCCACGCCGGTGGGCTCCGAGCACTCGCTCATGTCGAGCCGGACCAGCGCGTCCTTGCTGCCGTAGAGCGCATCGGCGAGCCCGCGCGCGAGCTCGGTCTTGCCGACGCCGGTGGGGCCGAGGAAGAGGAAGCTGCCCATCGGTCGGCGCGAGGCGAAGCCGGCGTAGTTCCGCCGGAGCACCGCGGAGATGCGCTCCATCGCCCCGGCGTGGCCCAACACGCTGCGGGAGAGGGTCTCGGAGAGCCCGAGCACCCGCTCCTTGTCGGTGGCGAGGAGCCGCGACTCGGGAATGCCGGCCATCTTCGCGACCACGCGCGCCACCTGCGAGGCGTCCACCTCGGCGCCGCCCTCGCGCCGCGTCCGCGAGCCCGCCAGATCGAGGACCGCCACCGCCTTGTCGGGCAGGAACCGGTCCGTGATGTACCGGGCCGAGAGGGTGGCCGCGGCCTCCAGCGCCTCCCGCGCGTAGCGCACGCCATGATGGTGGCCATACCGCTGCACCAGGCCCTCGAGGATCCGGATCGTGTCGGGCACGGTGGGCTCGCGCACCAGCACCGGCGTGAAGCGCCGCTCCAGCGCCGGGTCCTTCTCGATGTGCTGCCGGTACTCGTCGTGCGTGGTGGCGCCGATGCAGGGAAACTCGCCCCGGCCCAGCGCCGCCTTGAGCTCGTTGGCCGCGTCCTGCGGCCCCTCGCCGGTGCCGCCCGCGCCCATGATGGTGTGGATCTCGTCGATGAAGACGACCACGCGGCCACCCGCGCGCCGCACCTCGTCCTTGATGCCGTTGAGCTTCTCGGAGAAGGAGCCGCGGAGCTGCGTTCCCGCGACGACGCTCGCCATGTCGAGCTCCACCAGCAGCCGCTCGGCGTCGCGCTCGCGCAGGAGGGCCTGCGCGATCCCCTCCGCGATGGCCGTCTTCCCCACGCCGGGCTCGCCCACCAGGATGGGGTTGTTGGTGCGCCGCTTTCCGAGGATGTCGATGGCCTCCTCCACCTCCCGGTCGCGGCCCACCAGCGGGTCGAGCTTTCCCAGCGCCGCGAGCTCGGTGAGGTTGCGCCCCAGCGAAGAGAGCCAGGGGAACGCGGTCGGATCGAGGGCGTAGGCGCCGGCGGAGGCCGTCCGGGCCTCCACGCCGGAGCGCCCCTCGCCTTCGCCGTCGCGGGACCTCTGCGCGGGCTCGGGGGCGAGGGCCTCCGCGGGGCGCGAGCGCTCGGGCTCGCGGTTCGCCTCGCGCGCCAGCTCGCGGCGGGAGACCGGGGGCGCGGCCGCCGCAGGCCTCGCGGAAACTTCCTTGGCGGCGGCAGGCGCGGGGCGCTGGCCCATGGGAGCGCGGGCCGCCTGCGGCACCATGTCGCGCAGGCGGCGGGGCATGCGGCTCGTGAAGTAGGAGAGCGCCACGTTTCGCAGCGTGGCGAGCTGGAGCCCGCAGGCGGCCAGGAGCTGGTGGGCGGCGCTCGCCCGCACCCGGCTCATGGCGATGAGGAGGTGCAGGCAGTCCACCTCCTGCGCGCCCACCCCGGCCGCCACCTCCCGCGCCCTGTCGCGGAGCCCGCGCTCGAGCCCCTCGGGCTCGGACGGCGAGCCGGTCATTGCCTGCAGCACCTTGTCCTCGTCGATGCCCCGGTCGCGCAGGAGCAGCTCGGCCCGGTTCGGGATGGTGAAGAGCGCGAGGAGCTGGTGCGCGCTCGTGAGGCGCTGGTTGACGTTCCGGGCAATGTCCTCCGCCTCGGCGAGCACCTGCGCCAGCTCCATCGACTCGATCACGGATCCCATGTCGCAGGGACGATGCGATATCACCCCCGCAGGGTCAATTTTCGGGACGCCCTGCCTGCCGAGGCGCCGGGACGGGCTCCGTGGCCGGGACCCTCCACCCCGTTATGTTACCGCGGGGATCGGCGCCGGAAATCGGATCGCGGAGCCCCGCACATCACCCACAGTCTCACAGGAAGAGGAGAGATCGCCATGGCAGCGAAGGAGATCGGCTTTCACGACGAGGCGCGTCAGGCCATCCTGCAGGGCGTCCGCACGCTCGCCGAGGCGGTGGCCGTGACGCTGGGCCCCAAGGGCCGCAACGTCGTGATCGACAGATCATACGGCGCCCCCACGGTCACCAAGGACGGCGTCACCGTCGCCAAGGAGATCGAGCTGTCCTCCCACGTCGAGAACATCGGAGCGCAGATGGTCCGCGAGGTCGCCTCACGAACCTCGGACAAGGCGGGGGACGGGACCACCACCGCCACCGTGCTCGCCTGCGCGATGTTCGAGGAGGGTCTCCGTCTGGTCGCCGCCGGTCACAACCCCATGGACCTGAAGCGCGGGATCGACCGCGCGGTGGGGCTCGTCACCGCCGAGCTCGCCAAGCTCTCGAAGCCGAGCGCGGGGAAGGACGACATCGCCAAGGTGGGGACCATCAGCGCGAACGGCGACGCGGCCATCGGCGACATCCTCGCCGAGGCCATGGAGAAGGTGGGCAGGGAGGGCGTCATCACGGTCGAGGAGGCGAAGGGCCTCGAGACGACGCTCGACGTGGTCGAGGGCATGCAGTTCGACCGCGGCTACGTCTCGCCCTACTTCGTCACCGATCCCGACAGCATGGAGGCGGTTCTCGAGGACCCGTTCATCCTGGTGACCGAGAAGAAGATCTCGGCCATGGCCGACATCCTCCCGGTCCTGGAGGCGGTCACCAAGGCGGGCCGGCCGCTCCTCATCATCGCGGAGGACCTGGAGGGCGAGGCGCTCGCGACGCTGGTCGTGAACAAGGTCCGGGGCACGCTCGCCGTGTGCGCGGTGAAGGCGCCCGGCTTCGGCGACCGCCGCAAGGAGGGGCTGGCGGACCTCGCCACGCTCACCGGCGCCAGCGTCGTGGCCGACGAGCTGGGGAAGAAGCTCGACGAGGTGACGACGGCGGAGCTGGGCCGGGCGAGGCGGGTCACGGTCACCAAGGACGACACCACCGTGGTGGACGGCGGGGGCTCCAAGGCCGCCATCGAGGCGCGCATCCAGGTCATCCGCAACCAGATCGAGGAGGCCACCAGCGACTATGACAAGGAGAAGCTGCAGGAGCGGCTCGCCAAGCTCGTGGGCGGGGTGGCGGTGGTGCGGGTGGGGGCGGCCACCGAGACCGAGCTGAAGGAGAAGAAGGCGCGCGTGGAGGATGCGCTCCACGCCACCCGCGCGGCGGTGGAGGAGGGCATCGTGCCGGGAGGCGGGGTCGCCTACCTGCGCTGCCTGCCGGTGCTCGCGAACCTGAGCTTCGCGCCCGGGAGCGACGAGCGGTGGGGCGTCGAGGTGGTGCGCAAGGCGCTGGAGAGCCCGGCCCGGCGCATCGCGGAGAACGCCGGACACGAAGGCGCGGTCGTGCTGGAGAAGATCCGCGGCGGGAGCGGCGCGTTCGGGTTCGACGCCCGGGCCGAGGTGTTCCAGGATCTCATCGCGGCGGGCGTGATCGACCCCACCAAGGTGGAGCGCACCGCGCTCCAGAACGCCGCCTCCGTCGTGAGCCTGCTCCTCACCACCGAGGCGGTGATCACCGAGAAGCCGAAGCCCGCCAAGCGTTCGAAGCGCCGCGGCGGCGGCGGGGGCGGCGGCATGGGCGGCGGTGACATGGGGGACATGGACGACATGGATTACTGACGCCGGCGGTCTCGGCGGCAGCGCTGCGACGCGGGGAGACTTCATCCGATGCGTTGCAATCGGCCATTTCCGGGGGTAGTCCTGACAGAACCCTTTCCTCGGGACCGCCATGCCCAAGCGCCTTCTCGTCGCGGATGATTCCATCACCATCCAGAAGGTGGTGGGCATCACGTTCGCCGGCGAGGACTTCC
>JBBQEB010000233.1:0-4459 GCA_038320275.1 Myxococcales bacterium | reverse complement strand
CGCTGGCCGCCGCCCGAAACCTCGGCGCGCACGGCGTACCGGTCACTCTCGGCTGCGACCAGGTCGTGATCCCCGCCCGCTGGTCGCGCCACGTCGCGCGCGCCGTGCGCTGTCCCGCGAGCAACGCGCCCGACGCGCTCCTTGCCTGGCTGCGCGCCTTCGGGCGCCAGGGGCCACGCCACGTGCTCTACCCCACCAGCGACGACGTCGCCTGGCTGGTGGCGCGCCATCGCGAGGAACTGGCAGGCCTCTTCGAGCTCTACACTCCCTCCGTCGAGGCGCTGGAGGAGCTCCTCGACAAGGCGCGGCTCGCCGCCGCCGCGCGCGACGCAGGACTCCTCGTGCCGGAGACGCGCACGCCCACCAGCGAGGCGGAGGTGGAGAGCATCGCTCGCGACGCAACCTTTCCCCTCATGGTGAAGCGCCGATCGCAGGTCCTCTGCTCGTCCCGGGGCAAGGGCGGAAGGGTGAATCGGCCGGAGGATCTCGTCCCGATCTGGCGTCGCGTCCGCGAATCCGCGGTCCACCACCGGGCCGTGCTGGAGCGCATCCCAGACCTCGGCGACCCGATGATCCAGGCCTGCCACGAGAGCGCCGAGCGCGTGTACACGATTGACGGCTTCGTCGATCGGCAGGGGCGCATCGCCTCCATGGCGTGCACCAAGGTGCTTCAACGCCCCCGGGCCTCCGGTCCCGGCATCCTGTTCGAGGAGTCTCCGCTGGACGCGGAGCTGGAGGACGGGCTGAGGCGCATGTTCGTGAAGGTGGGCTTCTCCGGCGTCTTCGACGCCGAGTTCCTGGACTCGCCCAAGGGCAGGCTCCTCATCGACGTGAATCCCCGCTTCTACAATCACATGGCCTTCGAGGCCGATCGGGGCCTCGAGCTTCCCTGGATGGCTTACCTGGCCGCGATCGGAGGCGAGCGAGAGCTCGAGGTCGCCATGGGGTGTGCGCGGGCGGCGCCTGGGCTCACCGGGCGCGTGTACGTGCACCGCACCTCCACCGCGCTCATGCTCACGGCGCAGCGCATGGCAAGCAGCATGTCGTCGGGAGAGGCGAGCCGCTGGCGCTTCTGGATCCAGGCGCACCGCGGGCAAGCCGTGACCGATCCTGCGCGCGACGCGAGAGATCGGTGGCCGGGTTGGGTGGACGTCGCCTTCCAAGTGCTGGAGCTGGTGCGGCATCCCCGCTCCGCGTGGCGAAGCCTGGCCTCTCCCGGCGAGAAGCGGAGGCGCTGAGCGGAGGCCCAGCCCCGAGGTTTCCTCCGCTCCGCGTCAGCTCGGCCTGGCGCAGAATTGCCGCCAGACGATCCGGAGGAACGCGGGATCCTGGACCAGGTATCGCCGCCACAGCCGGCGCGGCTCGCGCACGAGGCGCCAGAGCCACTCCAGGCCCGAGCGGGACACCCACCGCGGCGCCCGGCGAATGCGTCCGGCCAGGAAGTCGAGGCTGGCGCCGATGCCCACCGTGACCACGGGCCCGAGCTCCGTCCGATATCGATGGCTCCACACCTCCTGCTTGGGAGCCCCGAAGGCCACCAGCAGGAGATCTGGACGCGCCTCCCGGATCTTGCGCACCGTCTCTGCGGTGTCGTCCGCTCCTCCGTCGAGCCGGATGCGAGGCGCGAAGGTGCCGACGACGTTCACGCCCATGTCGCGCGCGAGCCGCGTGGCAGCCTCCTCCGCGACGCCCGGCCCTGCCCCCACCAGAAAGACTCGCCAGCGGCGCTCAGCCGCCCGGCGCACCAGGGGCTCGATCAGATCGGAGCCGCTGATCTTTTCCGGCACCGGTGCGCCGAGGAGGCGCGACGCCCACACCACCGGCATGCCGTCGGCAAGGGAGAGGTCTGCCGCCGCGTAGGCGGCCCTGAACGCCAGGTCTCGCTCGGCGATGACGACGTGGTCCACGTTGGGCGTGACCACGAGGCCGCCGGTCCCGCGATGGACCAGCGCTTCGATCGCATCGAGCGCCTGCTCGAAGGTGACTCGATCGACCCGGAGCTGCCCGAGCTGGAGCGGTGAAAGGCGTTCCGACGGGCTGGGCGGTGCGGTCACGTCCTGCACAGTCAATGGATGTCTCATGGGGTCCTGACCGGAGTCGAGCGGGGGCGGAGGCTGGACGCGGGCAACGCGCTCAGAAACATGGTGGTTCGTGGATGTCCGGCCGCGTCCGGCCACACGTCCGTGCGCGACGTCAGGACGGCTCCGGGGGGTGGAGGCTCGCGCCCGCCCGTCCCGCCCGGGGGAACGTCGCCCACCCAGTCCGTCGCGCCCAGCGCGGCCCAGTCGCGATTGATCCACCCCGTGCCCATTCCCATGCTGGCGAGGTCGCGGACGACGAAGGCGCGATACGGGGTCTCAAGGGAAAGGGTATTCGCGAAGGGACCTGCGAGGACCCGCACTACGGGGGAGCGGGTCAGGTCCCGGGCAGCGTCGCGCACGGTGTAGGTCGCCAGAGCGACCGGAGCGAGATCGGCGAGAGCCCCCACGACGCAGAGTCCAGCAAGAATAGGCCGCAGGTCGTGCGAGCTTCGGGCGAGGCGCTGAGGGACCTTGGCGCGCACGAGAACCCAGGTGACAGCCGCGAGCGCGCTGAGCGCCAGCGCGACATGGGTGCGCGCCGAATAGGCTCTCGCCGCGCCGCTCGCCTCCAGGGCCCAGGTTGCGAGCGCACGGACGACCAGCGCCGCGGGGAGCGCGAGCGCCAGCGACGACACGATGCCGAGCGCCGGCGTCCAGCGGGTGCGCAGCGCCGCGCCGCGAGGACTCGCCCCGAGCCCAGCCAGGATGGCGAGAGGTGGCAGGAGGTTCGCCCAGTAGCGCTCCTGGAGTGGCGGGTGCGCACGCGTACACAGCACCGCCAGGGACAGGAGGAACCAGGCCGCGGCGACCCGGGCCGCAGGCCGGTCGGCGTCGAGCGTGGAGAAGGACGCTTCCGCGAGGAGCTGGCGCGTCAGGAGGAGCCCAGCCGCGAACAGGAACACCACGGTCGCCGCGAGGAGCTCCGGTCGCACGCGCAGGTCGCCCGCGTTCCAGTCGAGCCCGAGGAGAAGCGGGAAAGCCAGCGCGCGCGGGGGCCCGGCCACGGCGCTTCCCTCGCGCGCAGCCTCCGTCCGCAGCACCTCCAGATATCCGAGCTCGAAGGGGGCAAAGAGGAGGGCGACCAGGCAGCCCCCCAGGGCGACGCAGAGCGCGGCTCGCGCGGCGCGGCGAGGAACCGGCCGGCCCGCCAGGACGAATGGGGCGGCGAGCGCGAGCACGGGTGCGTAGAGCGCGCTCGCCTTGACGAGCACGGCCAGGGCAGCAGACGCTCCTGCCAGCGACCATGACCGCCAGGTCGGCCGCTCGGCCGAGGCGAAGAACCAGACCGCAGCGACGAAGAGAAGCTGGAGCGATTCGCAGAAGGCCGTGCGACTCAACGCGTAGAGAACGGGCTGAACAGCCACCAGCGCCGCGGCGACGGGATGGCGGCGCAGGCGCAGCGCGACGAGTCCGATGGTGAGCGCGGAAGCGAGCGCACCTGGGAGGCGCGTGCTCCACAGATCGACCCCGAAGAGCGCGTAGCTGGTGCGCAGCGCGAAGGTGTGGAGCGGGCAGAGCACGAGAGCCACGTTGTGCTGGTCGAGGATCCATCGGCCGAAGAGCGCGTGGTTGCGGGCGTTGAGCGCGTACCAGCCCTCGTCGGTCAGGAATTCGCCCCCCACCACGCCGGCCGGATCGGCGTCGAGGTGTATCAGCCGCGACGCCGCCACCAGCGCGATCGCCGCCCAGACCAGGAAGCGCAAGGGGCTGGCGTGGGGCGGTCGGGGCGTCACGCAGCCTTGCGAAGTGGGAGGTCGGGACCGAGGGAGGCGGCGTGCTCCTCCATGCTGCGCACCTCGAAGCGGCCGGCCAGCAGGTCGAGACATGCCTCCACGCAGGCAAGCTTCTCGGCGGTGCACATGCCCATGCCAGGGAAGAAAGAGAGGGCCCCGATGTCCTCCCCCGAGAGGAAGTCGAGCGGGTGAAGGAGGACGGAGGGTGAGGTGCCCGCGGCGCGGCAGGCGCGCAGCGCGCCGTCGAAGTAAGCGAGCGCGAGGCGCCGCGAGAAGGAGGCGAGATAGAGGACGTAGCTCAAGTGGAAGGGAACGCGAGCGCCCGGAAGCGTCGTGACGGGGATTTCCAGCAGGGACCCGCCCTCGAGCTGCCACAGGTAAGGATCGATGGGCCGCAGCCCTTCCGTCACTCCCCCGAAGAGCTTCTTCCGGCGCTCCTTCTCCTCGCGGGACAGGTCCGACTTGAGGAAGTAGAACGCGCGCGCCAGCGGGCCGAGGAAGGTCGGGAAGGTGGAGCAGTCGTAGCGGTCCCCCCGCCGCCGGAGCACCTCCAGCACCGCCGGCGAGCTGCTGAAGCCCGGCCCCCGGACGCCGTGCGGATGGGACCCGGTGGCGGCCGCGATGGCGGCCTCCGCGCGCGCGATC
>JBBQEB010000232.1:0-4463 GCA_038320275.1 Myxococcales bacterium | reverse complement strand
GGCCGGCGAAGAGCGGGGAACCGGCGCGTCCCGCGATCCCAGGCCCCCGCCGTGTCGGACCCCCGCTGTAGAGTGTGCTCGTGGACGCTTGCAGCACATCCAGGGTCCGGCCCGAGCTCCTCAACGAGTTCTCCTGGTCGAAGTCGCGGCACGAGAAGTTCGAGGAGTGCCTGCGCGCCTACTACTTCCATTACTACGCGAGCTGGAAGGGCTGGGAGGCGCTTCAGGGCTCTCCGGTTCGCGAGCTCTACGTCCTCAAGAAGCTCTCCTCGCGCTGGCAGTGGGCGGGCTCGGTGGTGCACTGCGCGATCAAGGAGACCCTGGAGCGGGCTCGCCGCACGGGAAAGTTCCGCTCCGCGGACGAGCTCGTGGAGCGAACGCACCGGCGGGCGCGCTGGCAGTGGGCCATCTCGCGCGAGAAGAGCTACTGGCACGAGTCCTCGCGCATCACCGGCCTCGTGGAGCACGAGTACGCCGAGGCCATCGCCGGCGAGGAGTGGAAGCGGCTCTGGGACCAGGTCATCGTAGGGTCGCTGCGCGCCTTCTGTGCGAGTGAAACCTACGCCGCCATCCAGCGCACGCCGCGCGACAAGTGGCTCACGGTGGACGAGCTCGACTCCTGGTCCTTCGAGGGCACCAAGGTCTGGGTTGCCATCGACTTTGCTTACGCCGACGAGGCGGGGGTCATCCACGTCCTCGACTGGAAGACGGGACAGCAGCGCGAGGTGGATCACACACAGGTCGGCATCTACGCGCTCTACGCCCAGCAGAAGTGGGGCGTCGGCGCCGACAAGGTGCTGGGAGGGCTCGTCTACCTGTCCAGCCTCTCGGCCGAGCGCGTCTCGGTCTCCGCCGACGAGGTTGCCGTCGAGGGCTGCAAGGACGAGATGCGCCGCTCCATCGCGGCCATGCAGGAGCGGCTCGACGAGCCCTCGGCGAACCGCGCCTCGCTGGAGCGCTTTCCCGTCCTGCCCGACCGCGCTCGCTGCACCCGCTGCGTGTTTCGCAGGCCCTGCGGGAGGTTGTAGGAGCCATCTCTCTCCTCGGGGGACCGGGGCGCTCCCGCAGGGCCTGGACGGCAGCGGCGAGCACGGCCGCGACGCGGAGTGGCACGGTCACGCGGATGACCCGCCGCGCACGCAGCTGCCGCTTGGCCTCGCCCTCGCCCTCGAGCGCGCGCCGCGGCTCGACGCAGGTGAATGCGTGTGCCCGGCGCGTCCACGCGGCGAGCTCCCGGTCCGGGAGGCGCGCCAGGAGCCGCAGCTTCACTCCTTCTTCTTCTCCTTCCCTTCTTCCCGACGCTTCGCCATGAGCCGGTCGAACTCCACCGGATGTTCCTCCTCGAGGAGCTCGAGGGAGATGGTGCCGGTGAGCCACGTCCAGTTCATCGGGAAGATGCTCGGCTTCAGGTGCACGTAATAGAAGTGCACGATGAAGAGGAAGATGGCCGCGAGGGTGGCCTCCTCGCCGTGGACGATCTGCGCGCTCACCAGCATCCAGGTGGGCAGGAAGCGCGAGAAGAACACCGGGTACCAGAAGATGAACCCGGAGCCGACCATCATGATGATGCCCCAGAACACAGCCCAGTAATCGAACTTCTCGAGGTAGCTGAAGCGCTCGAAGCGCGGCCGCTCCTTGCGGAGCCCCAGCAGGAACAGGACGTTGTCCCGCATGTCGAAGGCGTCCTTCGGCGTGGGGACCATCGAGAACGCGAGCGTACCGCGCCGGCCGTGCATCACGAGCCAGGTGAGGTGGTACACGCCGGAAGCGATGATGAGCACCGCGCCGATGCGGTGGAAGATGCCCGCGTTGGCGGGGCCGCCGAACAGGTGCAGGAACCGCCGCGACGACTCCACCCGCTGGAGCACCTGATTCGCGCCCACGATGTCCACCGAGCCCGCGCCGCGCAGCGGCCACCCGGTGATGGCGAGCAGGATCACGCCGGAGAGCATGAGCCAGTGCTGGATGCGCTGGTGGAGGTCGAGCCGGACCACCGTTCCGCGCAGGGGCGCCGGAACTGGCGCGTGCGGCTTCTTCCGCCGCTGGAAGGACGTACGGAGCTCGTAGGCCATGTCGATGGCGACGTGGCCGGCGAAGAAGAGCAGCGTCGCCGTGGTGAGGTAGGAGAAGAAGAGGTGGATGAGGTGGGGGAGCTTGCCCTCGTCCTGCAGCGGGCGATGGCTGATGAGCCCCGCGAAGTTGTGGTTCGCGCCCGCGTGGCATTGCGCGCAGGTGATGACGCGATTGTCCTCGTCGCGCGGCGGATTGCTGAAGTGCACCGACGAGGTGGTGAAGGTCGGTCCCGTCATGGTGGCGTGCCCCCCGGGGATGACCTTCTTGCGGGGGTCGTCCTTGCCGGCGGGGCGCACCGACCACCCGTGGCAGTCCGTGCAGACCGGCGCCTTGGTGCTGCCGATGGCGACGAGTCGGCCGTGGATCGAGTCGTGGTAGTTGGTCGCCGTCTCCTGGTTCAGCTTGGCCGCCTCGATGAACTTGGGGTCGGCGTGACAGCGCTCGCAGGTCGCGGCGAGCTTCGTCCAGTACGGCCGGAACGCCGCGGTGCCGCGCTCGGGCGGGGTCGGCACCTCGTGCGGGCTTCCGTGGCAGCTCGCGCAGGTCGGCCCGGCCACGCTGCGGTCCTCCGACCACCAGCGGCCGTGGGCCGAGGCGCGGAAGGTCTCCATGGTGTCGGGGTGGCAGCCCGCGCAGGCGAGGTACGCGCGCGGGGCGGCCGTGCGCGGCTGGTCCTCGGCGTTCTTGCCGGTCGCGAGCCGCCGCACCAGCGCGGCCTCCGCCGGGTCGCTGGGAGCCGGGAGGTCGTGAGGGCCGGGCGACACATACCCGGCGTGGCAGTCAGTGCAGGAGAGCCCGCCGTGCACCGACTTCGCGAAGGCTGCCACCCGGACGCCCGACTCTCCGGGCTTGGTCGCCTCGTGGCACCCGAGGCACTCCTGATTGGCGGGCGAAGCAGCGTCGGCAGCGGCGGGCGCCGGCGCGCTGGCGTCCGGCGGCGCGGCGAGGCTCTTGCTGGGAAAAGAAGAAGCAACGAGGCAGATCACGAGGACAGCGGAGCGCATTGGTAGAGACCATCTCCCAGCCCGAGTTCCGGGGCAAGCGTTTGCAAAGGAGACGAGCCCCGCGTCAGCGATCCGGTTGCAACGCATCGACTCGCATGACGGGGTACAGGCGATAGCGAGAGTCCCACGAAGGGTGGCGCCGGGCGAAGAAGTCGAGCCGCTCCCGTCCGTCTCGGGCGAACTCCGGATCCGTTTCGAGCCGATGCTGAAAGGTTTCCAGCAACGCGGGGTCGCGCGCCAAAGCCTCGGCCGCGAACCGCTCGGTCACGTACGCTTCCATGTACTCCTTCCGCTCGAAGTGGGCGTTGAAGAAGCCCCAGGCCAGGAACGAATCGGGCGCCTCCGGTTCCAGCAGATCCACCGCCAGCCGTCCCGCCGGCTGGGCGACGGGGACGAAGAGCGAGCCCGCCTCGAGCTCCGCCCGCTCCGGGAGCCACGCCCCCTTCACCGCGAGCCGGGTCCGCCCCTCGAACGACTCGCCGCCGCAAGCTTCGCCTCGGTGGCGCGGCAGGTCTCCACGGTGGTCGCCGGTCTCGCGGCCTTCAGCGTCTGGAAGGCGATCCCGTGCAGCGCGAGCTTCTCGGCCATCCAGCCAGCGTGCGCCGCGGGCACGACGTATCCCGCCCTGGGCGCACGGACGGTCAGGCTCGGCTTCACCTCGCCGAAGAAGGGCACCTCGAAGCTCTCCGGCCGGGCCCGGTCGTACGTGATGGCGAGCCGGCCCGAGACCGCGGACGGCGTGCGAGCGAAGAAGCGGCGCGGGGTGGACGCGGCGGTGTGCGCGTAGGCGAGCGGCACCTCCGTTCCCGGCAACCGCGCTGACGCGGCGTCCGCGCGGGCCGCGGCCGCCCGCCACGCCCCGTCGCGCTCGGCGGCGAGGTCGACGAGCTCCCGCACGGCGTCGCGCGCGGCGAGGACGCGGGTCCGGTAGTCCTTCCAGGAATGCGCCTCCACCAGGAGCCCGAAGCGGTTGCGCTCGGCCCAGTACGCGCCATGAAGCCGGCGTCCTTGCCGTCCAGCTCCCCGGCGTGGATGGCGCCCTGGACGAGCACGACCTCACGCATGCGGGCCTTCGCTGCCTTGGGGTCGAGCGCGCCGTCGGCGCTCACGGCCAGGGCAAGCATGGGCCTTCGCTCGGGCGTCCGGCCGTATTCGAAGCAGCGTGCGCGCCTGGGAAGGCGCGCTCGAAGGCGAAGCAGAGCCGGACGACCTCGTCGTAGCGGCCGGTGCGCTCGAAGCCGCCCTTCTCGGCCGTGGTGAGGAGGTCGCCCTGCGGCGCGCCGGCGAGCGCGGCGAGGAGGACGGCCGTCGCCGCGATCATCGCCTAGGTATGCGCCGCGACCTGGCGGAGGATGTCGAGCTCCTCGAGCGCCTTGCCCGCGCCGA
>JBBQEB010000231.1:0-4474 GCA_038320275.1 Myxococcales bacterium | reverse complement strand
CTCCTCGAGCTGTCGGAAAAGGGCGAGATCCTGGGCGAGGCGAAGACGCTCGAGCGGAGCCGCGTGTACCAGGGGGGCAGCCTGGCGTCGTTCGAGAGCGTGGGCGGACACGGCGGCGAGCGCGTGCTGTACGTCGGCGACCACATCTACGGAGACATCCTGCGCTCCCGCAAGAGCTCGCTCTGGCGCACCTGCATGATCGTCCAGGAGCTCGAGCCGGAGCTCGCCTGGCTCGAGCGGAACGCGCCGTCGCTGGAGGAGATCGGGCGGCTCGAGGAGCTACGCTCCAGGCTGGAGGACGTCACCGCGGGTCACAAGACGGGGCTCAACCTCCTCGACCGGAAGCTCGAGCGCGGCGGGCAGGCTGCCGCCGAGCGCCCGCTCATCGAGGAGCGGCGGCGCGGGATGAAACGGGAGCTCGAGGCGCTCCGCCGGGCCCTGCGCAGCACCGAGGCGGAGCTCGACCGGCTGGAGGCCGACATCGAGCGCGGCCTCAATCGCTCCTGGGGTCTCACTTTCAAGGAAGGGCAAGAGAACTCGCGCTTCGGCGAGCAGATCGAGGACTACGCCTGCCTCTACACCAGCCGGGTCTCGAACTTCGCGCTCTACTCGCCGATGCAGTACCTGCGCGCGCTGCGGGCGGCCATGCCTCACGAGCGGCTCATGGCGCGGATGGCGCCCTACGGCGACGAGCACCCGCCCCCGGCGGCGGGCGCACGGCCGTCGAAGGTCGCCGACACCCTGGACGAGGTCGCGCCGACGCGCTCGGCCTGACGCGAGCGCCCCGGCGTCGCCCACCACCTCGCGGCCGCGCGCCGCCCTGCGGGGCGGAGGTGCCGCGCTTACGTTCGAACCGTCCGCCCGCCACCTCCGGCGCCCGGACATGGGAGGAGATCGATGAGAGTGAGCGGCTGGTGGGCGATGGGGGCGGCGCTGATCCTCGCCTGCGGGGGCTCCGGCGGAGGAGGCGGGACGGCGGGCACGGCCACGCAGGCGCCGGACGGCGGCGTGCAGCCTCCCACGGCGCAGCCGCCCACGACGACGCAGCCTCCCGAGACACATCCGATCGCAGTGCCGACCGCCACGCCCTCACAGCCGCCGCAGGACGCGGCAGCGTGCGCGGAGATCGCGCTCACATCTCTGCCGCCGGCCCGCGAGCAGGAGGTGAGCGAGCCGGGCGCGCGACTCACCTGCGGCCCAGGGACCGCGGACGCGAACGGGACCATGGTCCTCGCCTGGACGGTGAACGGCTCGAGCGCCCGCACGAACGCGACCGTCCTTCCCGCGAGCGGCGCCGCCCGGAGCGCGGCGCTGCCCGCCGCCTACCCCGGCGTCGTGCGCCAGCCCGCGGGCGCGCTCTGGGTGTCGGGAGATCCGCAGGCCGACATCGCACCGCTCACCTGGTTCGACGCAGCCGGCGCTCCGGTGAACGACGCGACGCTCCGGGTTCGCTCCTCGCGCTACGACTTCGCCGCCGTGGGCGATCCGTCGGGCGGCGTCCTCGTCGCCGGCACCCTGGCGACCATCGCGGGGCAGGCGTACCAGCACGCCGCGGTCGTGTACTCCGGCCCCGGCGCCATCCGCTGGGGCCCGCGCCCCCTCGCGTCCGCTGGCAGCGTCGCGGGGGCGGGCGTGGATCTGCTCGGCCGGGCGCTCGTCATCACCGCCAAGAACGCGGGGCCCGGGACCTTCACGCTCTCCGGCGAGTGGTTCGATCGGGACGGGACCCCGCTCACGGGAGAGTTCACGCTCCCGCAGAAGGCGCTCTCCATCATGCCCGGCCTCGCCATCAGCTTCGAGACCTCGCGGATCATCGGCGGCGGCCTCGCGATCCACCAGCTGTTGGTCTACCCCGGCGGCACGTACCGCACGTCGTACACGGTCGCCGTCGTGCCGAGCGGCTCCGCCACCGTGCAGCTCCCTCCCGCCTGGATGACCTCCCGCCAGGGGACCCGGCTCGAGCTCGCGCGCGGCGGGAAGGCCTACGCCGTCCTTCCGCTCGGGACTCCCCACGACACCTGCTCCCAGGCGGTGGAGGTGCTGGGTCCCGACGGCATCGCCTGCGGCACGCTCGCGCTCCCGATGAACGGAGCCCGGTGCAACACGCTCGACCTCGAGCTGGGCGCCGACGGCACGCTCGTCCAGCGCATCCCCCCAGCCCTCGACGCGCAGCTGGAGGAGCCGCCGGCAGACCGCTGCGCATGGCGCTGGTGGCCCGGGGCGCTGAGGTAGGTCCGGCCGGGCACTCGAGGAACAGACCGGCCTGCGCAGGGAGACGACGCGCGGCCGGTCGTGCCGCGAGCTCCACCTTCGCGGCAAGGGCGCCGTCCGTGACGAGCAGGGTGGCCACGGCCGTCAACCTCGATCCGTTCGCCCAGGTAGCCTCTTGGCGTGGAGGCGCGTGTTTCTCCCCGTCCAGCATCACCAAGGCGCCCGCCTGTGCCGTCCAGCAGCGTAGACGGAACTGACCGAATCGTCTATACCTCTTGACGTGACCGCACGGGAGATGAAGCGGATCCTCCGCAACGTCGGGGCCGTGGAGGTGCGGAAGGGAAAGGGCTCGCACGTCATCTTCCGCGTGGGTCGATGCGTGACGACGGTCCCTGTGCACAAGGGCGAAGACCTGTCGCCGGGCGTCGTGCGGAACATCGAGCGGCACCTCGCTCCGTGCCTCGGCGAGGGCTGGTTACAGACGATCATCGGGAAGCGCTGAGGGAGGCTCGGCATGCGAAAGTCCTACAGGGTGGCGTACGAACGAGACGAGGCGGGATGGTGGGTGGCGGAGATCCCGAGCGTCCCGGGCTGCCAGACGCAAGGGCGCACCGTGAGCCAGGCGCGCGAGCGCGTCCGCGAAGCCCTCGCGCTCTTCGTGGGGCAGAGGGAAGCGACAGCCGCGAAGCTGATCGATGACGTCCGGCTCCCGCCAGAGGTGAAACGCTCGCTCCGGCGCGCCGAGGCGGTCCGCCGGAAGGCGGAGGCCGCACGGGCCGCCGCCATGGACGCCACGACATCCACAGTCCACCTGCTCACGGGCGAACTCGGGCTCTCCATGCGGGATGCGGCGGAGTTGCTCGGACTTTCCCACCAGCGCGTTGCGCAGATCGCCGCCAAGGAGCCGCCGCTATGAAGCGCCTTCGCAGGCCCGCCCCAGCTCGTCGCCGGGGCCTGCCTGGGCGAGCGCCACGGCGCCCTCGATGAGCGCCCGGAGCTAGCGTCTGGCGGTAGAGCACGGGAATCGAACCCGCCTGCAGCGCCTTTCAGCACCACACACCGGTTTTGAAGACCGGACCCGGCACCAGCCTAGGAAGCTCTACCGCGCTCCGATGTACGGCGGCGTGGGTGCCGCGGTCAAGCGTGCGGACACGATCTCACGCTGAGGTCTCGGCTGCGGCAATTCGCCTGGGGCGGCTCGAGGCAGGCTGCTGGGGCCCCCGAGGCACAGGGTCGGTCTTGCCCCGCCGAGAGCCCGAGAGCGGCGCGTTCCGCGTGCCGGTCGATCCTCACGACCCGAGGGCTTTGGAGCGCTTTTCCTCAACTCGGCGATGCGCCGGCCATCAGGCACGAGGCTCGCAGTCCGTCTCTTCGTTCGCGGGGCGTCGTAAGCGTTCTTCATCCGTTCGGGTGAGCGCTCCGCAGCGGCAGGGATCCGCGCCGTGGCTGGCACGGAGGGCGGGCAGCGCAGGACACGGTGACCTACATGACGAGCGCAACTCGCAAACGGCACCTCACCATCGCGGCGCGCGGCTGGATCCTCACCGCGTGCGCGGTGGCCTGCCTGTTCGCCCTCTCCCTCGCCTCCCTGCGCATCCTCGAAGGACGCTTGGTGAAGGAGCGCAGGGCGAAGGTCCGCGCCGTCGTCGAGCTCGCCTCGTCGCAGGTGGCGCTCCACGCCTCCCTCGCGCAGTCGGGCCGCATGCCGCGCGAGGAGGCGCAGCGGGCGGCGCTCGAGGCGCTCCGGAGCATGCGCTACGAGGGCTCCGAGTACGTGTGGGTGAACGACCTCACGCCGGCCATGGTCATGCATCCGATGAAGCCGGAGCTCGACGGCAAGAACCTGCGCGACTACGCGGACCCGTCCGGCAACAAGCTCTTCGTCGGCTTCGTCGAGACCGTCCGCGGCCCCGGGGGCGCCGGCTATTATGACTACCTCTGGCCCAAGCCGGGCTTCTCGGCCCCGGTGCGGAAAGTCTCGTACGTGAAGCTGTACGAGCCCTGGGGCTGGGTCATCGGCTCCGGGCTGTACACCGACGACCTCGACGCCGCCGTGCGGGAGGAGGCGCGGCGTCTCTTTGGAGCGGCCGCCCTGGTCTCCATCCTCTTCGGCGGCGTCGGCTTCCTCATCGCTCGGGGCGTGAAGCGAGAGGTCCGGCTCGTCTGCCAGGAGGCGGCCGGGGTGGAGGCTGCGGTGTTGGCGGGACGCCTCTCGGACCGCGCGCGGCTTGAGGCGGTCGGCCCGGAGTTCCGGAGCATCCTC
>JBBQEB010000230.1:0-4527 GCA_038320275.1 Myxococcales bacterium | reverse complement strand
GAGGAGCGCGAGCCCCAGCGCCGCGGCCGCGAAGAGTGCCACCACCAGGAGATCGCGAGCCGCCGAGCCGGGGAGAGCGCCCGGCGCGAGCGGGCCCGCCAGCGCGCGCCGGGTGGCGGAGACGGCGTAGCTGATGGGATTGGCCCGCATGACCGCGGCGAAGCCAGGGCGATCGGGGCTCATGGGGAACATCGCCCCCGAGACGGTCCACAGCGGGACGAGGAGGGTCATCTGGACGGCGTGGTAGCCCTGCACGTTGTCGATCGCCCAGGCGACCGCGAAGCCGAGCGCTGCCAGCCCGAAGGCGGTCAGCCCCAGCGCGGCGAGGAGCAGCGGCCAGTGCACGGAGCCGAGCGGGAAGCCGGCCGCCGGCGCGAGGAGGAGGAAGAGCGCGGCCTGGGAGAGGGCCACCGCGGCGGAACCCAGGGACTTGCCGACCACCAGCGCCGCTCGCGAGCCGGGGCCGGCCAGCACCGCCTGCAGGAAGCCCTGGTGCCGGTCCTCGATCACCGAGACGGTGGTGAAGATGGCCGCGAAGAGCACGACCATGAGGACGACGCCGGGGAAGAAGAACTGGAGGTAGCCGACGTCCGCGCCGGGCATGCGGAAGGTGGACGCCATGCCGGAGCCGATCACGAGCCAGAAGATGACCGGCTGGCCGAGCGCCCCGACGAGCCGCGAGGGCTGGCGGAAGAAGCGCAGCAGATCGCGCCAGAGGAGCACGCGGGCGGCGGCGAGGTCGTAGCCGAGCGCGGTCATTCCGCGGGCGCCTCGAGCCGTCCCCCGGTGATCGCGACGAACGCGTCCGCGATGGAAGGGCGGCGCAGCGCGATGGAGCGGAAACGGCCGGGCGGGAACGCCTCCACCAGGCGCGGGACGAGCTCGTGCCCGCGCTCCCGCTCCACCTGGACGCGGTCGCCCTGGGCGTGGGCCGCGATGCCGAAGCGGGCCACGATCTCGGCGGCCAGCCGCTCGGCGTCGTCCGCCTCCACCGTCAGGACGTCGCCGGGCACGCGAGCCCGCAGCCCCTCGGGCGTGTCGCAGGCGACGATGCGCCCGGCGTCGAGGACGGCCAGGCGATCGCACGCCTCCGCCTCGTGAGGCAGGTGCGTCGTGAGGAGGATGGTCAGCCCCTCTTCGCTGCGGAGGTGCTCGAGCGCGGCCCAGGTCTCGCGGAAGGCGGCGGCGTCGAGCCCGCTGGTGGGCTCGTCGAGGAGGAGGATGGCCGGCCGGTGCGCCACGGCTCGGAGCAGCTCCAGCCGCCGCTTCATGCCGCCGGAGAGCTTCCCCGCCGCCTCGCCGGCACGGTCGGCGAGGCCGGCACTGGCGAGGAGCTGGGCCGCGCGCGCGCGCGCGTCGCCTCGCGAGAGGCCAAACAGCCGCGCCCCCAGGACGAGGTTCTCCTCGGCGGTGAGCTTCACGTCGAGGCTGGGCGACTGGAAGGCGACGCCCATGCGCGCCCGCAAGCTGCGGGCTCCCGGGGCGACCGGGACGCCGTCGAGGAGGAGCCTGCCCGCCGAGGGCAGAAGGAACCCCAGGAGGATCGAGAAGAGCGTGCTCTTGCCCGCGCCGTTGGGGCCGAGGAGCCCCAGGATCTCACCCTGCGCGACGGCGAAGGACACCCCGCGGAGGACCTCCCGCTCGCCGTAGCGGAAGGCGAGGCCTTCGGCGGCCAGGCGAGCGGGAACGGCGGTCGCGCGCGCGGGCGGCCGGGCCTCGAGGGTGGCGGGCGTGGCGGCCCCTACCGCGACCCGGCGAGCAGCGCCGCGAAGACGAGGGTGAGGTAGGCGAGCGTGAGGAGGAAGAAGTTGCGGGCCCAGCGGTTGGCGGCCCCGCGCTGCCACAGGCCGGAGATGCCGTATGCCGAGAGCACGCCGCCCGCCAGCGCCGCCACCACGCCGTAGAGCGGGCTCCCGACGCCGAGCGGGAGCAGGGCGAGGGAGACCGGCAGGAGGGCCACCGCGGACAGGGCCGCGCACGCGCGGGTGACGCGGTCGCCGTGCACCACCGCGAAGACCCGCAGCCCGGCACGCGCGTAGTCCTCCTTCAGGTACATCGAGATCGCGAGGAAGTGCGGGAGCTGCCAGAAGTAGAGGAGCGCGAAGAGCCCCAGCCCACCCGCGTCGAGGCGGCCGGTGGCGGCGGTCCAGCCCATGAGCGGGGGGATGGCGCCAGGCACCGCACCGACGAAGAGCGCGAGCGAGCTGCGCTGCTTCATCGGCGTGTAGACCACCACGTAGGAGAAGAGCGCGAGGGCGGCCAGCGCGGCGGTGAGGCCGTTCGTGAACCAGGCGAGGAGCGGGAGCGCGAAGGCCGGGACGACGAGCCCGAGGGCGAGCGCGACCGCCGGGTCGAGGCGGCCAGACGGCAGCGGCCGATCGCGCGTGCGCCGCATGCGCGCGTCGATGTCGCGCTCGAGGAAGTTGTTGAGGGCGTTGGCGGAGCCCACCACCAGCGCCGTGCCGAGGAGCAGGGCGGTGGCGGTGACGGCGTCGCGGTGGCCGGGGGCGAGCCACAGCCCGCCCGCGGCCGTGCAGAGCACGAGCGAGGCGAGTCGGGGCTTCGCGAGCGCGAGGACGTCGCGCGCGACGGCGGTGGCGGGGCGGGAGACGACGCTGGCGGTGAGCGGGACGGGCACCAAGGGTCACCTAGGAGGCGGCGGTGGCGAGGCGCCGCGGCCGGCCGGCGGGAGCGCCCTCGCCCGCCGGGGCGAGCGAAAGGTACAGGGCCACCAGGTCGGCGAGGAGGAGCGCTCCGAGCGCGAGGTGGAGCGCCGAGAGCGAGGCTGGAAGCTGCGCCAGGATGGAGAGCTGGCCGAGGCCGATCTGGAGGAACAGCAGCGCCGGGGCGGCGAAGGCGAGCACCGCCTGCTCCATCGCGCCGCGCCGAAGGCTCGCCATCGCGGGGCGAAGCGTGGCCGCGATCACGAGGACGCCCACCGCGATCGCGGAATAGCGATGCAGCATGTGGAGCTGTGCGAGCCCGGCCGCGGGCCAGGCCCCGCCCGCGCAGAGCGTGATGTCGTCGCCGCAGGCGAGCCCGGCCCCGGCATAGCGGACGAGGCCTCCCAGCACGAGCAGCCCGTAGGTGGCTGCAGTCGCGGCGCCCACCAGTCCGCGCCGCCCGGTCAGCCGCCCAGGCGCAGGCGCCGGCCTGAGCCGGGAGGCCAGCGCGAGCAGCACGGCGAGGAAGAGCATGGAGAGGGCGAGGTGACCGGCCGCGGCGAGGAGCGGAAGCGCAGCGAGCACCGACACGGCCCCCAGCGCCGCCTGGGCGGCGAGCAGCACCACGGCCGCGACCGCGAGGAGGCGGGCCTGCGCGTCGCTCTCGCGCCGCAAGACGAACGCGCAGAGCCCCACGGTGAGAATGCCCACCGCCATCGCGGCGAGCCGGTGGCCCCACGCCGCGGCCACGCCGCCGCCCAGGAGCGGGAAGATGCCCCCTCGGCAGAGGGGCCAGTCGGGGCACGCCAGCGCCGACCCGGACGCCTGAACGGTTCCGCCGAGGAGCAGGAGGGCGAAGGTCGCCCCCACGGTGACGAGGGACAGTCGATAGGCCCGCATGATGGGTTTCGTTCTAGTCCAGATCGCGCGCAGAGTGGGTACGCTCCTGGGGCGTCCGGGGGTGCGGGTCCCCGGCCGGGGCAAGGCGCGGCGGAAAAGGGTGGGCGATGCGGCCGAAAGGCGACGGCAGGAGGGCGAGCGGCGCGGGTTCGTGGGCGCTGGTGGCGCTGGCGCTGGCTGCAGCGGGGCCGGCGGCGGCCGGCGACCTGGTGGGCACGGTCCGCCTTCGCGGGTCTCCCCCGGACCTGCCGCCCGCGACCGTGACGAAGGACCAGGAGACCTGTGGCGCGTCGGTGCCCGACCTGTCGCTCCGCCTGGAGGCGGGGGGCGTGGAGGACGCGGTGGTGACCGTTCGCGGCCTTCCCCCGGGGACGCCCGTGGTGGCGCGCCTCGATCAGCGCGCCTGCCGCTTCGAGCCGCGCGTGCAGGTGGTGCCCGCGGGATCGACGCTGGAGGTGCTGAACGGCGACCCGGTGCTGCACACGGCCCATGGCTGGCGCGGCCGTCAGAGTCAGTTCGACGCCCCCACGCCGGAGCGGGGGGCGCGCGTGCCGGCCAAGCTGGGAAAACCGGGCATCATCCAGGTGCGCTGCGACGTGCACAGCTGGATGCGCGCCTGGATCGTCGTGGCGGATGGACCGGCGACGACCAGCGCCCGCGGGGGGAGCTTCGCGCTGCGCGGGCTCCCGGCGGGGACCTACGAGGTGGGCGCCTGGCACGAGAGGCTGGGGGCGCGCACCGCCCAGGTCACCATCCCGGAGCGGGGCGAGGTCCGCCTCGACTTCACTTACGGCGAGTAGGGGAAGCTCCGCCGCAAGCCTCACCGCGCTCGGCCTCATGGCGGAGACCGCTTGATACGATCCCTGCTGCGGCGCACGCTGCCTGCCTGCGCCGGGCGGACTCGTCGGTCCGCTGCTCGACGTACCTTTCAGGTACGCCTCCGCTGCTCCCTCCTCGTGCGCCC
>JBBQEB010000229.1:0-4542 GCA_038320275.1 Myxococcales bacterium | reverse complement strand
CCCATGCTGGAGGCGGCCGAGCGCATCCGGGCGCTCCACCCGGATGCGCCGTTCGTCGTCCCGGTGGCGCCGACGCTCGGGACCGTGGCGCTGCGGCCCTACCTCGCCACCCACCCGGCGTTGCCGGTGAAGCTCGTGGAGGGCGGCACGGAGGGGGCCGTGGGAGCCTGCGACGCCGCCCTCGTGAAGAGCGGGACGTCGGTGCTCGAGACGGCGCTCATGCTGCGCCCGATGGTCGTGGTGTACCGGCTGTCGTGGCTCTCCTACGTGATCGGGCGGCTGTTCGTCCGGCTGGCTCACTTCGCCCTCGTGAACCTCCTCGCCGGGAGGGCTCTCGTCCCCGAGCTCTTGCAGCGACAGGCGAACCCCGAGCGCATGGCGAGCGAGCTCGAACGCCTGCTCCTCCCGGGGCCCGTCCGTGACGACCAGCTCCGGGGTCTCGCCGAGGTGCGCGCCTCGCTCGGCACTCCCGGCGCGCCGGGCCGGGTCGCGGCCGAGCTCGTCGCGTTCATCGAGAGCGCCGAGTTGCGCCGGCCGGGGTCCCGCTCCCACCTTGCGTCATCCTGACGAGAGGGAGGACGACATGGCGAGCTGGGACGACGGGCAGAGCGGGTTGCCGCGGGCGGGGACGGGTGACCTCGAGCGGCGGGATCGGGTTCGGGACCACACGCCCGCCTCGGTGAACCGGCGCATCGACGAGGCCGCGCGGACGTCGGTGGCGAGGGCTTCCGGCAGTGCGGGCGGAGTGGCGGAGCGCCTCGCCTGCCTCGATCGGGAGTGGGACGTGGACAGGACGCTCATGCTCCTCTTTCCCATCCTGGGGGGCGTCACGCTGCTCACCGGCTTGCGGAAGGGCCGGACGAGGGCGAACGGCTGGCTCGCGCTCTTCGGCGTGCAGGTGGGCTTCATGGCCTGGCACTCGCTCGTCGGGTGGTGTCCTCCCATGGCGGTGCTGCGCCGGCTCGGCGTGCGGACGCAGAAGGAGATCGCCGAGGAGCGCTTCGCGCTGCTGCACGAGCGCGCGGCCGCGACACCCTGCGCGACCCGGCCACCGCCGCTGGCCTGATCGGTAGAGACGGGCACGCGGTCAGGCGAGCGGCCAGGCGACCAAGACCGCGAGGTCCCACGCCGCGTGAGTGAGGATGGCCGGGAGGAGCGAACGGCCCTTCACTCGGAGAAAACCCCAGTACGCGCCGCAGGCCGCCGCCAGCACCCCGAGCAGGGGCGAGCCGGAGGTGAGGTGACACGCTCCGTAGAAGAGCGCGAGGAGGGTGACGTGCGCCGTACCACGGGGGTGGAGGTCCGGTCGGGCGGGCGCCAGGGCTCGGCCACGCCAGACGATCTCCTCGGCGGCCGAGAGCGCGAGGACGAACAACACCAGCGCCGCGCGCGAGTAGCCCGTCGCGTGCAACACGCGGTAGAGGTCTCCGGTGGCCGAGGGCAGGCCGGGAAAGCCGTGGACGAGGAGGCGGTACAGGACGAACGTCGCGCCGACCATGAGGGCGGAGGCAGCCGCCGCGAGGCGGAGCGCTCCCGGCCGCAGGGAGAGCAGGGCCTTCGTCTCGGGATCGGTCGCCGCGAGCCGCGCCGCGGCCAAGACCGCCAGCACGGCGAGCGGCAGCCAG
Source organism: Myxococcales bacterium (assembly GCA_038320275.1). Classification (GTDB taxonomy): domain Bacteria; phylum Myxococcota; class Myxococcia; order Myxococcales; family Anaeromyxobacteraceae; genus Anaeromyxobacter_A. The sequence continues at coordinate 2,917 of JBBQEB010000229.1, read as the reverse complement.
TCGCCCGTCCGGCGCACCCAGGCGAAGCCGCCGAGCCAGATCGCGGCCGCGAGTGGAAGATCGAGGCGGCGTGACATGGCGGGCCAACTGTAGCAGGGTGAACGCGTGAACGGGCGAACCCTCCTCACCGGAGCGACAGGCTTCATCGGCGGGCGCCTTCACGATCCGCTGCGCGCGGCGGGGCTCGACGTGCGCTGCCTCACGCGGCGTGCCGAGAGCGCCCGCCGGCGGTGGCCCGAGCGCGTCTGGCTGGAGGGCGACGTCGGGGACGCCGAGGCGCTGCAGCGGGCCATGGAGGGCTGCAGGCTCGCCTTCTACCTCGTGCACGGCATGTCGGGCGCGAGACCGGGGTGGGCGGAGCTCGAGACGCAGGCCGCGGAGTGCTTCGCGACGGCGGCGGCGCGCGCGGGACTCGAGCGCATCGTGTACCTCGGAGGCGTGGCGCCGTCCGGCGCCGCTTCGGAGCACCTGCGCGCGCGCCTCGACACGGGAGCGCGGCTCCGCGCCGGGGCGGTGCCCTGCCTCGAGCTCCGGGCCGGCATGATCGTGGGCGCGGGAAGCGCGTCCTGGATCATCGTGCGGGACCTCGCGGCGCGGCTGCCGGCCATGGTGCTCCCGGCATGGCTCCGGCACCGCAGCCAGCCGGTCGGTGTCCCCGACGTCGTCGCGGCGCTCGTCGCGGCGGCGGGGCTGCCCCTGGTGGGACCGGAGGTCTGGGATCTGCCCGGGCCGGAGACGCTGACCGGGGTCGAGATCCTGAAGCGCGTGGCGGCCGTGATGGGGAGGCGTCCGCTGCTCCTCAGCGTGCCGTTCGTCTCGCCGCGCCTCTCCTCGCACTGGATCCGCCTCGTCACCCGCGCGGACCACCGGCTCGCGGCGGAGCTCGTGGAGGGGCTCACGAGCGACCTCCTGGCACAGCACCCCAACTTTTGGGTGCACGCCGGACTGCCCCCGCCGGCGCGGCTGGAGGAGGCGGCCCGCCGGGCGCTCGACGAGGAGGCGGCGACCCTGGGCTGGCGCACCCGGGCGCTGGAGGCCGCCGCCGGGCTCCTCAGTCGGCGCTCGACGCCGGGGGGTCGCCGGCCAAGCTGAGCCTGGTGCCCCCTGCGCCCGGACCCCGCCTCGAGAAGAGCCAAGGCCCGCGCGCGACGAGCGCTACACGGGCGCGGCGGAGTCCGTCTCGCCGGGCACGCTCATGCGGGCGTCCCCTTGCGAGCGCAGCTCCGCCGCCATCTTCTCCATCCGGGCGCCCAGCGCCTCGAGCTCCTTCGAGTCGAGGAGCTTCTTCACCTTGGGGAAGAGCTCCTTCTCCTCCTCCTTGACGTGGTGCTGCACCTGCTCCTTGAGGACGCTGACCTTGGCCTCGAGCTGCGCGTCGCCGGCGCTGGTCTCGATGAGGTCCGCGATGATTCGCTTCACGGAGAGGTGCTCCTCCACGGCCTCGCGAAGCATGTCCTCCGTCTGGGCGTCCTTCGTCGCCGGGTAGAAGATCTTCTCCTCGATGGTGGCGTGGATCGCGAGCTCGTCCGAGATCTTCCGTACGAGGAGCATCCGCTTCTTGGCGGCCCCGTCGCCGGCCTTCTCGAATTGCGTGAACAGCGCGTCCACCTCGTCGTGCTGCTTCTTCAAGAGCTTGAGGGCGTCCATGGAGTCCTTTGAGTTGGATGGTGTCCTTTGGGTTGGACGAAAATCTATCCATCGGTCGCCCGCAGACGGAAGGGGAGCCTTCGTCTCGTTCCGCGGCTCGGCTCGCGGAGGTTCACCCGGCGAGGGAGCGGCTCTCTTCCGTCGCGAACGCCTCGCGGCACAGCCGAGCCTGGGCACAGCCACGCGGGGCGTGCGGCGGCGACAGCGAAAAAAAGACGTGACTTGATCCCACCGCGCGGGCACGTTCCGCACAACCACCGGGGAGGTCGGAACATGGCGGAGTGGTCGTTCGCGGAGGTGCTGCAGAAATTGCCGCTCTCGGTCACCGTGGTGACGGTGGGCCGCGGTGGGGCGGAGAACGCGCTCACCGTGTCCTGGACGTCTCCAGTGTCGTTCGACCCGCCGCAGATGATGATCTCGCTCGACAAGCTGCACTACAGCATCGACTTCCTGCGGAGCACGAAGAACTTCTGCGTGAACGTGCTCCGCGAAGGCCAGCAGCGCATGGCGGGCCACTTCGCGCGCCAGAGCATGGCGAACGAGGACAAGTTCGACGCCGTCGCGACGCGCGAGGCGGACACCGGGGCGGCCATCCTCACCGACGCCCTCGCCTACTTCGACTGCGAGATCGCGGAGATTCACGAGACGGGGGATCACCTGCTCGTGATCGGGACGGTGGTGGACGCCGGGGTCATCGGCGAAGGGCAGCCCCTCACCACCACGGCCTCCGGCCTGCGCTACCTCAAATCGCAGGTCAAGTAGCCGGAGCGAGCCGGCGCGCCTACGGCCCGGCAGGTTCGCGAAGAGGCGGCCGCGTGCCTCAGGCCGCCGCGGAGGTGGCGAGCTCCCGGAGGTCGGCGGCAAACCGCTCGATGTCCTCCTCACGCGTGTCCCAGGAGCACATGAGCCGGCACGCTCCGCCGATGAAGTCGTAGAAGCGCCAGCCGCGAGCCCGCATCGATTGGGCGAGCGCGACCGGCATCCCCACGAACACCCCGTTCGCCTGCCGAGGGTGCAGCACCTCGAGCCCGGGGACCTCCCGCACGAGCGCCTCCAGGCGCGCGGCGCAGGCGTTCGCGTGGCCAGCGCGGCGCAGCCACGCCCCGTCCTTCAGCATCCCGACCCAAGGGGCCGACAGGAAGCGCATCTTCGACGCGAGCTGTCCGGCCTGCTTGCAGCGGTAGTCGAACTCGCGGGCCAGCTCCCGGTCGAAGAAGACCACCGCCTCGCCCACCGCCATGCCGTTCTTCGTGCCGCCGAAGCAGAGGAC
>JBBQEB010000228.1:0-4549 GCA_038320275.1 Myxococcales bacterium | reverse complement strand
GCCAACACACGCTTCACCATGACGGGCGCCCGCGAGCGCACGGGGGCGCTCTCGCTCGACGCCCGCGGCGCCATCGACCTGCGCATCCTGGGGGGGCTCGTGCCCGGGATCGCGCACCCCCGCGGCCAGGCCACGCTGGAGGCGCACGTCGGCGGAAAGCTGTCCGGGCCGGTGCTGGTGGGCGTGGGGCGGGTGGACGAGGCCTCCTTCGCGGTGAAGGACGCGCCCATCCTGTTCAGCGGGATGACGGGCGACCTCACCTTCTCGCAGAACCGGGTGCTCTTCGATCGGCTGGTGTGCGCGGTGAACGGCGGTCGCACGGTGCTGGAGGGCGAGGCGGAGCTGAGGAAGCTCCTGCCCTTCCGGATGCGGGTGGGTGCGACGCTGGACGAGGTCCCGATCCGCATCCCGGAGTACCTGCCTTCGGTGGTGAGCGGCGCGCTGGCCGCGGCGGGCACCTGGGACGCGATGCTCCTCTCCGGCAAGCTCCGCGTGGTGCGAGCGCTCTACTCCGATCCGGTCGATCTGGAAAAAAGGCTGGTGGAGGTCCCGCGCCGCAAGCCTCTTGCAAAGCCCTTCGACCGCGCCGGCGAGTGGCTCCGCTTCGACATCCAGCTGGTCGTCGAGGGGGATGCCCGCATCGAGAATGACGTCGTGCGCGGCGCTGGAACGGGCGAGCTGACGCTCATGGGCTCGCTCGCGAGCGTGGGCCTGGTGGGCACCCTCACCCTGGCGCCTGGTGCGCGGGGCACGTTCCGCGGCAACGAGTTCAACCTCACGCACGCGGTGGTCGACTTCACCGACCGGCGCAAGGTCCGCATGAACCTCGACGTCCACGGAGACACGGTGGTCCGCGACTACCAGGTCTTCATGCACCTCTTCGGACCGTACGAGGACCCGACGCTCCAGCTCACGAGCCAGCCCGCCCTCACGCAGCAGGACATCGTGACCCTCCTCTCGCTCGGCTTCACCACCCGCGACGCAGCGGCGGGCGGGGTGTCCGGAGCGGCGACGGCGGCTGCCGCGCAGGCCCTCTTCAGCGCCTCCGGCCTCGACGATCAGGTCAAGCGTTTCGTGCCTCGCGGCCGGCTCCTGCGCGACTTCAACGTGCGCATCACCAGCGCCTACTCGGAGGGCGCGGGACAGGTGGAGCCCCGGGCCGAGTTCGAGTCGAAGGTGCTGGGGGAACGGCTGCGCCTGCGCTACCAGGCGCCGCTCTCGGGCGCGCGCGGCCAGCGGGCCCAGGCAGAGGTGCGGCTCGGCGAGCGGATTTCGCTCCAGTACCAGTGGGACAACGACAGTCCGGACATCGCCTCCGGCGGCGATCACGGCATCGATCTCAAGCTGCGCTGGGAGTGGATGGAGTGACCGCGAGCCTCCCGCGTCTTGCGCTCACCCTCGCCCTCGCGCTCGCCGGATCGGTTCTCCCGGCCCGGGCCGCCGGCGCCCCGGTGGTGGACGAGGTGGCGCTGCGCGCGCCCCCGGGCGAGGACCTGGCGCGGCTGCGGGCGTTGGTCTCGGTGCGACCTGGCGAGGAGCTCTCGATCCGGGAGCTGCGCCGCACGGTGGTCGCGCTCTTCGCGCTGGGACGCTTCTCTGACGTGGTGGCCCGCACCGAGCCGCGCGCCCCGGGGCACGCCCTCCTCGTCCTCGAGTGCCTGCCGCGGCGGCTGGTGGCGTCGGTTCGGCTGGTGCGTCCGCCCGGCGCGCCGCTGCCGGACGATCGCGTCCGGCGGGCGCTCGCGCTCGCTCCTGGCGACGAGCTCTGGAATGGCCGGCTCGAGGCGGCGGTGGAGCGGGTGCGGGCCGCCTGCGCCCGGGCCGGGTATCGCGCAGCCAGCGTTCGAGCGCGGGCAGAGGGGACGACGGAGGCGGCGGTGGTGGTGGAGGTGGACGAGGGGCTGCCGACGCGGGTGGGCTCGCTGCGGTTCGCGCCTGCGCCGGGACTCGCGCCCGCCGCGCTCGCGGAGGGACTCGCCAGCCGGCCCGGTGCCGTGCTCGACCTCGATGCTCTGGGCGAGGACGTGCGGGCGCTTCGCGCCAGGCTCCGGCGGGAAGGCTTCCTGCGCGCGCGCGTGGGGACGCCGTCGGTGGCGGTGAACGGTGGGCTCGCCTCCGTCGACATCCCTATCGACGCCGGGCCAAAGATCGAGGTGCGCTTCGCAGGGGAGGAGTCGTTCACCGCGGCCGATCTGCGCCCGGCCCTGGGGCTGGAGACCGAGGCAGCTCTCGACGCGCCCGCGCTGGACGCTGCCGCCGGCCGGGTGCGGGCGTTCTACGTGGCGCGGGGCTTCGCGACGGCGGAGGTGCGCGCGACGGAGTGGTCGGGCGGGGGTCGCGTCGCCTTCGTCTTCACCGTCCGAGAGGGAAGGCGCTACCGGGTGCGCGAGGTGACCTTTCCCGGCGCCACCCGGCGCCCCCCGGCCTGGCTCCGCGCGCGGCTCGAGGAGACCCTGGCCGCCCTTCCCGCGCCGGACCTGCCCGCCATGCGTGCCGACGCCGAGCGGCTCGCGCGAGCCTCTGGCCTGCCCGCGACCGTGCGCTCGCCAGCCCAGGTGGAGCCCCAGCACGTCTGGGATCCGCCGGCCTGGGACGCGGCGACGCTCGCGGTGGTGGAGCTCTACCGCGCCGACGGCTACCTCGACGCTGCGTATGAGGGGACGCGCGCCACGCTCGACGCGCGCGCGGGCACCTGCGACCTCGCCATCCGGCTGCGAGAGGGGGTGCGCACGATGGTGGAGCGGGTCGAGATCGAGGGGAGCGCCGCGGTCCGTCCGGAGAGGCTGCGCGGCGAGGCGCGCATCGCCGCGGGCGAGCCGCTCTCGTACGGCGCGGTGGAGGCGACCCGCGCGGCCTTCCTGGCGCTCTACGCCCGTAGCGGCCACCTCTACGCCCGCGTCACCGACGAGGAGACCTTCTCGCCCGACCGCTCCCGCGCGACGGTCCGCTTCCGGACCGAGGAGGGGCCGGAGGTCCGCGTTCGATCCGTCTCCATCACCGGCGCGCCGCGCACGCAGGAGAACGTCATCCGCGAGGCGGTTGGCATAGGCCCCGGCGACGTCTACGACCCCGAGGCTGCCGCCCGAGGGCAGGCGGCGCTGCTCAGGCTGGGCATCTTTCGATCCGTGGGGCTGCGGCTCTCCGATGCCGACGTCGCGGAGGGGAGCAAGGACCTCCTGGTGGAGCTCACCGAGCGGCCCTGGCGGACGCTGGCGCCGGGCTTCGGTTTCTCGCTCGCGAACGGGCCGCGCGCCTTCATCGAGCTGGTCGAGCCGAACCTGGGCGGACGCGCCCTCGAGCTCGCCGCGCGCGCGAAGGTGAACTACCCGCTGGGAACCTTCCGGCCCGACCTCGCCACCCGTCCCCCGGCGGAACGGGTGGAGGGGCGCGCCGACGTGGGGCTGCACCACCCGCGCGTCCACCTCCTGGGGCTCGCCTTCGGGGCACGGGTGGACGGCATCGTGGAGAGGCTCCACAGGCGAGCCTACGACCTGTCGCGCGGCTCCACCGTCGTCGGCGCCGACTTGCCGCTGGCGAGCCGCATCACCCTGTCATTGCAGTACGAGCTGGAGGTGGATCACATCGTGAAGAGCGACGCCGCGGCGAGCGTCGCCTTGACGCGCGCCGACGTGGAGCGGCTCCGGTTCCCGGAGGGCGTCACCACGCTGCAGTCCTTTCGCCCGGTCCTGGCGCTCGACTTCCGCGACTCCTCGGTCCAACCGCGCCGTGGCTGGCTCGCCACCGGGACGGCGGACTACGCGCGCTCCATCGGGACCGCATCCGACCGGCTCCTCTTCGGCCTGGTCCACGGCAGCGACGTGTTCACGCACATGCTGAAGCTCTCGGGCACGCTGTCGGGCTACCTGCCGGCCGGCGCCAGCGTCGTCGCGGTGTCCCTGCGCGGGGGAAGGGTGCTGCCGCTCGATCCTGCGTCGCAGACCATCGGACCGAAGCGCTTCTTCCTCGGGGGGGCGGCCACCATGCGCGGCTACGGGGAGGACGAGATGATTCCGCAGGACGTGCGCGCGGCTTACGTGGAGGGCGTGCGGGCCTGCGCGAGCTCGCTCTCCGGCGCAGGCTGCTCCACCGCGGCGCGGCAGCTCGCGGCCGGGCAGGGGCTGACGAGCGAGGGCGGGGAGTCGTTCCTGCTCGCCAAAGCCGAGCTGCGCGTCCCCCTCCGGGAGAGCGTGGAGGCTGGCCTCTTCGCCGACGTCGGGAACCTCTGGCTCGACCCGCGCGCCGCCACCGTCACCAACCTGCGCCTCAGCGTCGGTGCCGGCCTGCGCTTCGTGACGCCGGTAGGGCCGGCGGTGCTGGACGTCGGCATCGACACGACCCCGGATGCGAGGTTGGGGGAGAGCGTGTGGGCGCCGCACTTCAGCATCGGGGTGTTTTAGGGGCGGGGCCCGAGGCCCGAGGTCGGGGTCGGGGTCGGGGTCGGGGTCGGGGTCACCACATCTGCGGGCGGCGGTGCGCCCACGGCGCGGCCGTCTCCAGTTGCGCGGCCAGGCTGATGATCGTCGCCTCGTCGAACGGGCGACCGACTAAC
>JBBQEB010000227.1:0-4637 GCA_038320275.1 Myxococcales bacterium | reverse complement strand
TTCGCCCATTAAAGCGGTACGCGAGCTGGGTTCAGAACGTCGTGAGACAGTTCGGTCCCTATCTGCCGTGGGCGTTGGAGAGTTGAGAGGAGTCGTCCCTAGTACGAGAGGACCGGGATGAACGCACCTCTGGTGTATCTGTTGTCCTGCCAAGGGCACTGCAGGTTAGCTACGTGCGGATCGGATAACCGCTGAAGGCATCTAAGCGGGAAGCCGACCTCGAGATGAGCTCTCCCATCCCTTCAAGGGAGTAAGACCCCTGGTAGATCACCAGGTTGATAGGCCGGATCTGGAAGCGCGGTGACGCGCGAAGGAGACCGGTACTAATGGGTCGAGGGCTTGACGGATGTTTTCTTCTGGTGGTGCTCGTTCGGCGCTGTGCGGTTCTCAAGGCCCGTGGGGAGGCCGGTCTCGTCAAATTTCCGGTGGCTATGGCGAGGGGGAAACACCTCTTCCCATTCCGAACAGAGCAGTTAAGCCCCTCAGCGCCGATGGTACTCGGCCCGCAAGGGCCCGGGAGAGTAGGTCGCCGCCGGTTTCTTCACCCGAAGCGCCCGAGTGTCACTCGGGCGCTTCGTCGTTGTCGGCGCGAGTCGCGGCTCCCTTCCCGCGCCACTCGCTGGACGAGGGTCCCGAGCGGGGGCGCTCGCGGGTCCTGTCACGGGCGCGCCGCCGGGCGTCGGCGAGCGACGCCTCGGCGGCTGTCCGCCGGCGCCACCCGCTCGATCATCGCTGTTCACCGTGCGCCCTATCGGTCGCGTCGACTTCAATGCCAATACCATCCTTTCACTTTGCGCTGCACCCGACCGGTATGGTGTCCGCCCTCGCCGGCCTTAGCACGGCAGGGTGAAGAGGTGGCGGGGTAATGCCGCTGCTCTTGGCGTCGACGCGGCTTCGCTAATCGGACCGGGCACGGCGCTCCGCGTGCTCTGCCGTGAGCCGTTCAGCGGGGCGTTGGGCGGCAGGCTCGGTTGTGCAGTGGGTCGACGCAGAGCTGGCGGCGCGCCGCCACCGCGCCGGCGCGCCGAGCCCGGGTCGGGCGCAGCGGTCGCCGGTGCGGGTGGGGGCGGGTTCCGGGCTCGCTAGCCGGGGCGTCGGCGGGCGTGACGGCGTCGAGTGTCGCGAAGGCGACGACGACGCCGAGCAGCCGGCGGGCCGGCGCTGCGGACGGCGGGCGGGTGGCAGCCGCCATAGGCCGTGGTGCGGGGGACCGGAACATGCGTTCGCCAACCTACGACCGGCTCCGGACGGAGGTCGGCGCCGCGGGGGGGGCGCGCGCGGGGGTTGGCTCGGACAGCGGGATCGCACCGAGCCGGGTGCAACGATTGTTGCGCAATGGCCCGCTTCATCCACCGCCTGCGAGTGCGCTACGGGGAGTGCGACCCACAGGGATGGGTGTTCAACGCCCACTACCTCGGCTACTTCGACGTTGCGCTGACCGAGCTGTGGCGAGAGGCCTTCGGGTCCTACGGGGAGATGCTCGAGCGCGGGGTGGACATGGTCGTCGCCGAGGCTACGATTCGATACCGCTCGCCCGCCCGGTTCGATGAGGAAGTGGATGTCGGCGTGTTGGTGCAGCGGCTGGGGACCACCAGCATGGCGACGCGGTTCGACCTCACCGCGTCCGGCCGGAAGGTCGTGGAGGGCGAGATGCGCCACGTGTTCATCAATCCCTCCGACGGGGCGAAGACGCCGATCCCGGACTGGCTGCGAGCCGGGCTGATTCGCTACGCCCAGTAGCCTCGGCGGCCAAGATGCTCCACTTCCGCATCGTGGCCCCCCAGGCCAGCGCAGAACAAGTCCTCGACCTCTTCTGCGGCCACGAATCAGTCTGCAACGTCATTCACCTTCCCGGTGCCGCGCGGCGCCCTCACGGGGATGTGATCCTCGCCGACGTGGCGCGTGAGGACGCGAGCGTGTTGATCTCCGACCTTCGCGAACTCGACATCCCTCGTACGGGCTCGATTGCGATCGAGGAGATCGACACCGAGATAAGCGAGGTGGCCCGCCGCGCCGAAAAGGCGGCGGTCGGCGCCGTCGCCGACGCGGTCGTGTGGGAGGAGATCGAGGCGCGCACGTCCGAGACCGCCGAGCTCTCATGGAGCTTCATCGCCTTCATGGTCCTAGCGATGCTCATCGGGGCCTGCGGGATCTTCCTCAACACGCCGATCCTGATCATCGGCGCGATGGTCGTCGGCCCTGAGTTCGGCCCGATCGCCGGCTTTTGCGTCGCCGTCGTCCAGCGCCGCCGCAATCTTGCCGGGCGCTCGTTCCTGGCCCTGGCCGCCGGCTTCCCGGCGGGCATCGTGGCGGTTCTGGTGTGCACACTCGTATTCCGGGCCACTGGAGTCACACCGGACAGCTTCACGAAGTCCGACCACACGCTTTCAAACGTCATCTCCACCCCCGTCTTCTTCTAGTTCTTCGTTGCCCTGTGCGCCGGGGCGGCCGGCGTTCTGTCGCTCACCGCGACCAAGTCCGGCGCCCTGATCGGAGTGCTCATCTCGGTGACGACCATCCCCGCCGCGGCCAATATCGGGGTGGCCCTCGCCTACGGCGACGCCAGCAGCTGGCGCGGCTCGATGCTGCAGCTGGCGATCAACCTCGCCTCGCTGCTTTTCGCCGGGATTGCCGTGCTCGGCGTCCAGCGCGTCCTCTACCGCCGCAGGCGCCTCGCCCATCTGCGTGATCCTGTACGCGTACGTGCCGGCCTGCCTATCGGGCGCAGCCGCCGTGGCACCCATGCCTTGAGCGCGGCCGAGCTGCGCGAACTCGAGCGCTCATCGGACGTGCCCGGCGGCTGACGCGCGCAGCAGCGTGGCACGCCACCTTCGCGGGCTCAGGGCCGGGCGCGATCGCGGTCAGCCCGACCTACCCTCGAGCCCCAGCTCCACGTCATGCTCTTCCAGAGCGGCGATCACGACGGCCAGGTGCTCGTCGAAGTCGACGCCCAGCTCCTGTGCGCCCGCGCGCAGTTCGTCCCGGTTCACCGCCGCGGCGAAGCTCGGCTGCTTGAGCTTCTTCTTCACCGACTTCGGGGTCATGCCGTGGAGGCCCGCGGGGCGCACGAAGGCCACGGCCATGACGAAGCCCGTGAGCTCGTCCACGGCAAAGAGCGCCTTCTCCATGAGCGAGTCGCGCGACACTCCGAGGAAGTCTGCGTGCGAGGCCACCGCGCGGACGAGATCGGGCGGGTAGCCGCGCGCCTCGAGCTCCTTCAGGGCGTAGCGCGGGTGGCCGGTCTCGAGGTCGGGATAGCGCTCATAGTCGAGGTCGTGAAGCAGACCGGTGATCCCCCAGAGCTCCTCGTCCTCGCCGAAGTGGCGGGCGTAGGCGCGCATGGCCGCCTCGACGGCGAGCACGTGGCGCCGCAGCGACTCCGATTCGGTCCACTCACTAAAGAGGGTCCACGCCTGCTCTCGCGAAAGGGTTCCGTGCGCCGTCACCGTGCGCCCCCACCAGAGGCCGTCAGCATGGCTGTTACCCTAGCCCAGCGCTCAGACCCCCCGGCCCCGCAAGGCCCGGGAGCGCGTCCGCTCATGGAGAAGTTCGTCATCCACGGGGGCGTTCCGCTGTCGGGGACGGTCGTGCCCGCCGGCAACAAGAACGCCGCGCTCCCGCTGCTCGCCGCCGCCGTCCTCACCGAGGACGAGGTCGTGCTGCGCAACGTGCCCCGCATCAGCGACGTGGCGACGATGCTCGAGATCGTGCGGGCGCTCGGCGCGCGCGCAGAGTGGAGGGGCGACAACGAGCTCGCCGTGTGCGCCGCCGGAGTCGACCACCAGGCGATCGACCGCGACCTCTCCAACCGGATCCGCGCCTCGTTCCTTCTCGCCGGCCCGCTGCTCGCCCGCTTCGGTCGCGCTGAGATGCCACCGCCGGGCGGCGATGTCATCGGCCGCCGGCGCCTGGATCCCCACCTTGACGCGTTCCGCGCGCTGGGCGCGCAGGTGGAGGTCGAGCGCGACGTCATGCTCAGGGCCCCGGGCGGCCTGCGCGCCGGCGACGTCTTCATGGACGAGCCCTCGGTCATGGCCACCGAGAACGCGCTCATGGCTGCGGCCCTCACCCGCGGAGCGACGGTGATCGGCAACGCCGCCTGCGAGCCCCACATCCAGGACCTCGCCCGGATGCTCGTGAAGATGGGCGCCGACATCCAGGGCATCGGCTCCAACGTGCTCACCGTCCACGGCCGCTCAGAGCTTCGCGGCTGTGACCACGAGGTGGCGCCCGACCACATCGAGATCGGAAGCTTCATGGCCCTCGCCGGGGTGACGGGCGGCGAGCTGCGGGTCAAGGGCGTGGTTCAGAACGACCTGCGGATGATCCGCCTGGTCTTCGACCGGCTCGGGCTCACGACCCACCAGGACGGGCTGGACGTCGTCGTGCCGGGCGAGCAGCAGCTCGTCGTCTCGCGCGACGTGGGGGAGTACAAGGTCAAGATCCAGGACGGGCCCTGGCCCGCGTTCCCTGCCGACCTCACCAGCATCGCGGTTGCCCTGGCCACGCAGTGCGGCGGCTCGGTGCTCATCCACGAGTGGATGTTCGAGAACCGGCTGATCTTCACCGACAAGCTCGTGACCATGGGAGCCGACATCACCCTGTGCGACCCGCATCGGGCGATCGTCAGCGGCCCC
>JBBQEB010000226.1:0-4643 GCA_038320275.1 Myxococcales bacterium | reverse complement strand
AGGTCTGCCAGGTTGAGCTCGACCAGCTCCACCTCGACCTCCGGGTGCTGCGCTTCGAAGCGCCGGAGGACCGGGTCGATGCGCTCCGTGTCGACGATGGGCGAGAGCCCCACTCTCATCCGCGCCTGCGCTCGCCCGCGGAGCGCGGCGGTGGTCTCGACCAGGGCCTGTTCCGCGCGCAGCAGCCGCTCGAGTCCTGGGCGCAAGGCCTTGAAGGCCGCGTTCGGGCTGACCTGCCTGGTGGTGCGGGCAAAGAGCGTGAGCCCGAGCTGCGCCTCGAGTGTTGCCACCGCGTTCGAGAGCGCCGATTGGCTCGAGCTCAGCACCACCGCCGCTTTCGAGAATGACTGGCAGCGCGCCACCTCCAGCGCCTGCCTGGTGAGAGTGCGCACGCTGCGTGATGGAGATTGCGGCGATCCTGAGCACGCACAGTGATGGAAAAGAGAAATCCCCCTCAGAAAGCTTGATTCAAGCCGCCCGAGAGGGATCGTCTCCCTGGTCCTACCAGACGAAGGAGAACATCAATGTGCCACAAGCTGCTCGGCGATGCGAGATTCCACCTGCTTCAGCTGAAGTTCGACGAGGACCTGGCCAGTGAGGCGCGGGTGGCTCGGTGCCCTGAGTGTGGCGGTCGGCTGGACACGGCGAACTACCCGCGCAAGCCGCGTGGTGCGACGACGAAGTTGCCCGAGGAGTGGGAGACGAAGTTCAGCTTCTGCTGCGCCGCTGAAGGGTGCCGGCGCAGGAACACGCCGCCGTCGGTGCGCTTCCTCGGGCGGAGAATCTACCTGGGCGTCGTCGTCGTCCTCGCCAGCGCGATGCAGCAGGGGGCGACGCCGGTGCGCGCGCGCCGGCTGCGCGAGGAACTGGGCGTCAGCCTGCGTACGCTGGCGCGCTGGAGCGCGTGGTGGAAGACGGCCTTCGTCGAGAGTGCCTTCTGGAGGGCAGCCAGGGCCCTCCAGTCGCCAACGGTGGACGAGCCCAGTCTCCCCTTCTCCCTGCTCGAGCGCTTTGGCCCCGACGAAGGGGCCCGGCTCGCCGCGCTGCTGCGCTTCGTGATGCCGCTCTCGACGACGTCCGGTTACGTGGCCGACCGAGGTCTTTGAGGGCGCGGTTTTGACCCGCAGAGGATGCCGAAAGACGGCGTAGTTGGGCTCCGGTATTTCGCTCCCTACAAATGGGAGAGAAAAATTCTGCGACGGTCCACCAGCGCTGGGCGCTCTTTCGATTCTCGGTGGTGGGCTCGCTGCTCGCGGCGCCGGCGGCGCATGGCGAATTACAGGTGCAGCTCGAGCTGCTGGCGGCGAAGAGCTGGGAACATCCGGTGAGCGGCAAGCCGACGAGCTTCGGGCTGTCCACCATCCAGCGCTGGTACTACCACGCGAGGGCGGCAAGGACGGATCCAGTGGGCGTGCTGCGCCGGAAGATCCGCAAGGACGTCGGGAAGCAACCCTCGGTGACGCCGGAGCTCAAGGCGGCGCTGCTCGCGCAATACGCCGGGCACAAGAGCTGGAGCTACCAGCTGCACACCGACAACCTCGCGGTGCTCGTCGAGGCCGACCCAAAACAGGGACCGATGCCGTCGTACTCCACCGTCCGCCGCCTGATGAAGGTGACGGGGCTGACGAAGCGACGGCGCCTGTCGAGCAAGGAAACGGAAGGCGCCCTGAGAGCCGAGCTGCGACTCGATTCGCGCGAGGTGCGCAGCTACGAGGCCGAGCACGTCGGCGGCCTCTACCACCTCGACTTCCACCAGGGCTCGCTGCAGGTGCTGACGCCCGAGGGCGGCTGGGAGACGCCGCAACTCTTCGGCGCGCTGGATGACCGCTCGCGCGTCGCGTGCCACCTGCAGTGGTACCTGGATGAGAACGCCGAGAACCTCTCGCACGGGCTGGCCCAGGCCTTCCAGAAGCGAGGGCTGGCCCGTGCCCTGATGACGGACGGCGGCGGGGCGATGAAGTCGGACGAGGTGCGGCAGGGGCTCGCGCGGCTCGGCGTCACGCACATGATGACGCTGCCCTACAGCCCATACCAAAACGGGAAGCAGGAGAACTTCTGGGCGCAGGTGGAGGGACGCCTCATGGCCATGCTGGAGGGCCACAAGGGCCTGACGCTGGCGCTGCTCAACGAGGCGACCCAGGCGTGGGTCGAGCTCGAGTACAACCGCGAGCGGCACTCGGAGACTGGCGAGACACCGCTGACGCGGTTTCTCGCAGGGCCGGAGGTGCTGCGCCCCAGCCCCTCGAGCGATGATCTCCGGCTCGCCTTCATGGCAGAGGAGACACGCACTCAACGGCGCAGCGACGGGACAGCCAGCATCGAGGGCCGGCGCTTCGAGGTGCCCTCGCGCTACCGCCACCTCGATCGCCTCGTAGTCCGCTTCGCCAGCTGGGACTTGAGCCGCGTGCACCTCGTCGACGAGCGGACCGGCGCTGTGCTGTGCCGCCTCTTCCCGCTCGACAGAGCGAAGAATACCGATGGGCTCCGGCGCACGCTGACGCCGCTGACGGACGCGCCGCCCATGCCGCCGGCGGAGCCGGGGATCGCGCCGCTCTTGAAGAAGCTGATGGCGGACTACGCAGCGACGGGCCTGCCACCAGCGTACCTGCCCAAGGATCATCTCCACACCGACAAGAAAGAGGACTGACATGGACAAGAAGCTGCTGTCTGTATTTGGCCTGAAGTGGGACCCCTTCTCCCCCAACGTGCCCATCGAGGCGCTGTACGTCACGCCCAAGGTGGAGAACTTCTGCTGGCGCACGGAGAACCTCGCCCGCGAAGGCGGCTTCGCCCTCGTCACCGGCGAGCCAGGCTCCGGCAAGTCCGACACGCTCCGACTGCTCGTCGAGCGGCTGACCGGGCTGCGCGACGTGAAGGTGGGCGTCTTGAGTCGGCCGCAGGCGGCGCTGGCCGACTTCTACCGCGAGATGGGGGACCTCTTCGGCGTGCAGCTCCAGCCCCACAACCGCTGGGGCGGCTCGAAGCTGCTGCGCGAGAAGTGGCAGATCCACATCGACGCCGCGCTCTTCCGGCCGGTGCTGGTGGTGGACGAAGCACAAGAGATGCAGAGCTCTGTCTTGAACGAGCTGCGGCTGATGTGCAGCTCGCGCCTCGACTCGCACCTGCTGCTCGGCACGGTGCTGGCCGGTGATGGGCGCCTCGTCGAGCGGCTGCGCTCGGAAGAGCTTCTTCCTCTGGGTAGCCGGATGCGAGTGCGGCTCGCCCTCGAGCGGGCCACCTCCGAGGAGATGCTCGAGACCCTTCACCACGTGCTGGTGAAGGCCGGCAACGCGAAGCTGATGACGGCCGAGCTGATGACGATGCTGGTGGAACACGCCACCGGCAACTACCGCACGCTGATGACGATGGCCGGCGAGCTGCTCGCCATCGGCGCGCAGCGCGAGGTGAGGCAGCTCGACGAGAAGCTCTTCTTCGAAATCTTCGCGGTGCCGCCACCGGCCGAGAAGCCCAAGGCCGCGCAGAGCCGGCGCCGATGAGTCTGCTGCCCGTCGAGGCCGCGCACTTGCTGGCCGTGCGCGCCGAGGAGCACCGCTGGCTCATCGACGGGCTGTGGGCCGAGGAGGCGGTCGGCATCGTCGGCGGAGAACCGAAGTGCTGTAAGTCGTTTCTGGCCCTCGACATGGCCGTCGCCGTCGCCTCGGGGACGGCCTGTCTGCGGCGCTACGCGGTGGCCCGGCCGGGCCGGGTGCTGCTCTTCGCCTCCGAGGACGCGCTGCACATCGTCCGTGCTAGACTCGACGGCATCTGCCGCGCCGCCGGCGTCAAGCTGGCCGACATCGACATCCAGGTCATCACCGCGCCCAGCGTGCGGCTCGACCTCGAAGCGGACCGGAAGAGCCTCTCCGAGACGGTGGCCGCGCTGCAGCCCCGGCTGCTCATCCTGGACCCCTTCGTCCGCCTGCACCGCATCGACGAGAACATCTCTGGCGAGGTCGCCCCGCTGCTCGCGTACCTGCGCGAGCTTCAGCGACGACACCGGCTCGCCGTCGTCGTCGTGCACCACGCCAAGAAGGACGCGGGCAAGGCCCGCGCTGGCCAGGCGCTGCGCGGCTCGTCCGAGTTTCACGCCTGGGGTGATTCCAACCTCTACCTGCGCCGCACCGGCGAGCAGCTCACGCTCGCAGTCGAGCACCGCGCTTCGGTTTCCTCTACAGGCATCGCCCTGCGCCTCCATGCCGAGGGCGAGGCGCTCGCCCTCGAGGTGATGAAGTCGGCGGCCACGCCCGTCATCGCCGCCCCCCTTCCCGTCACCGAGAGGGTGGTGCGCGCGCTCACCGAGGCGACCCGCCCGCTCTCCGTCGCCGAGCTGCGCCAGTCGTGCCGGGTGCGAACCTCGACCCTGTGCGACGTCCTCGCGACGCTCACCGCCCAGGGCCATGTCCGCAAGACCGACGCCGGCTACGTGCACGCCACCGCGTAGCGTTTCCCGATCAGCGTTTCCCGCTCTCCCTACATCGTGCGGGAAACGGAAACGGGAAACCCCTCAAAGAGCGTGAACGGGGCACCATCAAAGAGCGTGCTCACGCTCACCAAGAAGGCCGGCCACGCCATCAACATCCTCGACCGCTTCCACGTCATGGCGAAGATGAGCAAGGCCATCGACGAGGTCCGCGCTCAGGAGG
>JBBQEB010000225.1:0-4718 GCA_038320275.1 Myxococcales bacterium | reverse complement strand
GGGATCGAGGCGCGCCTCGGCCAGCGCGGGCCCGACCGCGGCTCGGAGCGCGTCGAGCGGGAGCTCGAGGAGGTGGCACTCGCGGACGGGCACCGCCTCGTGCGAGCGGCGGCGGAAGAACACCAGCCGCCGCCCGGCGCGGTCGTGGTGGAACTTTGCGCGGGAGCGATAGCGGAGGGGCAACGGAGAGGGGACGATGGGGCGCAGCTCGAAGCTGCCGGCAGGGAGCTTGCCGATGCGCCGGAGCGCCTCGGCGAGACCGCGCTCCTTGGCCCCGAGCTGCGCCGCATCGGTGAGGTGCAGCCATTCGCAGCCGCCGCAGCGCGCGTCGGGGCGATGGCCGAAGTGCGGGCACGGGGGCACCACGCGCGCCGGGCCGGGCGCGAGGACCTCCACCAGCGTGGCATGGGCGGCGCCCTCCCCCGCCGGAACGTCCACCACCGCGCGGTCGCCCGCCGCGGTGAAGGGCACGAAGACGGGCCGACCGGAGTCCCAGGCGAGCCCCTCGCCGCTGGGAGCAAGCTCGCCCATGTCCAAGGTCTGGTGCACCCTCACCCTTCCAGATCGTGGCGGAGCTTCTCCACGAAGGCCTCGATCTGCTCCCGCTGCGAGGCGTCGAGCTGGGTGAACTCGACGCCCATGCCGGGGCCGGGCGCGCCCTTCTCGGACACCCGCGTCACCCGCCCGCTCATGTCGAAGGGGAAGGCCGCGCCTGGGAGCTGCACGATGAGCTTCACCTCGGTGCCCACCGGCAGAGGAGCGCGGGTGTTGATGAAGAGGCCCCCGCGGCTGATGTTGGTCGCCCAGTCGGTGAGGAAGCTGCCCACGGTTCGATAGGCGACCGGGATCTCGTGATGCAGCCGCGCCGCGCCGCGGCGGTTCTCGTCGGGGATGCGCGTCATGAGGGAGGCGAGCGTAGCAGGAGCGGAGGCGCGAAAGGGCTCTGTGCGGCGCTAACTCGCCATCGCCCCGGGCTCGGACGGCACCGCCAGCCTGGCCTCGGTGAGCTTCTGCACGGCCTCCACGGTCACCCCCGGCGCGAGCTCGCGCAGCACCAAGCCCTCCTTCGTGATGTCGATCCACGCCAGATCGGTGCACACCGCCGAGACGCAGGCGAGGCCGGTGATGGGCAGCGCGCACCGCCGGAGGAGCTTCGGCCGGCCGTCCTTGGTGGCGTGCTCCATCATCACCACCACCCGCCTCGCCCCGACGACGAGGTCCATCCCGCCGCCCATCCCCTTCACCATCTTGCCCGGGACGGTCCAGTTGGCGAGGTCGCCCCGCTCCGACACCTCCAGCGCGCCCAGGATGGCGAGGTCGATGTGGCCGCCGCGGATCATCGCGAATGACTGCGCCGACGAGAAGTACGACGTGCCTGGGAGCTCGCTCACCGTCTCCTTGCCGGCGTTGATGAGATCGGGGTCCTCGTCGCCGGCGAGCGGGTACGGCCCCACGCCGAGCATCCCGTTCTCGGACTGGAGGACCACCTCCACGCCCGGCGGAACGTAGTTCGCGACGAGCGTCGGCATCCCGATGCCGAGGTTCACGTAGAACCCGTCCTTCAGCTCGCGCGCCACACGCTGGGCAATCTGCTCTCGGGTGAGGGGCATCTGCGCTACCTCGGCCGCACGGTGCGGCGCTCGATGGGCTTCTGGTACCCCTCGCCGCGCACCAGCCGCGTCACGAAGATGGACGGAACGTGCACTGCGTCGGGCGGAAGCTCGCCCACCGGGACGATCTCCTCGGCCTCGACCACCGTGACCCGGGCCGCGCCGCACATGTCGGCGTTGAAGTTGCGAGCGGTCTTGCGAAAGACGAGATTGCCCCAGAGGTCGGCCTTCCACGCCTTCACCAGCGCGAAGTCGGCCCGCAGCGGCAGCTCGAGCAGGTACTCGCGGCCGTCGAGGACGCGCGTCTCCTTGCCCTCGGCGACCTGCGTCCCCACGCCGGTGGCGGTGTAAAAACCGCCGATGCCCGCCGCCCCCGCACGGATGCGCTCGGCGAGCGTGCCCTGGGGGTTCAGCTCCACCTCCAGCTCACCGGAGAGGTACTGCCGCTCGAACTCCTTGTTCTCGCCCACGTAGGAGGCGACCATCTTCCGGATCTGCTTGGCCTTCAGGAGGACGCCCAGTCCGAGGTCAGTCGTGCCGCAGTTGTTCGAGACGACCACCAGCCCCTTGACGCCCTTGCGCGCGACGGCGGTGATGAGGTTTTCCGGGTTCCCGCTGAGGCCGAAGCCCCCCACCATGACGGTCATCCCGTCGCGGAGGTCCTCCAGGGCGGCGTCGGCTGAGGGCTGCAGCTTGTTCATGGCAGGGCCAAGGAAGGCATTTGTCAGCGCTCCACGATCGCGGCGACGGCCTCTCCGCCGCCGATGCACAGCGTCGCGAGCCCCCGCTTCTTGTCGAGGTCCTTCATCGCATGGAGCAGGGTCACCAGGATGCGCGCGCCGCTGGCGCCGATGGGGTGGCCGAGCGTCACCGCCCCGCCGCGCACGTTCACGTTCGTGCCGTCGAGGCCCAGCAGCCGATTGTTCGCGACCGAGACGACCGCGAAGGCCTCGTTGATCTCCCAGAGATCGATGTCCTTCGTCTCGAGCTTCATCTTGGCGAGAAGCTTCTTGACGGCATCGGCGGGCGCGATGGTGAACTCCACCGGCTTGCGCGCGGCATGGTCCCAGCCGGTGAGCCGCCCGAGGATGGCCCGCCCATCGCGCCGGGCGCGCTCGGCGCTCATCAGCACCAGCGCGGCGGCTCCGTCGTTGAGGGAGGAGGCGTTGGCCGCGGTGACGGTGCCGTCCTTCTTGAAGACCGGCCTGAGGGTCGCGATGCGTTCCGGCTTGGCGAGCCGCGGCCCGTCGTCGCTGTCCACCGTCACCTTTTCGCCCTTCTTCCCCTCGAGGACGACGGGCACGATCTCGGCCGCGAAGGCGCCGCTCTTCACCGCCGCCGCCGCCCGCCGGGTGGACTCCAGCGCGTACTCGTCCTGCTGGCCCCGGGAGATCCCCTGGGAGACGGCGCAGGCCTCGGCGCAGGAGCCCATGTGCACGTTGTCGTAGGGGTCCCACAGCCCGTCGTGGATCATGCCGTCGATGAGCTCGGCGTTTCCCATGCGAGCGCCGTTGCGGGCGGCGCGGTCGTAGTAAGGCACGTTCGACATCGACTCCATGCCGCCGGCCACCACGATGTCCGCGTCCCCGAGCGCGATGGCCTGCGCGGCGGAGATGACCGCCTTGAGGCCCGAGCCGCACACCTTGTTGAGCGTCCACGCCGGCGTGGTGTCGGGTAGGCCGGCGTAGCGGGCCGCTTGCCGGGCCGGCGCCTGGCCCTCGCCCGCCTGGAGGACGTTCCCCATGATGACCTCGTCGATCGAGGCCGGGTCGACGCCCGCCCGCGCGACAGCCTCGCGGATGGCGATGGCGCCGAGCTTGACGGCCTGCACAGTCGCTAAGGACCCCTGGAACGACCCGATGGGCGTCCGCACCGCCCCCACGATGACCACCTCTCGACCTGCCATGATCCACCTCGCTGGCCCTAAGATTCTCTAAGGAAGACCCCCGCGCCGCGCCACCGCCGCCCTCTGGAAGGGACGGCCGTTTGCGCCTTCGCCGGCCCCTGATAACGTGCGCGCCCCATGCCCCTCGATCGCGCGCCGGTCATCCTCGTCCACGGAGGCGCGGGGAACCTCGGCCCCGACGATCCCGCGTCCTCCGGAGGCGAGGCGCCCCGGCTGGCGGGAGTCCGTGAGGCGGCGCGAGCCGCTTGGGAGCTGCTCGCCCGCGGCGGGAGCGCCCTCGACGCCGTCGAGGCTGCCGTCCGCGTGCTGGAGGACGACCCCACCTACAACTCCGGGACCGGCGCCTGCCTGACTGCGGCGGGCGAGGTGGAGCTCGACGCCTCCATCATGGACGGCTCGACGCTGCGCTGCGGCGCGGTGGCGGTGGTGCGCGACGTCAAGAATCCCATCACCCTCGCCCGGCGCGTGATGGAGCGCACCGAGCACGTGCTGCTGGCGGGCCCCGGCGCCTCGGCGTTCGCGCGCGAGGTGGGCATCCCGGCACACGACAACGCGCTCCTCGTCACGCCGGCGCAGCGCGAGCGATGGGAGCGGCTGCGGGGCGCCGCACCCGCGGGTGGCCACGGCACGGTGGGAGCGGTCGCGCGCGACGCCAAGGGCCACCTCGCCGCCGCCACCTCCACCGGCGGCATGGTCATGAAGCGGCCCGGGCGCGTGGGCGACACGCCCATCGTCGGCTGCGGCACGTATGCCGACGACGCGCTGGCGGCCGTGTCCTGCACCGGGCACGGTGAGCGCATCATCCAGCTCACCCTGGCGCGCCACTGCGCCGACCTCGCCGGCGAGGGCCGCTCTGCCGCGGAGGCAGCGCGCGAGGCGCTCCGGCGGCTCGCCGCGCGCGTGGGCGGCGAGGCTGGCCTCATCGTGGTCGCCCCGCATGGCGAGGTGGGCTTCGCGCACAACACGCCCATCATGGCCCGCGCCTGGTCGAGGCCGGACGGCAGCATCGTCGCCGAGCTTTGAGAGCGGAGGCCGCTCGATAGGATCCCTGCTGCGGCGCACGCTGCCTGCCGACCCCGGGCACACCACCCCGCTGACGCGGGACAGTTTCCGGTCGGTCCGTTGCTCGACGTGACTTCCAGGTACGCCTCCGCTGCTCCCTCCTCGTGTGCCCGGCTCGTCGACGGCATCGTGTGCCTCGC
>JBBQEB010000224.1:0-4766 GCA_038320275.1 Myxococcales bacterium | reverse complement strand
CGAGGCCGAGCGGCAGCTGCGTGCGCGGCGGGTGATCCGGGTGCCCCTGCCGCTCCGCATCGCGGCCCTGCTCGCCGCTGTCGTCCAGGCCCTGCGGGAGCGCCTCGGGACCCCGCTCGCGGCTGGAACCTGCCTGGCGCTCCTCGCTCAGCACTTCGTGGAGACCTGGCGGGGCGTCGTGAAGCCCGCCCGCACCCGCTCGTGGAAGGTGCGCGACCGCGACCGGGGCGAGTGCCAGGTGCCCGGCTGCAGCCACCGGGCGGCGCACGCCCATCACGTCCTCTTCCGCTCCCAGGGCGGCGACGACGACCCGGAGAACCTCGCCCCGCTCTGCGCCTTCCACCACCTCCGCTGCGTCCACGCCGGCTTCCTCGGCGTCGTTGGCCGCGCGCCCGCACTGCGCTGGTCTCTCCGCGGCGAGCCGTGGGAAGGGCCGCGGCCCTGAAACCGCTCCGGGCGGATGCGTGGTGAAAGGTTGGCCTCCGACCGCGAATCCGTACCCGACCCCGAACCCGACCCCGAACCCGACCGCGACCTCGAACCCGACCCCGACCGCGGACTCGACTCGACTCGACCGCGAACCCGACCACCCAACCCCCGCCCCCAGCACTCCCCCTCGTTTTGCCTTAGATCCCACCGCTTCCATGGTTCGCTCTCCCCCCACCTTCGCCCTCTTCTTCGGCCTTCTCCTCGCCGTCGTCGCCGGCATGCACTGGTACCTGTGGGCTCGCCTGGCGCGGGACACGGGGCTGTCCGATGGCTGGCGGCGGGCGGCGGGCGTCCTGCTCGCCCTGGGCGCGCTCTCGGTGCCGCTCAGCATGATGCTCTTGCGGCGCGCGGCGGGACGAGGTTCGCGCATCGCAGTCGCCTCCGTGATGACCTGGCTCGGGACTGCCTTCCTCCTCTTCGTCGCGCTGGTCGCCGTCGACCTGGCCCGGCTGCTCGCGCTGGGGGGGCGGGAAGCCATGGGGCTCCTCGGCCGTCCCGGATCGCCCCCTGATCCCGGCCGGCGGCTGTTCGTCGCCCGGGCGGTGGCGGGAGGCGCGCTCCTGGTCACCGGCGGCGCGGCGGTGAGCTCCATCCGCAACGCTACTGGCGAGCCCACGATCCACGAGGTGCCGGTGCGGCTGGCGCGGCTTCCCTCCGCCCTCTCCGGCTTCACCTTGGCCCAGATCTCCGACCTGCACGTCGGCCCCACCATCCGGGCCAAGGAGGTGAAGCGGGTGGTGGAGCTCACCAACGCGCTCCGGCCCGACGCCATCGTCATCACGGGCGACCTCGTCGACGGCAGCGTGCCGGAGCTGCGCTTCGCCACCGAGCATCTCGCCGCCCTGAAGGCGAAGTACGGCGTCTTCTTCGTGACGGGCAACCACGACTATTACTCCGGCGCGCGGGCCTGGGTGGAGGAGCTCTCGCGCTACGGGATCCGCGCGCTGCGCAACGAGCGGGTCGTCCTGGGCGACCGCGGCCCCGGCGGCGCCTCCCTCGATCTCGCCGGCGTGGACGACTGGAGCGCGACGCGCGCGGAGAACGGCCGCTGGCCGGCGCTGGACTCCGCGCTCCAGGGCCGCGATCCCGATCGCTCGACGGTGCTCCTCGCGCACCAGCCGCGCGGCGTGTCGGAAGCCGTTCGCTCCGGGGTCGAGTTGCAGCTCTCGGGTCACACGCACGGCGGGCAGATCTTCCCCTGGACGCTCGTCGTGGGCGCCGTCTACCCCTACTGCAAGGGGCTCTATCGCCACGAGGAGCCGGGACACGAGGGACAGGTCTTCGTGTCCTGCGGCACGGGCTACTGGGGCCCGCCGATGCGGCTCGGCGCGCCCGCCGAGATCGCGAAGGTGGTGCTCACCACCTGACGCGCAGCGCACCGGCGCCGCGCGCGGCGCTGAACGGCAGAGCGGAATCCAAAACTTGCGACATCCGCGCCGGAGGCGCGAAGCAGGGGCAGCGGCGCACGGGCCCCTGCGAGCAGGAGGGGGCCCCGGACGAGCTTTGCTCGGCAGGGGGAGGGCGCAGCCCTCCTCCGATCAACTCAACCCGCGGCGAGCGCCGACGCAGGCTTCCGCGCGAGCGTGAAGGTGAAGGTGCTGCCCCGCCCCACCTGGCTCTCCACCGCCACCCTGCCCCCGTGGGCCTCGACGATCTCGCGCACGATGAGCAGGCCGAGGCCCGTCCCGGCGATGTCGCGCACCGCGTCGGGTCCGCGGACGTAGCGCTGGAAAAGCGACGGGAGCGCGGTCTCGGAGATGCCGCGCCCGGTGTCCTGCACCGAGACCTCGACGCTCCGGTCGTCCGCCCGCACGCGCACCGCGACGCGGCCTCCCGGCGCGGTGAACTTGATGGCGTTGGAGAGCAGGTTCGTCATGACCTGCTGGATGCGCCGCCGGTCGGCGTCGGCGTGCGCGGGCGCCGGGCTTCCCTCGAAGGCGAGCTCGAGCCGGCTCGCCTGCGCCACGTGCTGGTACTCCTCCACGGCGCCGCGCACCAGCGTGTTCATCTCGGCCCGCTCGGGCTCGATCTCCACCCCGGTGCTGTCGATGCGGGCGAGGTCGAGGAAGTCGTTGATGAGCTCCACCAGATCCCGCAGGCGCGCGTCGATCTTCTGCACGTCGGCGAGCGCGGCGGACGGCAGTTCCCCCGCCTCCCGGAGAGGAGCCAATCGACGCGCATCACGATGGTGGCGAGCGGCGAGCGCAGGTCGTGCGCGACCATGGCGTAGAAGTCGAGCCGCCTCGCCTCGCGACGGCGCGCCTCGGTGACGTCGCGCAGCGACACGGCCACCGAAACGCCGCTTTCCTGGACCAGCCGCCTGATCAGCGGCGCGTAGAACGTCTCGCCGAGCGGCACGTCGGGGTGGGCGAGGGCGTCGGCGGGCGGGCCGAGCGACGTGGGCAGGCGCAGCTCGGGAAGGCACTCCGCCATCGGTCTTCCGAGCAGAGCGCGGCCCGCGAGCGCGAAGACGCGCAGCGCCTCCTCGTTGGCGAAGCTCACGCTGCCTTGTGGATCGACGAGGAGCACCGCCTCCGGCAGCGACGCCAGCAGCGTGCGCAGGGAGCTCTCGGCGGCCTCCGCACGCTTCGTCATGTCCCGGGAGCGCACGAGGGCCCCCACCCGCGCCAGCATCTCGTCCGGCGCGTAGGGCTTGAGGAGGTAGTCGTTCGCGCCCGCCCGCAGCCCCTCGACGACCTGCTCGGTCTCGCGCTGCGCCGTGATCATGAGCACCGGCAGCTCCGCCGAGGCGGGCGAGGAGCGCAGGAACTTGCAGACCTCGATCCCCGTGACGCCGGGCATCATCCAGTCGAGCACGACGACGTCAGGAGATCCGCCCGCCCCGAGGCGCTCCAGGACGGGCGCGCCGTCCGCGAACAGCTCGACGTCGTAGGTGCCCTCGAGAATGCGGCGCGCGTTCGACCGCTCGAGCGGAGCGTCGTCCACGAACCACACCAGCCGACGCTCCAGGGCTACGATCTCGGATGAGGACACGCGAGGGTCTCTTAACACCGGAACACCTGGATCCGGTCGCGCCATTTTCCCCAACCCCGCCGGATACGGCGCACCTCTTCTTGAGAATCCAGGCTCTCCTGCTAAACATGCGCGTTGGTCAGCCCTGGAGGTTGCGTGTCCGACGTGCTCGTCGTGGACGACAGCAAGGTCATGCGCGAGATGATCGTCGCGTGTCTGCGCGGCGAGCCTGGGCTCGCGTTCGTCCACGCCGCGAGCGGGCTCGAGGCCATCGAGCGGCTCTCGCTGCAGCGCTTCCAGCTCGTCCTCCTCGACCTCAACATGCCGGACATCGGCGGCATCGAGGTGGTGGAGTTCATCCGAGGGCAGGACAAGCTCCGTACGCTCCCCATCGTCGTCATCACCACCCGCGGTGACGAGGGGTCGAGGGCTCGCGCCCTGGCGGCGGGAGCGACCCGCTTCATGACGAAGCCTTTCACGCCGGAGGCCCTCCTGGCGGAGGTTCGCGGTCTGGTGCGGGAGCCCCTCCAGGCATCGACATGAGCGGTGGCGTGGACCTGGGCGACTTTCTCTCCGCCTTCCTGGGAGAGGCGGAGGATCTCCTTCGCGCGGCATCGGCCAGCCTGCTTCTGGTCGATGCCGAGCTCAAGCGGGGCAAGGAGAGTCCGCGAGCCGTTCGCGACGCCTTCCGAGCCACGCACACCATCAAGGGCCTCGCCGCCATGGTGGGCGTCGAGCCGGTCGTCGCCATCGCGCACGGGATGGAAACGTTGCTGCGCGGCGCCGACGCGAGCGGTGGGCACATCGCGGCTCCCGCGGTGGACGTCCTCCTGCAGGCGCTGCGCGCCATCGAGCAGCGGGTGGAGTCGGTGGCTCGCGGCGCTCCCGCTGAGGAGCCCCGGGCGGACCTGCTGGAGAGGCTGGCGAGCGCGCAGGGCGCGGCACCCGCGATGCCTCCCACCCCCGCCCGCACGCCACTCGAACCCGCGCTGGCGGCGAAGCTCGCCCCCTTCGAGCGCGAGCAGCTCGTCCAGGCGCTCTCGTCCGGCCGGCGAGCCCTTCAGGTGGAGTTCGTCCCGTCGCCCGAGAAGGCCGCACGGGGGCTCAACATCACCGCCGTGCGGGAGGCGATGGCGCGCGTCGCCGAGGTGATCAAGGTGCTCCCGCGCTCGATCCCGGCCAGTGCGGAGGCGCCGGGCGGCCTCTCCTTCGTGCTGGTGGTCCTGCCGGCCGGGAGCGACGCGGAGGTCGCGGCGGCCGCCGGAGCCGATCCCGGCCAGCTCGTCGTGCTGGGAGCAGGGGGG
>JBBQEB010000223.1:0-4821 GCA_038320275.1 Myxococcales bacterium | reverse complement strand
GCCGCCTCGATCGTGGCGGTGCGCCGCTGGTCTGCAGGGAGGTGTCGGGCTGTCGTCGTGGGCATGTCTCCTGAAAGTGAGTTAGTAATAACTAACATCTGCTCCCGAGCTTGTCACCGGCTCCCGCTGGGGCGTCCTCGTCCAAGGCAGCCTAGAAACTCGCCGAGTCCAACGTGCTCAAGATGGTCGCTCGGTCGGACGCATTACCGCCGGACGAGGAGGCCGCACCCTCATGCAGTCCGCGCTCGCCTCCGCCGCCGACATCACCGTCGCCGCTGACGAGGTACTTGAAGAAGTTCTACTGGCGCCAGCGCTCGAACATCCGGTAGGCGACCTCGACCCGCGCAGATCACGGCGGGAGGTGATGATGGGGGTCTGGTGGCTCTGGTCGCTGAGGCGGGTGACCTGGCGAAGGCGCAGCTTGCCGTCGAGGAGGCGGATGTCCTGGTCCGCGAGTTTGTAGGTGACGCGGCGGCCGCCGAAGACGGTCGTGTGGGTCCGGAAGAGCCGCCGCGGAAGGCGGCGGAAGCGGCCTTTGCGGTGCTCGACCAGGCTCACCATCGCGTGGGACTCGGCCATGCGGTCGCCGACCGAGTACTGGCAGAGCACGATCCCACGCGACGAGCACGACCCGGTGCCCGTCCTGCGTGCGCACCAGACACCGCGCGTTCACACCACGGTGCCGTCTGGTGCACTCTTACCGGTGAACAGTTCCTGCTGCGGTCCCGCCATGGGCGGGACTGTGCGGCGGATCGAAAATGCGGACAGGTGTGGGTTCGCACCCTCCGCCGTGGGCGGACTACGGAAAGCAGCTACTGGA
This sequence comes from Myxococcales bacterium, assembly GCA_038320275.1. Classification (GTDB taxonomy): domain Bacteria; phylum Myxococcota; class Myxococcia; order Myxococcales; family Anaeromyxobacteraceae; genus Anaeromyxobacter_A. Next base: position 4,001 of record JBBQEB010000223.1, on the reverse strand, counting down.
GGGCGCCACCGCGGAGCATGTCAGGAGGTCTGGATTCCGGATTCTTCTGCAGATGAGCGACGAGGGCCTCGAAGGGCAATTCGACGATCTCGGATGACTCGATTGCCGTCGCCTGCTAACGCCGTAAGCCCTCGCAGAAGCAGAGCTCGCCCACGATCTCACCGCTCTGTCGGCGAAGATGGCGAGCCACTCATCAAGGGCTCCGGTTGGAGCTCACGATCATCGAGCCGGCACGATGGCGCTCGAAGATGATCTCGTGTGCGCCGCGGCTCTCCTGGGCGTCCATGGCGTCGAGGCCGAAGTCGTCCACGATCAGGAGATCGACCGAGGGCAGGAAGCGCAGTTCCTTCTCGTGCGTTCTCCGTGATCCGCGCGTCGCGGCCAGGTAACCGCCGAACCGTCTTCACATCGAAGCCGAGCTGCCCGGCGATCTGCTTCTTCGGCACGCCCAGCAGCCACAGCCTCAGGACTTCCTTGACCTCGAGCATCGTGACCTCGCGATACGCCATCGCCGCCTCCCGTCCTTGGACTGGGGGGCACCGTGGCAACTGGTCACGCTGATGGTGGACGGAATGCTTCTGCAAAACCCTCACCCTCAGCGCCGAGGCGGGAAACACTTCTGCAAGTCTCACGCGGCTGGGGTCCCTACCTTTTGCAACCCGACGAAGCCCGACGGTCCGGCACACGCGCGGCCCGTCCTGGTAGCGCGCGACCTTCACGGGCGGGTACGCTCGCATGCGCTCGAGGAGAGCGGACGTCTCGGCGGGGAGGAGCGCAGCGCACGACTCGTAGAGGCCTCCCCCCGCCCTCGTCCACGTCGTTGTGCGGACCCAGGATCTTGCGGATCTCACCCGCGATCTCCGACGTTGGCGTCGGGACGAGGAGCGGCGCGATCGCGCCGTGGTCGACGCGGAGCCGCCTCGCCTGGGGCAGCGGCTCGCCTCCCCGGGCCGCCCGCGCCGCCGGAAGCAGGATCTTCTCCTCCAGCGCGCTGGGGCGCAGAAGCTCTCGGAAAGGCGCCGAACGCCGCGAGGTCGACCTCGCCCGGCCGAGCGACAGCTTGGTCAGGAGCGCTCCGAGACGCGCGTGATCATCGGCCAGGAACTGGAAGATGGGTCCGGGCATCGGTCGTTCTCCTGTGAGCGCTCGCGTTTACTCGTGGTGGTGCTCTTCCGCCGCGACGTCTCCGCTTGCATGATGCCCCGGCTCGGCGTGGCCGGCGTGCTCGCCGCCTTCCCCGTGTTCCGCTCCAGCTCCCTTCACCGTCTGGAAGACCCCTTCCACGTAGTGGACAAAGGGGACGTAGGCGGCGACCCAGGCGCGCCCAGCCGCGATGTCATCCGCCGGTGCCTGCTGGGCGCGGACGAGGGCGAAGCGCTTGTGGAGGCCTTCTCGGAGCTCGCTCGCCAGGAGCTTCTCGACCGGGACGAGGTCGCCCGCCCGGAGAGCCTTGTCGGCGGCGGGGACTGCCGGTCCCAGGTCGAGCCCGGCGGGCTGGAGGCCGGTGAACGGGGCGCCCTCGCCAGCGCGGTGCACGCGGACTACGGTCTCGAAGAACCAGGTGTCGGCCACCACCCGCGCCTCCGGTCCGAGCTTCCTGGCGGCAACGGCCTTCTGGAATGCCGCCCGGATCTCCGCCTCGTCCTGGGCGCGGACCCAGGCGAGGACAGGGGCGAGCTTTCCGGACTCGAGCGCGGTCCGGGCAGTGCTCACGACCGGCCCGTCGAGGGTGTCGCAGTGGGCACGGGTCGAGAAGGGAGCAGCGAGGACGACGGCAGCGATGAGAGCGATTCGTTTCAGCATGGCGATCTCCTTCGGGACTTCGGGGTGTGGGGCAGGTCACGAGCGTCTCAACAGGCGTTCCAGCGCGCGCCAGGTGCGGTCGGCGAGCCCGCCGTTCTGGCTCGACCTCACGGTCGGCTCCCGCGCCTGCGTGAGCGCGAGAATGGCGCCGATGACGAGCACCTCCGCTTCGGCCGGCTGGATGCCGCCGGCGAGCAGGTCCTCGCGCGCCGCGTCGGCGAGGCAGGTGCGGATGAACCGCACGGAGCGGCGACGGAAGTCGGCCACCCTGGCGACGCCTGCAGCCGGAGCCGCCTGGGCCAGGGCGTCGGACGCGACCAGGCGAGCGACGCCGGGGTTCTCCTCGATCACGGCGACGCGCTGGCGGAAGAAGTTGCCGAGCCGCTCGAGCGGGTCGCGCCCCGCGGGCGGGAATCCGGCGAAGAGGATCTCCTCAAGCCGGTCGATCGCGGCGAGGACGATCTCCTCCTTCGTCTGGAAGTGCCGGAAGAGCGCGGCGTCCGAGACGCCCACCTCTCGCGCGATGGCGAGCGCGGTGAAGCGCCCGAGGCCTTGCTCCGCGATGACACGCAGCGCGGCGTCGGCGATCTCGCGGCGGCGGGAATCTGCTGTCTTCCGTTCGGCCATGGCCGTCCTCTCCGCGCGCGTCTAGTCCCAGCAGACCTTGAAGATCGGCAGCGCCTTGCCGCTCGGCTCGCCACCGGCCCCGCCCAGCTCCGAGCGACATGGGCCCTCGCTTGGCCCCCAGAGCGTGGCCGAGACGCTGCCGTCAGCTCCGACCTAAGGACGGAGCGGGCGGGATCTGGAACGATGCGGCGACGGGTCCGTCAATGGGCTTCCACGCCGCGTGGGTCCAACGGCCGTTGCCTGGTGCGCGGTCGAACATATCGGGAAGGTGGTTAGTCAATACTAACTAGCAACGCACACAACCCATCCAGGCCGCGGGCGAGGGGGCGACTACGCCTTACGCCGCCTCAGCTGGAGCCAAGCGGTGGGCGGGAGTCCGCCAGCGATTCGCCTACCTGCCGCGGAGAGGGTGAGGCACGGGGCCGCAGCGCGTCCCGATGAGCGCAACCTGGCGCTGCGGCGGCGTTGACCTGCCGCTAGCTCCGCCGCCGGCGAGGAGTGCGGCCCGAGGACTCGATCGCCCACGGCTACTGACACGCCCGGCCGTGCTGGCTACCTGATCCATCCGCGGCTCGTCACGCGGCCCTGCGGTAGTCGTGGTGAAGCCCGCCGAGCACCGTGTGCGCGATGATTTCTCCTTCAGCGCTTGCGGTGGCAGAGGCGAGAACGGCGCGAGCTTCCTCCAGACTGCGGACGCGCAGTTCCGGACGCGGCTCAGGATCCGGCGCAGGAGATCGACCATACAAGCAGTTGAGCACGGGCCGGCGATGGGCCAAAGCCCCAGCCCCGGGCGGCCAGGACCGGCGGATGGGCCGGGTAGCCAGCACGGGCCTCCCTCGCGCGTGCGCCTCCGTTTCCGCCTCCTCGCCCCGATCTTGCGAACGTCGCCCACCGGCCGCGGCGACGTCGGCACCCCGAGTTGCCCACCGCGGCGGAGGATGCTCTCGATCTGGCGCACGGTCAGCCGCTCGTCGAAGCGATCACTGCCACCTTCGCGCGACGAGGCGTGGCCATCCCCGCCGAACCCCCTGCAGCCTTCTCGACGCGCTTCTCCGAGGCTCCGGATAAGCTCGCCCAATGGAGGGGCTTCTTGAAGCGAGCTCGCGTTCGCATCGAGGTGCCACCGCTCCCGGGTGTGGTCGAGTCCGTCGCGCAGTTCGCGCGCGAGCCGCTGGAGGCCGCTCGCGCTCGAAACGCGTTCGCGTGCACCTGGCGCCCAGGTGGTCCCTGGGCCAAGGCGAACCACAGGGTGCCAGCGCCGTAGTCAGCCGACCGCGGCGCAGGACCCATCGCGCCACGCACGGTCACCGGCGCTCGAGATCCAGCGCCGCGTGCTTCGCGCGCTCCCGCGACACGGCGGCCGGGAGCCGCGCCAGGTCGTCGGTGTAGATGCGCGCTTCCTGCCGGGCCCTGCTGAACGCGACGTAGTAGGCCTCCTGAGAGGTGGTCCTGCTCCTCGTCGCGGCGTCGATGAGCACCCGGTCGGCGGTGGTCCCCTGGCTGCCGTGGACGGTCGTGACGTAGGCGTGATCGAGGTGCAGAGGCCTGCCGGCGGGGAGCACCACGGTGCG
>JBBQEB010000222.1:0-4902 GCA_038320275.1 Myxococcales bacterium | reverse complement strand
GTCCGCAGCGCGCTCCACGACGATCCCACCTTCAGGCCCGCATTTCCCTCACAGGCACCTCTTCGCCGGCGGGAGCCAAGGATCGGACCGAACGACCCCTGCTCCTGCGGAAGCGGCAAGAAGTTCAAGAAGTGCTGCCGGGTTTGAGGTAACGCCGGCCGGCACGCGCAGGCTCTCCCGAATGCCTCGGAGCGAATCTTCGACGGGCCGCTCACCCCTTCGCGGCCGCACCCCTGAGCTCCAGCCCGAGCGCCCGGATGACCTTCATCACGGTGGCGAACTCCGGGTTCCCGTTCGGCGAGAGCGCCTTGTAGAGCCCCTCGCGCGTGAGCCCGGTCTTCCGCGCGAGCTGGGACATTCCGCGCGCACGGGCGATGTTCCCGAGCGCGCTCGTGATGAAGGCGGGGTCATCGCGGCCCTCCTCGAGACACGCCTCCCAGTACCGAGAGATGTCCGCCTCGGTCTCGAGGTGCGCTGCCGAGTCCCATTTCTTCAGCTTGAGCTTCCTTGCCATATCCCGCTCCTACACCTGCTTCGCCAGTTCCTTCGCGCGCTCGATGTCCTTGGCCTGCATCGCCTTTCCACCGCCCGCCAGCAGGATGATGACCTCGCCGCCACGCTGCAGGAGGTAGACGCGGTAGCCGGGACCGTGATCGATCCGCATCTCGGAGACGCCGTCGCCTACCGGCTTGCAGTCGCCCAGGTTCCCGGATTCGGCGCGATCGATCCGCGCCTGGATCCGTGCTGCGGCCCTCCGGTCGCGGCGGCGCTCGAGCCACCTGTCGAAGACCGGAGTCGTGAAGATCGCCGGCACAGATGAATGTTAACCATGGTTCACGATGATGTCAACCATGGCTTACATACCGCGGCGCCAAAGCTCCACCCGCGCTCTCGTACGAGGCACACACCGATGTTCCAGCGTTCAGGTGAACCCGACCTCGCGCCCGACCACCCGGGCCGCGTCCAAGGTGTTCGCCCAGGCGGACCACACGTCCGCGCCGGTCACCTCGTACCCGTACCCGTGCGCGAGCCAGCGCAAAGCCGCGAGCCCGGCACCGAGCGCGAACTCGGGCCGTTCCTTCACGTGGTCCCGGGCCGCTCGCGTGAGCGTCTTCGGGTCCGTCGGCGTCCGGGACGCGAGCGCCTCGTCATAGAGCCCGGCCTCCTTGGCGGCGGCGAACCACTTGCCCTCCTCGCCGGGCGTGGAGGCCACGAGATCCCGGAGGAGCTCCCCCGGCGCCTTTCCTGGGTAGCGCTTCGCGAGCGCCCGGAACGTCGCGAGGAAGGTGCCGCCGCGCGCGGCCCGCACTCCGTACCTCCGATAGGCCTCGCCGGCGAGCCCGGAGCTCAGGAGGACGTCCTCGCACGCCCGATCGACCTCGTGGTCGTTCGTCCACTTGCCCCGGCTCGCCTCGGCGAACTGGATCGCCTCGGCCTTGCGTCCTCCGGCACACGACCGCCACCCCTCAGCGATCCCCTCATCTGCGTGGGGCAAGTTCTTGAAATCCGGGATCGAGGGGATCACGCTGCCGCCCCGTGAGCGACCATCCTCGACCGCGACCGTCTCAACAAGCTCGTCTCCACCATCTTCGCCGACGACCTGCACGCCAAGCGCGTCGCATCTTGGCCAAGGTGGACCGGCTGCTCAGCAACGACGTCGATCCGTGGCGTCTCTTCGCGAGCTGGGTGCCGTTCGTGGTGGCCGAGCGGAAGGAGATCGTCGCCGCCCTCGACTGGACCGACTTCGACGCCGACGACCAATCGACGCTGGTGCTCTCGATGATCACGAGCCATGGCCGCGCCACACCGCTGCTCTGACGAACTGCTCGGAGACCAGCTCGGCTCGACTCGTCGTGCGCTTCCGCGGCATCGTGAAGGTGACGAGCTCCAAGCGACCAGAAGAACCTGCGCTTCGGGATGGGCCTCTCCGACACGCGCATCGGCTCGCCCGAGCGCCGCGACCGGATGCTGCTCGTCAGCGCCATCGCCATCGCGCTGCTCACGCTCCTCGGCGCCGCCGGCGAGGCCCTCGGGATCGACAAGTGGCTCGAGCCCAATACCGTGAAGCACTGCACGCTCTCGCTCCTGAACCAGGGGCTCTTCCATTACGCCGCCCTGCCCAACATGAACACCGAGGACGCCGAGGCCCTCATGGTCGAGTTCGCGAGCTGCTCCGCGAGCAGCGCGTCTTCCGCGAGGTCTTCGGTCTCATCTGAATGAGGGGATGGCTCAGCCGCCACCATGCTCCTCGAGGATGGCGTGTCACTGGCGACGGTCCAGAAGGTCCTCCGCCACTCCGACCCCTTGGTCCCGAACCAATCAACGCCCCCAGAGCCAGGGGGCCCGCTCTACCCGAGAAGGGCCTCCGGGTGCTTCTTCGCGACCGACAGGAGCTTGAGCGCCGCATCCGAGGGACGCCGCGCGCTCGTCTCCCATGCCTGGACGGTCTTCGGGCTCACGTTCAAGATGCGGGCGAAGGCCGCCTGGGAGACTCGAAGCCGACTGCGAACCGCGACCACTTCCTTGGCGCCCATCGCCGGCGGCGGCTCGAGCTCGACATCCCGTACGGTCAGCTGGCGATCACCGCGGTGATAGGCGATGGCGTCCTCGAGCCCAGCCTTGAACTTGGCGAACGCCGACGTCCTGCTGGTCTTGTTCTTCATGGCTCAGATTCCTCCTTCAGCTGCTTCACCAGTGCTGCAACCTGCCGCCGCTCGGCGGCCGTGAGATCGGCTTTCTCGCGCTTCCCGAAGATCGCGACCAGGTGCGTGATCTTCCGTCGGGGAAGATCGAGGTAATAGACGCGCGCGCCACCGCTCTTGCCCCGACCCACGCTCCGCTGGCCGAGCCGGAGCTTCCTGATCCCACCCGTTCCAGGGACGAGGTCGCCAGCCTGCGCGTCGGCCAGGATGCTCTGCTCCATTGCGACCAGGTCGTCATGCGACAGCTCGCGCCCCCGCTCGAGCCTGCGGCGGTCCTCGCTGAACCCGGCCGACTCCACAAATCGCCCTTCACCCAGCCATTCTACCACGTGGGTATCCTACTGGGTAGCATGGCACGATGCACGCGCTCCGCGGGGACCACCTCGGAGTGCCCCCGGGGATACTCGCCTGGATGTTCGATCACCATCCGCGCCCGATTCCGCACTCCGGCACCCACGACCACCTGAACCTCGACGACCTGCGCCTAGCGACCTCTCGAGCAGCCCCTCGGCTCGGCCGGCGGTGAGCGGGCTTCGGCCGGAGACGCCTGCGCCCCGGGAAACACTGCAGGGCGACTGCAGGGCCGCCACAACCGAAAAGAAGAAGGCCGCGTTCCGTCGGTTTCCCGAGTAGCATCGCGGCCTTCTTAGTCGGGGAGGCAGGATTCGAACCTGCGACCCCTTGGTCCCGAACGGCCCCAGGGCCATTCGCATGCCGTGTCAGGGCGTGCGACAGCGAGTCATCCCGTTGATCTTGCTGGAAGCGGTTCCGACGGCGGATCGCATACCGTGTCACCGATGGCACAGGAAACGACGCCGTTTGGCGCGCCGGTGGCGCGGCTTGGAAGGGGCGGCGAGGGAGTGGATCGGCCCCTCCGAAGTGGCAGCCCGGCTCAAGGTCAGCCGAGCGACGGTGTACGCGCTCGCGAAGTCGGGCCAGCTCCGGCACCGGCGCGTCGGGCTGCAGATCCGCGTCCCGCTCTCCGCGCTCGACGAGTTCCTCGGTGTGCGCACCTGAGCAGTTCGTCGTCCGGCCAGCGCGCCTTGACTTATGCCAGTTCCGACATATATCTTTTCTCGGGTTCGACGTCGCTCCAGCCCACAACGCATGGCTCGAAAGCCACCAACGGAGCACCGGCGCGGCGACAAGCCGCTCGCCTGGCTTGCTGGGGAGGTCAAGACGCCTCCGCTCTCGAGCGAGGCGCGACAGGAGGCGGGGGTGCTCCTGCGAAGGCTACAGCGCGGTGAGATCCTGGCATTGCCCGAGTCGCGGCCGATGGCGGCGGTGGGCCCGCGCTGTCACGAGCTGCGCATCGACGATGTGGAGCAGAAGAAGGAATGGCGGGTGATGTACTACGTCGGCCGGCACGCGATCGCGATCCTGGAGGTCTTTCAGAAGACCACGCGTGCCACGCCCCGGGACGTCATCACGGCCTGCCGACGTCGGCTCGCTCATTTCAGGAAGGTGGACGACTCATGAGCAAGGCGCACCGCGAGCGACTCGAGGAGGCCGGCTGGAAGGTCGGGGATGCGGGCGAGTTCCTCGAGCTGACCGACGTTGAAGCCGCGCTCGTCGAGGCGAAACTCGCGCTGGGCGACGCCGTTCGCGCGCTCCGGCAGCGGAGCCACCTGTCTCAGCAGGACCTCGCGAAGAGGATGGGCTCGAGCCAGTCTCGCGTCGCGAAGGTCGAGAACCACGACCCGGAGGTGTCGTTCGACCTCCAGCTCAGGGCGGTGTTCGCCGCCCACCCTGCTGCCCGGCGCGAGTTCAAAAGGTTGATTGCGAAGTGGTCCGCCGGCACACGAGTCGCGGCTGCCGAGTAGTTCCCAGCGCACAGATCTGGCACCGGCGGGTCGGCGTTCAGATCCGCGGACCGCTGTCCCCGATCGATGAGGTCCAGGGCGTGCGATCACCACTCACAGCGCGCCCCACTTGCCGAGATCCCGAAAGTTTGATCCTCTGTCCGTGGACTCGAGGTGAGGGGAGGCGGGGATGGGGTGGGCGTACTCGGTTGACCTTCGGGAGCGGGTGGTAGCCGCTTACGACATCGGCAAGATGACGGATGAGCAGGTGGCGAACCTCTTCCAGGTCGGCGAGGCGACGGTCCACCGCTGGAAACGACTGCGGCGGGAGACAGGGTCGCTGATGCGGAAGCCCGCACGCCGTGGCGGGATGCTACCGAGGGTGGCGCCGGAGCAGT
>JBBQEB010000221.1:0-4990 GCA_038320275.1 Myxococcales bacterium | reverse complement strand
CCGAACCCTCCCGCAGAGGAGCCTCCATGCCGCTCGACCTCGACCGCGTCCGCGCCCGCTTTCCGGCCCTCTCCTCGGGCGCCACGTTCTTCGACGCGCCGGGCGGGACCCAGGTGCCGCGGGAGGTCGTCGACCGCGTGTCGGACTACCTCCTCCGCACGAACGCGAACCACGGCGGAGCGTTCGAGACGGCCGTGGCGTCGGATGCGGTGATCGCCACGGCCCGGGCGGCCGCCGCCGACTTCCTCGGCGCCGGCTCGCCCGAAGAGGTCGCGTTCGGCGCGAACATGACCACCCTCACGTTCTCGCTCTCGCGGGCGCTCGGGCGGACGCTCGGGCCCGGGGACGAAGTCGTCGTCACGCGGCTCGACCACGACGCGAACGTCGCCCCCTGGCTCGCCGTCGCCGAGGACCGCGGCGCGACCGCACGGTGGGTCGACCTGCGCGACGAGGACTGCACGCTGGATCTCGACGGCCTCGAACGGTGCATCGGGCCCCGCACCCGAGTCGTCGCCTGCTCGATGGCGTCGAACGCGGTCGGGACGGTGAACGACGTGGCGCGGATCGCCCGGCTCGCGCACGCGGCGGGCGCGCTCCTCTTCGTCGACGCCGTCCAGTACGCGCCACACGGGCTCATCGACGTGCAGGCGCTCGACTGCGACTTCCTCGCCTGCTCGGCATACAAGTTCTTCGGCCCGCACGTCGGCCTGCTCTACGGGAAGCGCGATCTCGTCGCGGGGCTGCGCGCGTACAAGGTGCGGCCGGCGCGCGATGCGCCGCCCGACAAGCTCGAGACCGGGACCGGCAACCACGAGGGCATCGCCGGCGTCCTCGGCGCGCTGGAGTACCTGGAAGGCCTGGGCGGTGCGGAGGGAAGCACCGCCGGGGCACCGAGGAGGGAGGCGTTCGCCCGCGCAATGGACGCGATCGGCGCGCACGAGCGCGAGCTGTGCAGACGGCTGATCGCCGGGCTGCGGAGGGTGAGAGGCCTGCGCATCTGGGGGATCACCGATCCCGAGCGCGCCGCGGAGCGCGTCCCCACCGTCTCCTTCACCCTGGACGGCTGGGCACCGCGCCGCCTGGCCGAGCACCTCGCGGCCGAGCGCGTGTACGTGTGGGCGGGCAACTTCTACGCGCTCGCGGTCATGGAGCGGCTCGGCCTGGAGGAGAAGGGTGGCATGCTGCGCGTCGGCCTCGCGCACTACAACACGGCCGACGAGGTCGACCGGTTCCTCGAGCTGATGCAGGCGCTCTGATCAGAAGAGCTCGATGCGCTGCTGGTCGTCCCGGCCGGCGGTCTCGCCGGTGGCGGCCGCGTGGGCCTCGCGCTGCGAGGCCATCACGTACGTCGCGAGGAGCAGGGTGGGATCGAGCGCATCGGCAAGCTCCACCGCTGCGGCACCGGGGGACATTGCGCCGGCGAGCCCCCGGATCACCGCCTCGGCGTTGGCGAGCGCGGCGCGCACCCCCTCCACCTGCTGTCCGCACACGTCCTGGAACTGAGTCATGGCGAACAGCTCCACCACCCGGCCGTGCAGCTCGTCGTGCTGGCGCGCCACGTCAACCAGCATGCGCTGCCGCTGCTCCTCCGCGGCGCGCTGCTCGGTGGCGCGCTTCGCCACCAGCTCGGCGAAGCGGAGCAGCTGCGGCCGGTCGGCGGCGTCCTGCTCCTGAACCCGCCGGGTCTCCTGGCTCCCCGTGGCGACCCGGGTGATGGCCCCCTCGACCTGGCCCACAGCGGCGGCGGACCGCTCGGAGACGTGGCGCATCGCCTCGGCGAGGACGCGGAACGGGCCGTGCTCCTTCCGCACGGCCTCCACGCTGGCGTTGTTGGCGACGATCTTGGCCTGCCTGGCGAGGTCTCGAAGCTCAGCCAGCAAGGGCCCCGCTTCGGCCACGGCCGACTGGATTCGGCGCGCGCGCTCCTCGCCTTCGCGCGCATGCTCGGAGGAGCGGTCGAGGAACCGCTGCAGCAAGAGGACCGCGGCCTCCTCCTCGGCGATGCGGACCCTCTCCTCGACCGACGAGGAGAGGATCCGGGCGGCCTCCTGTTCGAGCACGCCGATGAGGGTCCGGAGCTGCTCCTGGACGGCGGTGGTCTGGGCGACGATTCCGCGGGCTGCCTCGGCGGTGGTGCAGTTCACGCTGGCGAGCTGTGCTCGCAGCACCGCGAACGCGCCGCAGAGCCCGTCGATCCGCGCCTGGACGGGCTCGCTTGGGCGGCCCTTCTCGGCGGGCACGGAGGGCTCGCCGGGCGCTGGGGAATCGGAGGATGGGTCGGAGATCGCCATGGCTCGGCTCTGTGCCTCAGCTGGGCATGACCTTCTTCAGCACCTGAAGGAGATCGTTCCCGAGCACCGGCTTCACGAGCCACCCGGTAGCACCCGCGGTGCGTGCCTCGGCCCGCCGCTCGGCCTGCGACTCGGTGGTCAGCATCAAGATGGGAACGAAGCGGCAACCCGGCAGCCCGCGGATCCTCCGGATGAGCTCGATGCCGTCCATGCCGGGCATGTGCAGGTCCGTGATGACGAGATCCGGCTTCGTGGCCTGGAGCTTGGCCAGCGCCACCTCGCCTCCAGAGGCCTGCATCGAGGCGTAGCCAGCCTGAGTCAGGACCGCGGACAGGCTGAGCAGGATGGTCGGCGAGTCGTCGACGAGGAGGACGGTCTTCACGGGGGCGCTCCGAGTCCGCTTGCCGGCGGGCCGAGGAAGGGCACGATCCAGCGCGCCAGCGCTGCGTCGGCAGGCCAGGCGACGAACCGCGGGCGCGCGGCGCGAAGCACCTGGACCACGGCGAGGTGCAGCGATGTGCAGGCGGCGAGGTCCACCGCGCGATCCGCTCCGCCGAGGAGGAAGCTCAAGAGCGGCTCCGCGTCCTCCACCGTCCCGGCGCCCTCGAAGCGCGCCCTGTCGCCGTCGCACGTCAGCATCTCACGACCGCTTGCACGTTGAGCACCAAGAGAACCCGGCCGTCGCCGAGGATGGCCGATCCGAGCAGCGCCGGGTGGCTAGCCAGGAACCCAGGGAGCGGCTTCATGACCACGTCGACGTCGTTTTCGAAGCCGTCCACCCGCAGCCCCACCTCTTCGCCGCCGCGCCGGACGACCAGGACCGGCTCCTCCTCCCGGACGGCAGCCCCGCTCCTCATCTTGAGCAGTCCGGCGAGACCCAGGACCGGCAGGACCCGGCCGCGCCAATCGAGGATCTCGCCGTCGAGCGCGCGCCGGATGCGCTGGCGAGGGACGCGGAGGGCCTCGAGCACCGTCTCGACGGGGACGGCCAGCGTCTCGCTGCCGAGCCGGATGGTGAGCACCCGGCTCACGGCCATGGTCATGGGGAGGGCCAGGCGGACGTGGGTGCCCCTTCCCTTCTCGCTGCGGACGGTGACCTGGCCCGCGAGCGCCTGGACCGCCCGGAGCACGACATCCATGCCGACCCCCCGGCCCGAGAGCTCGGTCACCTGCTCGGCGGTGGAGAAGCCGGGCGCGAAGACGAGATCGATGGCCGCCTGGTCGGAGAGGGCGGCGGCATCGGCCTCCGCGAGGAGGCCCTTCTGCACGGCCTTGCGGCGCACGGCGGCGGGGTCGATGCCGCGGCCGTCGTCCACCACCTCCACGACGAGCTTGCCTCCTTCGCGCGAGGCGCGCAGCGCGATCCGCGCCTGGGCCGGCTTGCCGGCCACGGCGCGCTCGTCGGGACGCTCGCAGCCGTGGTCGAGGGCGTTGCGGACGATGTGGACGAGCGGATCGCCGAGCCGGTCGATGATGTCCTTGTCGGCCTCCACGTCCTCCCCCGCCAGGTCGAGCGCGACCTCCTTGCCCACCTGGCGCGAGACGTCGCGGACGAGCCTCGGGAAGCGCTGAAAGGCCACCGACACCGGCAGCATCCGGATTCGCATGACCGAGGACTGGATCGACTCGGCGATGCGGTGGAGGCCGGCGTGCCGCTCGCGGATCTCGGCGGCGAGGCCACCCTTCCCCTCCTGGTCGGCGCGCCGGGCCAGGTAGGAGAGTCCGTTCTTGGCGACGAGCAGCTCGCCGGACAGATCGAGCAGCTCGTCGATGCGGCGCTGGTCGACGCGGAGCATGCGCGCCGCGGGGGCGCCGGCGGGAGTGGGCGCGCCGCTGCTCGGGCCCGGCCCGGCGGCCTCCGCGGGGACCCGGAGCCAGGAGGCGAGGAGGGCACGGACGGGCTCGTCGGAGCCATCGGCTGCGCACTGCAAGGTGCCGGTGGCCAGCTCCACGCTGCGGGCGGCATCACCGGCGAAGGCGAGCGCGCTCTCGAGCGCCCGGACGACGGCGGCGAGCCGGCCCTCGCGGAGCGCGGTCTCGGTGGGCGTGGAGAGGACTTCGAGCTGCAGGGCGAGCAGCCGCTCCAGCGCAGCCCGCGCGTCGGCGCCCCCGGACGAGACGGCGGGTACCGCCGTGGCGCCGGCCGCCACCGGCCACATCGCGACCTGATCCTCCACGTACTCGAAGTGGCGCTTCAGGTCTTCGCGGCTGGCGGCGCTGACCAGGCGCAGGTCCAGGCGGCACTGGAAGGGATCGAGCTCGGAGAGCGGCGGCCAGGGCCCGCGCTCGTGGAGCTCGAGGCCGAGGAGGCTGGGGGTCTCCACGGCGAGGCGGAGCGGGTCCTCGCCAGAGAAGAAGCAGTCGGCTCGGGGCGTGTAGCCGACCACGCAGACCGGCCTGCCGGAGTCGAGCACCTCCCGCGCGGCCGAGCCCGGCGCGTCGAGGAGCGCCCCGGCCCACGACGGCGGAGTGCTCCGCAGGCTGGCGTCGGGCGGGAGGCGATCGGCGGCGCGGGACAGGCACGAGCGCAGCTCCAGCGCGAGCGCGTTCCCCTGCGTGAGAGCCGACTCGGGGAGCCCCTCGGTCTGCTCGATGACCTCCAGCCACGGACCCACCAGGTCGAGCGCCCGCAGCAGCGTATCGAAGCGCTCGGGCCCGAGCACCACGCGGCCGGCTCGCGCCGCGCCGACGACGACCAC
>JBBQEB010000220.1:0-5072 GCA_038320275.1 Myxococcales bacterium | reverse complement strand
CCCATCACCGCCCTCTGGCTCCTCGTCGTCGCCTGTTACGCCCGCGGCCTGCGGCAGGACAGGACGCGCCGGACGCGCGCTTTTGGCTGGGCGGCGGGGCTCGCGCTGGGGCTGGCCCTCTCGGCGAAGCACAACGCCTGGTTCCTGCCGCCGCTCCTCGCCGTGCATGCGCTCGCCACGCGCGGCCCGGCGTTCCTCCGCGCGAGGGGCTGGCGCGAGCGCGTCCGGCTCGTGCCGCCCGCGTTTCTCTCCATGGCGCTCGTGGCGCCCCCGGTGTTCCTCGCGCTGTGGCCGTGGCTCTGGCCCGCTCCGGCGGCGCGCTTCGCCGCGTACGTGAAGTTCCACCTGCTCCACGAGAACTACAGCTGGCAGTACCTCGGCACCGTGCTGCGCGAGCCGCCCTTTCCCGTCGCCTACCCCTTCGTCGTGACGGCGCTCACGGTCCCGGCGGCAGTGCTCTTCCTGTACGCCTGCGGGCTCGTGCACGGGCTCACCCGCTTCTCCCGCGAGCGCGCGCCGGAGGAGCTGCTCCTCCTCCTCAACGCGCTCTTTCCCATCGCCCTCATCGCCTGGCCGAGCGTGCCCCGCTTCGGCGGCGTGAAGCACTGGATGCCGGCGATGCCGTTCCTGGCGCTCCTGGGTGCCCGGGCGCTCCTCGCCGCGGCGCGCTCGCTGGCGCCGCGCAGGCCGGCGCTCGCCGCTGCCGTGCTGTCGGCGCTGGCGCTCGTTCCGGCGGCCTGGCAGGTCGCGCACGTCCATCCGTACGGCACGGCGGCGTACAACGAGCTCGCCGGCGGAGCGCCCGGCGCGGCCACGCTGGGCATGCAGCGCCAGTTCTGGGGCGATGCGGTGGTGGGCCTCCTCCCGCAGCTCGCGTCGCATGCGGCGCCGGGCGCGCGGGTCTGGTGGCAGGAGACGGCGTTCCTGGCGGTGGAGGCCTGGAAGCGGGACGGCCGGGTGCGGCGAGATCTGCGCTGGGTGAACGGGCCGGAGGAGGCCGACATCTCGATCTGGCAGTACCACCAGGAATTCAGGGACAAGGAGCTCCGCACCTGGACGGCCTTCGGGAAGGGCGCGCCCGACGACCCGATCCAGGTTCCTGCGCCGGTGGCGGGCCTCTACCTCGACGAGGTCCCGCTGGTGCAGCTGTACGCGCGCCCGGGCGCCTGGCGTTGACGCGCGGTTCTCTCATCGCAGAGACCGCTCTCAGCGCTTCGCCGGGGCGGCCGGCCCGCCCTTCACCTTGCCTTTCCCCTGAGTGGATGGCGCTTCCGGCGCGATCCGCCAGACGGTCCCGTTGCCGTCCTCGCTCACGAGCAGGGCGCCGTCCTGGCCCACCGCGATACCCACCGGCCTGCCCCAGACGCGCGCGCCGTCCACCACGAAGCCGGTGAGGAAATCCTCGTACTCGCCGGTGGGCACGCCCGCCCGCATGAGGATGCGCACCACCTTGTAGCCGGTGCGCTCGGCGCGATTCCACGAACCGTGAAGGGCGGCGAAGCCATCGCCGGTGTACTCGCTCGGGAACGCCGCCGGCGCGTTCGCCGCGGCGCCGTAGAAGGTGAGCCCCAGCGAGGCGGAGTGGGCCTTGAAGAGCACGTCCGGAACGGTGATCTTGCCTTGGAGGTCCGGCCGCTCGCCGCGCCGGCGCGGGTCCTCGTGGTCGCCGAGGTACCACCAGGGCCAGCCGTAGAAGGCCCCCTCTCGTACCCGCGTGGCGTAGTCCGGCACGAGATCGTCTCCCAGGCCGTCGCGCTCGTTGGTGACGCACCAGAGGTCGCCGGCAGCCGGGCTCACCGCGAGGCCGGCGCAGTTGCGCAGCCCGGTGGCGAAGGCGCGCAGCCCACTGCCCTCCGGGGAGGCCACCAGCACGTCCGCCCGCCGCTCCTCGTCACCCCAGGCGGCCCCGAGCCCGTGCGCCGCCTCCCAGGCGCGCACCTCGGCGCCGCTCTTCGCCGGCAGCCCGTCGGCCACGTTGGAGGCCGAGCCCACCGAGATGAACATGCGCGACCCGTCGCGGGAGAAGGCGAGGTCGCGGGTGGAGTGGCCATCCGACGTCGGCGCGAGCTGGGAAACGACCGTCTCCGCGAGCCCTCGCGCCTTCAGGTCCCCACTCGCGTAAGGGAACCGGACCACCGTGTTGGTGGTCGCCACGTACACGAAGCGCGGCTCGCCGGTGGGTGGGAAGAAGGCGATGCCAAAGGGCGCATCGAGGCCCGACGCGAAGACCTCGTTGCGGTCCGGCGCGCGCGCTCCCGCGCCTGCGCGGAGGACCCGCACGCGGCCGGCGCCGGTCTCCGCGACGAAGACATCGCCGTTGGGCGCCACCCGCAGGACGCGGGGATTCGTGAGGCCAGCCTGAAACAGGTCGATCCTGAATCCCGCAGGGACCCGGAGCCGGGCGCCAGCCGGCATGGGCACCACCTGCGGGCCATTGCTCGAGGATCGCGTGGCCCCCGGGGCAGGCA
The DNA here is from genome assembly GCA_038320275.1 of Myxococcales bacterium. Classification (GTDB taxonomy): domain Bacteria; phylum Myxococcota; class Myxococcia; order Myxococcales; family Anaeromyxobacteraceae; genus Anaeromyxobacter_A. Next base: position 2,604 of record JBBQEB010000220.1, on the reverse strand, counting down.
ACGCGTCGGCGGAGATCCTGTGCCGCACCCCTGGGGCGTCGTCGCGCCAGCCCGAGCCCGCAGGGACCGCGGTGGCGCCACTCCCCGCGCCGCCGCGCGAGGCGCCGTCCGCCGCGTTGCCGCAGGCGGGGAGCACCAGCGCGAGGAGGAGCGCCGATGCCCGGATCCGGGGAGGCGGCGGGAGCTTCGCGGGATGGCTTCGCATGGCCGAACTCTAACGAGCCGCTCGGCGCCGCCCCGCGCGATCGGCGCGGCCTCGCCGTGGCTCTTCGATCGTCGAGGCGAGCCCCGCGGGCCAGCCGCTCGCCCGCCCGGCTCGCGGACCGAGGCCCCCGCATGTACGATGGACGCATGAATCGGGACTCGACCCGGAGCGCGCTCGGCCCCGTCCTCGACTTCATGGGCGAGCTCTGGGCGCTCGACCATGCCCTCGCCGCGCGCGGGAAGGAGCTCGTCACCCGGTTCGGCATCACCGAGAGCCAGCGGCTGGTGCTCCGGATCGTGGGGCAGACCCCCGGGCTCTCCGCCGGGTCGGTCGCCGGCGTCCTCCACGTGCACCCCAGCACCCTCACCCCGCTCCTGCACGAGCTGACGCGGCGCAAGCTCCTGCGCCGTGCACCCGACCCGCGCGATGGCCGCCGCATCATCCTGTCGCTCACGGCCCGCGGTCGGCGCATCGACGACGCCAGCCTGGAAGAGGTGGACAGCGCGGTGCGCGGGGCGCTCGGGCAGTTCCCGCCGTCGCATGTGGTCCACGCGAGGCGCCTGCTGCAGGCGGTGGCCCGAGCGCTCGACGACGTCCCCGGGCAAACCGCCCGTCCCTCGCTCCGCGCCCGCTCCCGCAAGGCGACCTCACGCGCCCTCGGCACTGCGGCGGTCGCGGTCCTGAATCCGCGGCGTCGGTCTTCGGACGACGCGAAGGGCGCGCCGGTCGAGGCCGCCGCGGGCGAGGCGCGCGGCTGACCTCCGGGTCCTGCGTCGGGACCGCGCGGTCCCTCGCCGAGGCCAGAGAGCACGCTTTCATGACGGCCATCCGCTACGTAGAGGCCCCTCACGCGCCCAGCACGGCCGAGGCCTGACCCCGCCCCATGTCCGACAACGTCCATCTCGATGCCAACGTCCCGGGAAACCCGGCGTACCACTTCACCATCGTCCCCGCTGGCTCGCCGGTCACGGCGGGCTGGACCGAGCGCGCGCCGCTCGTGCCCGGCGCGGCGCTCGCCACACAGTGCGTGCACGCCGGCGTGCCGCCCGACCCTGCCTACGGTGCGGTGACCCCACCGATCTACCAGACCTCCACCTTCGCCTTCCGCGACGTGTGTACCAACGCGGGCTACGACTACACGCGAAGCGGAAACCCCACACGCGCGGCGCTGGAGGAGGCCATCGCCACGCTGGAGGGCGGTGGGGGCGCGACCTGCACCACCACCGGCATGGCAGCCGTGCTGGTCGCCTTGAACCTGTTGCCGCACGGGAGTCATGTCCTCGCCACGATCGATCTCTACGGCGGCACCTTCCGCATGCTGGAGCACGCCAGGGCTTGCTACGGCCTCGAGGTCACCTACCTCGATCTCGGCGACCTGGCGGCGGTGAAGGCGGCGCTCCGGCCGGGCACGGGGATGATCTGGATCGAGACGCCGTCGAATCCGCTCCTGCGACTCACCGACATCCGCGCGGTGGCGGAGCTGGCTCACGCACGAGGGGCGCTGGTGGTGGTGGACAACACCTTCCTCTCGCCCGCCCTGCAGCGGCCCTTCGAGCACGGGGCGGACCTGGTGGTCCACTCCACCACCAAGTACCTCAACGGCCACAGCGACGTGGTGGGCGGGGCGGTGGTCGCCCCTCGCGGTCGCGCCGCCCTGGTGCAGCGGATCCAGTCGATGAACAACCTCCTCGGCGCCTCCCAGAGCCCGCACGACGCCTTCCTCGTCCTGCGCGGCCTGAAGACGCTCGCGGTCCGCATGAAGGCGCACGAGGCGGGCGCGCGCCGGGTGGCGGACGCTCTCGCCGCCCACCCGCAGGTTTCGCGCGTGCACTTTCCCGGGCTCTCGAGCCATCCTCAGCACGCGCTCGCCCGGACCCAGCAGCGCGGGTTCGGAGCCATGCTGAGCTTCGAGCTGGTGGACGGCCGCCCCCACCGCGTGGATCACGTCCTACGCACGCTGCGGTGGTTCACGCTCGCCGAGTCGCTGGGAGGCGTGGAGAGCCTGGTGGCCCACCCCGCCTCCATGACGCACGCCTCCATGAGCCCCGAGGCGCGCGAGCGCGCCGGCATCACCGGCGGCATCATCCGGCTCTCGGTCGGTATCGAGGACCCCGAGGATCTGGTGGCGGACCTCGCTCGCGCGCTCGACGGGCTGCCGGCCTGAGGCTCACGGAGGAGCCATGTCGATGAAGGTGAGGGACGGGCTCACCGGCAGCATCGGCAACACCCCGCTCATCCGGCTCGGGCGGTGTACGCCTCCCGCCTCTTCAACCCCGTCTTCCTGCGCGCCAAGGGGCTGCCCGTCCCCAGTTGGCTCGCGCGCGAGGTGCCGCCCATGCCGCCCATGCCGGAGGGAGCGATCCTCGAGTGACAGGAGGAGCGGGCGGGACCCTCCGCGG
>JBBQEB010000219.1:0-5076 GCA_038320275.1 Myxococcales bacterium | reverse complement strand
CCATGACCCTCGCGCTTCCCCCGGAGCTCCCGGCGGACATCCTGCCCAGCTCCGCTCCGGACTGGGCGCAGCTCGCCTCCTCGCCGGAGCGCATCCTCGTCCTCTTTCGCGACCTCGAGCCGCTGATGCGCGCAGTCGGGCGGGGCCTCACGCCCGCACAGGTTCCGCTCCTCAACCTCGGCAACATCCACTTCGACGGGCACCGGCGCCCCATCACGCACTCGGTCTTCCTCTCCGAGGGAGAGCTGGCCTCGGTCGGCGCGCTCGAGGCACGAGGGTTCAGGGTGGAGGCGCGCGCGGTCCCCTCCGACCCGGCAGTGGGATCGGCCGAGCTGGCGCGGCGCTGGGCCGCGGGCACGCCCTCCCGCCCGGCGGGTGGGCGGCCATGACCTACCTCGTCCTCGGAGTCGTCGCGGGTCTAGCTGCGGTCGAGCGCAAGGGATTTCTCCAGGCCATGCTCGCGAGGCCTGTGGTCCTGGGAACGCTCGCTGGCCTCGCCCTCGGCGACCCGGTGGCCGGGCTCTTCGTCGGCGTCCCGCTCGAGCTCCTCTGGCTCGGCGCGGTGAACCTGGGCGCCTCACTCCCGGTCCACGAAGCGCTCGGGACCGCGGTCATCACCGGTGCGACGGTGATCGCCGCCCGCGCTCTGGCCGCTGCGGGCTTCACAGGCCCGGCGGTCCTGCCGGCGATCGCCGTCCTCTCCGTCGCGCTCGGCGCACCGATGGCGCTCGTGGGCCGCAGCGCCGAGCGAATGGCGGAGCGGTGGAACGATCGCCTCCTCGAGCGGGCGCACGAGGCCCTCGCGACCGGTTCCAGCGCCGGCATGGCGCAGGTGAACCTGCTCGGCCTCGCGCTGCCGTTCGGGGTCGGGCTCGTGCTCGCGCCCGCCGGGGCGGCGATCGCCGGATCGATCGTCTCGGCGCTCCTGCTCCGCGCACCCGCGGCGCTCGGGCCGCTGGGGATGGGGTGGGCGGTCTTCGCAGGGTTCGCGTGCGCCTCGGGCGCTCGCGCGCTGCGGGACCTGCGCGCCCCCGTGTACTTCCACGCCGCCCTCGCGGCCGGCGCGCTCCTCGCCGGGTCGGCGGCGCTGGCCGGAGGTGGGGGATGACCCTTTCACGCTCCACGCTCGCGCACTGCTTCTTCCGGTCCCTCTTCCTGCAGGCGGCCTGGAACCGCCGCGGCATGCAGAACCTCGGGTTCGCCTACGCCGTCGATCCCGCGCTGCGGGCGCTCTACGCAGGGGATCCGGAACGCCGGCGCGCCGCGATGGAGCGCCACCTCGGGTTCTTCAACTGCCACCCCTACACCGCCGCCGCCATCCTGGGCGGCGCGCTCCACCACGAGGAGAAGGTGGCGGCGGGACAGGAGCGACCGCGTGAGGTCGAGATCTACAAGAGCACGCTGCAGGGGCCGCTCGCCGCCATCGGCGACGGCTTTTTCTGGACCGCTCTTCGTCCCTTCGTGGGGGCCCTGGCGGCGCTCGGAGCCCTGGCGATCGGTTGGCCTGGCGTCGTGCTGGCGCTTACGCTCTACAACGCGATCCATCTCTCTCTGCGCATGACGCTCTTCCGGGCGGGGTATCGGCAAGGCGACGCCGTCATCGGCGACATCGCCCGCCTTGGCTTGCCTGCGGCCGCTGCGCGACTGCGGGTCGCCGCCGCGGCTCTGTGCGGCCTCTGCGCGGCGCTGCTGGGGGCCCGCTCGGGCGTGGTCCCGCACTCTGCCGGCATCCTCTTCGCGGTGCTCGGCGCCGCGGGCGGGCACCTCGCCCTCTCGCGCGGCGCGCGCCTCCTGCCCGCCGCCTACGCGGCGATGGCGGCTGGCACCGCCACGGCCCTCGCCGCGAGCCGCCTCCACGGGAGGTTCTAGATGCCACGACCCAGGCACAGCGCCTCCTGCGAGCGCCGATCCTCTCGCTGCGGCAGGCGGCCTCGTCGCTCCGCTGCTCGCCGTAGCGCTGCTACGACTCCGCTGCTCCCTCCTCGGGCGCCTGCCTCGCTTCGGTCTCGTCGCTCTCGTCACGTCACCATGCCTGGGTCGAGGCACGAGCGCGAGCCGCCCGCCGCCTATTCTTCGAGGATGGGTTGCGGGCCAGGCACGATCCCAGCGATGTCCGGGTCCTCGCTCCCCTCGGACTTGGGACGGTCCTTGGCGGCGGTCTTGCGCTCGTCGCGCTCGACCTTCTTCTCCCGCTGGCGCTGCTGGCGGGCGAGCTCCTTCTGGCGCTTCAACGATCCTGGATTTCTCGGGGCCATGGCGACGCTCCTCCTGCGGCGGCACGCCGACGATGAGGGGGTAGGTGAAGGGCGCGCCGGATTCGGGCGCCTCGCGCGCCTCATGTAACACGCGACGCTGTCCGCCACAGGGGAAAGCGTACGAGACGCTCACGTTGGCGCGCTTTCCACGCCCTCCGGAGCGCCGGGCGCGGCCCCGCCCTCGACCGGCCGTGGACCCGCTCCCGCCGAGCCCGAAGGCCCCGCCACGGCGAGGGGCGGAAAGTAGAAGCTCGCCGCCACCGCGAGGCACGCCAGCGCAAAGATGGCCCAGAAGATGTGGGTCAGTCCGCCCTCCAGGACGGAGGCGAGAGCTCGAAGGAGGTCCACCGGAAGCTGGCTGCGCTCCGGCCCCAGCAAGCGGTCGACGGACGCCGGAGCCGCCCCGCTGCCTGCCAGGGTCGCGGCCAGGATGCCGCCCAGGATCCCGACCGCCAGCGTGCCTCCGATGGTGCGGAAGAACATGGTGCTCGCGGTGGCGACGCCGCGGCGGTTCCAGGGCACGCTCGACTGGACCGCGATGATGAGCGGCGTGTTGGCGAAGCCGAGCCCGAGGCCGTAGGCGCCCGTGAGCAGCCGCGGGAGGAGGGGGTTCGCGCCGGGCCGGAGCAGGAGGGCGATCCCCAGCGCCGCGGAGGCCGTGAGGAGGAGCCCTCCGCGGATGAGGGTGCGGTAGCCGAGGCGCGGCAGGAGCCTCCCCGACAGCGCTGAAGCGACCGGCCACCCGATCGCCATGGGGGCGATGGCGGTACCTGCGCCGGTGGGTGAGCCCCCGAGCACGCTCTGCACGTACAGCGGGACGTAGGTGACCATCGAGATCATGGCTGCGCCCACCAGCGCTCCGATGGCCGAGCTGACGGCGATGACCCGCTGGCGGAACAGGTCGAGAGGCAGGAGCGGCTCCGGCGTGCGGCGCTCCACAGCCAGGAAGGCGGCGGTGGCGGCGAGCGCGACGGGCAAGCCGAGGGCGGCTGCCGCTGCGGAGCGCGCCGACAGGAGGGCCGCCAGCACCGCCACCGAGAGCAGGAGCGCCCCGGGGATATCGAGCCTGTGATCGCGCCGCTCCACGCGCTCGTGGAACGCGAAGGTCAGCACCACCGCGCTCGCGAGTCCGAAGGGCAAGTTCACGTAAAACACCCAGCGCCACGAGAGGACGTGCACGATGGCGCCTCCGAGGAGCGGACCGACGAGGCCGGCGAGTCCCCAGACCGATCCGAACACGCCCTGCCAGCGGGCGCGCTCGCGCACGTCGAACAGGTCGCCGACGATGGTGACGGCGACCGGCTGCACGGCGCCGGCGCCGAGCCCCTGCAGCGCGCGCGCGGCGATGAGCCCTTGCATGGAGGTGGCCTGGCCGCAGGCGAAGGAGCCCGCGAGGAAGAGCCCCAGCCCGGCGAGGAGCACCGGCTTCCGCCCGCGCAGGTCGGCGAGCTTGCCATGGATGGGCACCGTCACCGTGGCGGTGAGCATGTAGGCGCTGAAGGCCCAGGCGTAGAGGTGCACGCCCCCGAGGTCGCCCACCGCGGTGGGCATGGCCGTCGAGACGACGGTCATCTCCATGGCCGCGAGGAACATCCCGAGCAGGAGCGCCACCACCGTGAGCGGGCGGTTCGTCGGCTTCATGCGCGCGCGACAGCCTAACGCGCGGCTCGCGCCTGTGCCCTGGATGTCTTGCGCCAGGCTCTCCTCGCTCGCAGATCCGGGGGCCATGCTCTTCACCCCTCTCACCCTGCGCGAGCTCGAGCTGCGGAACCGGATCGCGGTCTCTCCCATGTGCCAGTACTCCGCCCAGGACGGCTTCGCGTCCGACTGGCATCTCGTCCACCTCGGGAGCCGGGCGGTGGGCGGCGCGGGACTGGTCGCGTTCGAGGCCACGGCGGTGGAGGCGCGCGGCCGCATCTCTCCTCGCGACCTCGGGATCTGGAAGGACGCGCAGGTGGAGGGGCTGGCCCGGATCGTCCGGTTCGTGAAGGAGCAGGGAGCCGCCACCTGCCTGCAGCTCGCCCACGCTGGGCGCAAGGCGAGCGTGGGCGCGCCCTGGCAGGACGGGGGCGCACCCCTGGGAGAGAGCGCCGGCGGCTGGAAGGTGGTGGGGCCGAGCGCGGTGCCTTTCGCGGCGGGGCACCCGCTGCCGGACGCGCTCGACGAGGCCGGTCTGCGCGCGGTGACGGCGTCCTTCGTGGAGGGGACGCGGCGCGCCCTCGGCGCCGGCTTCGACGCCGTCGAGCTCCACGCCGCGCACGGCTACCTCCTGCACCAGTTCCTCTCGCCCCTCTCGAACCGCCGCACCGATCGCTACGGCGGCTCCTTCGAGAACCGCGCCCGCTTCCCGCGCGAGGTCATCGCTGCAGTCCGGGAGGTCTGGCCGGAGCGGCTTCCCCTCCTCGTGCGCGTGTCCGCAACCGACTGGGCGGAGGGCGGGTGGACGCCGGACGAAACGGTGGAGCTCTGCCGCGGCCTGCGCGGGCTCGGCGTCGACCTGGTGGACGTCTCGAGCGGCGGGCTCGTCCCGAACGCCAAGGTGCCGGTGGGCGCCGGCTACCAGACCCCCTTTGCCGAGCGCGTGCGGCGCGAGGCGGGCATCGCCACCGGCGCGGTGGGGCTCATCACCGCCGCGGAGCAGGCGGAGCACATCCTGCGCACCGGGCAGGCGGACCTCGTCTTCCTGGCCCGCGAGCTCCTGCGAGACCCCTACTGGCCGCTCCACGCCGCCCCGCGCGTGCACGCCCAGACCCCCTGGCCGGTGCAGTACGAGCGGGCGCAGTAGCGACCCCGACCTCGACCTCGACCCCGACCTCGACCC
>JBBQEB010000218.1:0-5102 GCA_038320275.1 Myxococcales bacterium | reverse complement strand
CGTGGCGAGCCCCTGGCGCACGTCGTCGGGTGCCTCGATGTCGGCCTGGCCTCCGTAGCCCAGCACCCAGCCGTACAGGAAGTTCCTCGGCGTGATGCGGGCCGTGACGGTGACGCTGCCGTCGCCGTTGCGGGTGGTCTGCTGGGGCCAGCGCTCCAGCGCCGGAGCGGCCGCCGCACCGGTGAAGCGGACCTTCACGTCGCGCTCGCCGCCGGACTGAAAGTAGAGGTGCTTCGTTCGGTAGCGCTCGAGCGGCGGACCCTTGTGCTCACCGAACACGCGAGTGCCGAGGACGGCCGAGGCGATGCGGTCCAGCCGGAACAGGTGCTCCGCGCCCTTCTCCACGTTCCAGGCGGCGAGTACCAGTGTCCATCCTGGTGAAAGACCGCCCGGGGCTCCAGCGTCCGCCGGCCGGCCGTGCCGGTTCCCTCGGCGCGGTACTCGACCGCCAGCTCGAGCCGGCGGTCGATGGCCTCGGCGAGCGTGTCCGCCCATTCGCCGGGCGGGTTCACCTGGAAGTCCATGGCGCGGGCCAGGTCGTCGGCCTGCTTCCGGAACGGCTCGGGCACCGCCTTGCGGAGCTTGCGAAGCGACGACGCGACCGCCTTGCCGCCGCCGTCCTCGAACGGCCGCAGCGCGGCCACGAGCGCCGCGCCCTCGCGGAGCGAGAACGACGGCGGGGTGACGAGGTGCAGCGCCCGGTCGACGACCACGCGCCCGTTGACGACGCTGACGGCGAGGAAGTCTTCGGGCATCGACGGGCCGAGCTCGAACGCGCCGACCGCAGTCACGAGCTCCTCGAGCTCCCTGTCGCTCCGGGCGCCGGTGAGCTTGACCGCGCGGTCGAGCGCGAGGCCCTCCGGCCCGGCCTTCCAGGCGGCGGGGATGAGGAGCAACATCCGCCGCACCAGCGCGACGGGGCCGCTCATCGCCTTTCGCGGGCTCGGCTTTCGCTTCTTCACCGTGCCTCGTGGCCGAGCCGGGCCGCGAGGCCGGCGAGCATCTCGCGAGCCAGCTGGCGCGCCTCGGGAGGCTCGAGCCCCTCCGCCTCCGGGCCCCACGCCAGCGCCTGCCGCACGAGTCCGCGGAGGTTGCGCACGACGAGCCGCGCGGCGCGCGCGTTGTCGGGCTCCCGCGTCAGCTCAGCCTGCGGCAGAAGCTGCGGGGCGATCTTGGCCAGGGAGCCCCTGAAGCAGACGCGCACCTCGCGCGGCTCGTGGACGAGGTAGTCCCACGGCTCCTGGCGAGACCAGGTCCGGACGTCGAAGTCGTCCGGGATGCGGTAGTCGGGCTTCTTCTTGCCGCCGGGCGCGAGCGCCAGCGACTGCACGCGCTCGAGCAGGGAAACGCGCACCGCGTTCCGGAGGTGGCAGTGACCGACGAAGATCCAACCGCCGCGCCGCCAGGCATAGCCGTACACGTCCACGCGGCGCTCGGTGACCTCGCCCCCCGGCTTCCGGTAGACGAGCTCGACCTGCTTTTGCCGCTCGACCGCGTCGGTCAACACCTCGAGCCACTCGCGCACCTGCTCCTGTTCCAGCACGACGCCGTCGGTCTCCAGGGTAGCGGCCCTGGGCGGCAGCCCCTTCGCGCCGACCACCAGCTTGCGCAGGGCGACCTCCAGATCGTCGCGGAGGGGGTGGTCGTGCGTGCGCAGCGCCGCCTGTCCCGCCGTCCAGACAACGGCGGCCTGCTCGGGCTCGAACTCCAGCTTGGGGAGCATGCAGGAACTGCGGTCGACGACGTAGACGCCGTTCTCGCCCTCCTCCTCCACGAAGACGATGGGGATCCCGAGCCTCTTGAGATCGCGCTTGTCGCGCGTCCATTTCTTCTCGTTGGCGTCGGCATCGGACCCGTAGTCCTTCGCGAACGCCGCGTAAAGCTCCTCGCGCGTGGTCTCGCCCTTCCAGACGAGCCAGGTCGCGACCCGGGGTGCTCGAGGAGCGCCGCCGGGAAGAGCTCCCGTGCGAACCGTCCCAGCGGAGCGCGCAGCCGCAGCGTGACGAGGATGGGTGGGCGCTTGCCGGATTCGAGGTAGCCCACGCTCGAGAAGAACCGCGCGTGGAAGCCGGGAGGTGCCCTGTCGCTGCATACAGGCGTGTCGAGCACGCGCGCTGCGGCGATGCGCTCGACGCGGAAGTGCCGGAAGGCCTTGCGCCGGTGGCACCAGGCCGCGAGGAGCCACTGGCCCCCGCGCCAGGAGAGCGCCAGCGCATCGACCTCGCGCTCCGTCTCCTCGCTCTGGGCATCGCGGTACAGGAGCTTCACCCTGCGGCGCACGGCGAGCGCCCGCGCCACGGTGAGGAGGCGCCCCAAGGCGTCGTATTGGCGGACGGCGGCCATGTTCAGATCGCCCCTAGCACGAGGCTCCGGGCGCGCACCTGGGTGAAGAGGTCGCGCGATTCGCGATACTCGCCGAGGTCGAGCAGCTCCTGAGCGCGATGGGCGTCGGTGGCGACGCCGCGGAAGCGAAGGTCGGGGAAGGTTCGCATGGCGTCGGTCGTCCTCTCGCAATGGAACGTACTCGGGGGACGGACACGGCCCCGGGAGGGGAGGACGCCGAGTGCGTGTCTGTGCCGTCGCTACCGTGGACGACATGAAAACCACCGCCCGCCTCACCCACGAGAAGATCCGGTTCGACGCTCCGAAGGAGCTGCACCTCGCCGTCGAGCTCCGCGCCCCCAGCGTCGACTGGCAGAAGCGCCGTCCGCCGGTGTGCGTGCTCCCGGTCATCGACGTCTCCGGGTCGATGCAGGGGGCGAAGCTCCACTACGCGAAGCAGTCGGTGATGAAGCTCGTCGACCACCTGGCGCCCGGAGACTTCTTCGGGCTCGTCACCTTCACCGACGAGATCGCCACCCTCGCCCCGCCAGCCGAGATGACGCAGCCCAGGAAGGGCGCGCTCAAGGCGGTGGTGGGCCAGCTCGAGCCGACCCGCGAGGTGGACGAGGTGGTCGCCCTGGCGCAGCTCGTGCGGGCGCAGATCGAGGCCGAGACGCGAGCGAGAGGCGGCGAGTTCGGGGAGGCGAAGCGCGTCATGCACCAGCTCCTCCTGTCGCTCCGCTCCCGTGGCCGCGCCTCCGCGGCTGTCGCCTGCGAGCGGGTCATGGCCACCGTCGCCAACAGCGCCGCCTACGCCGACAGCGCCGCCTTCCGGACCAGCATGAAGGCGGGCGTGACGCGCGGCTCGCGCGGATCGAAGCACGCCGAGGCGGTTGCGGTCCTGTGCCAGGCGGGGGTGCAGCTCTCGACGGGCGCTCAGGACGCGATGGCCGACCGCTTCGAGGAGAAGAAGCCGAAGACGCCGCACAAGCCGCGGACCTCGGGTGGGCTCACGCGGAAGCGGTCGAAGCGGTGGTGAGCCTTCTGGCGACGGATCGGCGCGTCACGAGGGCGCGTCGATCCTGCCGGCTCGCCAGGCTGGACGAGGCGGCTACTTGCCTGGGATCGCCGCGCGCAGGGCCGCCATCTCGTCGGTGAGGCGTTCGATCGGTTCCTCCTGGTCGGGCTGGGCGCCTTCGCCCCGGACGAGGGCGGACATGATGCAGAAGCTGCCAGGGTGCGGCGACGGTTTCCGGCCCGGAGAGAAGGCATCCTGGTGCGACGTTGAACGGGTACCCTCTTCTGATCTGGTTCTTCGATGTGAGCGGCCGGCCAGGGAAGCCGCATCCGATCCCGAGCGCGGCGGCTCTCGGTGCCTCGCGCCGGAGATTCACACGTGGCTCACACGCGGCTCCCTCGCATGGCATCGAGGAGCGGCCAGAACCACTCGCGCGAGGGCTCCTTCGCGTACGGGAACTTCTCGTACACGTGGAAGTACCTCGGACACGGCAGGTCCCGCATCGTCGAGGGATACCGGCACACCTGTCGAGCTCGCGTGAATGCCAAGCGGGACCGCGAACCGATCGCGCCCCGCTGCCCGCACGTCGAGCTTGCCCCAGACCGCGAGGACTTCGGTCTGCCGAAATTCGCGCCTGCGAGCGGTGTAAGACGTTCAGCCGTTCCAGCGGGTCCCACGCAGTTTGCTGCACCTTGCTTCAGGGCCTTGCTGCAGGGAAAGATTCGGCCGGGACCCCCGTCGGTTTTCCCGAGGAAATCCCGGCCTCTTTACTGGCGGGGTGTACGGGACTCGAACCCGTGGCCTCCGGCGTGACAGGCCGGCGTTATAACCAGCTTAACTAACACCCCCAAATGCGATGCAGCTTGGGCGGAGCAGGTTTCGAACCTGCGACCCTCGCCTTGTAAGGGCGACGCTCTACCGCTGAGCTATCCGCCCTCTCCGGGCGCGAGCAGGGCGCGTTTCTAGCTTGACCGGCAGGGCCTGTCAACGGCCCGGGGGCGGCGCGCCGCGGGACCTGGCCCGAGACGCGGCGGCAGGCTGCGAGAAAACCTAAGCTCCAGGGACCCCCGCGACGACGGACTACGAGGCTCGGTGCACTGGGAACCAGGCATGAAGGTCGTTCATCGAGCCCAGCGAGCCTGGGGCGTGGGCGTCGTCATCCAGGTCGCGGAGGAGGGTCGCCGGCTCGCGGTCCGCTTCGCGGGCCGGGACGGAGTGACGGTGGTCTCCGGTCGCGATCCGGCGCTCACGGCGGTGCCGCAGGACACTCCGATCGAGGAGGTCTCCGCTCAGGGGCCCCTCCAGGCGCTCGCGGCGGGCCAGGCGGGCGCGGCCTCCGCGTTCCGCATGCGCTCGCGCGTGGCGCGCCTCGAGGCGCTCCGGCGAGCGGACGGGCTGGGGGCGCTGCTCTCCTCGCGCATCCACGTCCTGCCGCACCAGGTCGGCGCGGCGGGCCGCGTCCTCGCCGACCGGGTGCCGCGGTTCGTCCTCGCCGACGAGGTCGGGCTCGGCAAGACGGTCGAGGCGGGCTTGGTGTTCGCGGGCCTGCGCCAGATCGGCCTCGCGGACCGGGTCCTCGTCCTCGCCCCGGAGCACCTCGCCGTCCAGTGGCTGGCGGAGCTCTTCCACAAGTTCAACGCTCTCTTCACGCTCCTCACCCGCGACCGCGTCGTCGAGCTGGGCGGTGCCGAGCCAGCGCTGGCGGCGAGCCCCCACGCCATCCTTCCGCTCGAGCTGCTCGCCGTGGACCCGGGTCTCTCCA
>JBBQEB010000217.1:0-5222 GCA_038320275.1 Myxococcales bacterium | reverse complement strand
TCCGCGCGCGACATCGATCCCGCGCGCCTGCCACCGCGTGAGTGCCCACGCTTCCAGGCCTTCGCGACGCGCATGTCGGCCCGCTCGGTCGTGCTGGTCTTCTCCTCGTACTACCTCAACAATCCCGCCTCCGCGTTCGGGCACACCTTTCTCCGATTGGGGAAGGAGGACGCCGGCAAGGTTGGCGAGCGCTTCGACCTCATCGACCAGGGCGTCGACTACTCGGCGACGGCGAACACCTCCAATGCATTCCTGTACGCGGCGAAGGGCCTCTTCGGCTTCTTCCGGGGCGAGTTCACCGCGAGGCCGTTCTTCTACAAGGTGCGCGAGTACGCCGACTACGAGTCGCGCGACCTCTGGCAGTACGAGCTCGCGCTCGAGCCCGCGGAGATCGACCTCCTGGTGCGGCACCTGTGGGAGCTGGGCCAGACCTATTTCGACTACTACTACCTCACCGAGAACTGCTCCTATCACGTGCTCGGCGCGCTGGAGGCCGCCGCGCCACGCCTTCGGCTCCTGGGCCAGCTCGGCCCGGTGACGCTGCCGGCCGACGCCGTGAAGGCGCTCTTCGCGAACCCCGGCCTGGTGCGCGCGGTCCGCTTCCGCCCCTCGGCGCGCACGCAGCTCGCGGCCCGGGCGGCTGGGCTGGACGGGGCGGGCATCGACGCCGCCATGGAGCTGGCGGATGGCGCGAGCTCGGCGGAGGCCCTTCGCGCGCTCACGCCCGAAGCCCGCGTGCACGTGCTCGACACGGCGCTCGACCTGGTGGACGTCCGGAGCGGCCGCGCCATCGTGCAGGGCACCGACGCCGGGGCCGAGCGGCTGCGCCAGCGCCTCCTGGAGGAGCGCAGCGCGCTCGGGCTGCCCAGCCCGCCCCTCGTCATCCCGCCTCCGGCCACCGGCGGCCCCGAGCGCGGCCACGGTTCGATGCGCCTCGCCCTCGGCGGCGGCGGCTCGACCGCCGATGGCCCCATCACGCTGCTCGAGGGACGCCTCGCCCTGCACGACCTCCTCGATCCACCGGCCGGCTTCTCCGGGCGCACGCAGCTCGAGTTCGTGAAGGTGCGCGCCGCCTGGGCTCCGCGGGCGGGCTCCCTGCGGCTCGACGAGGCGCTGCTGGTCGACGCGACCAGCCTCAACGTGTTCGACCGCTTCGAGCGGCGCGTCTCCTGGAAGATGAAGGCCGGTGCCGCGCGCGTGACCGATCGCGGCTGCGCCGGGTGCGTGGCCGGCCGGTTCGAGGTGGGCGGCGGGCCCGCGCTCGTCACGGCGAACGAGGCGCTGGCGGTCTCGGCCACCGCCGACGCCGAGCTCCTGGGCGCGCCGGATCTGCACGGTCTCGGTGGCCACGGCCTGCGGCCCGGCTTCGGCCCGGGTGGCATGGTCCGGCTTCTCATCGGGCAGCGCGCCTCCCTGCTGGCCTCGGCCACCTGGCGCTGGCTGCCGCTCGCGAGCCCCCGGACGACCTACAGCCTGAGCGGGGGGGGACGGGTTCACCTCGGGCGAGCCTCGTTGGGGGCGGAGTGGACCGCGACGCCGCTAGGACACGAGCTGCTCGGGCTGGTGTACCTCTACGGTGGATGATCGAGCGCCTCATTCTGGCGTTCTGCGTCGCGATGGGCCATACTCAAAGTGAGCTTCGGGGAGCCCATGAGCCTCACCACACTGAACCCCTCGGCAAACCTCGCGTTGCACGACCACGCCTGTCAGGTGGCGGAGAGCGTGGACGAGATGGTGATCGCGGCAGCCTCCTGCCTGCGGACCGGGCTCGACGCGGGGGAGGCCTGCTGGTACGTCGCCGGCCCCCTGGGTCTCTCGGCGTCGGTCCGGCACGGGCTGCACGCGCTCGACGTGGACGTGGCGGAAGCCGAGCGGTCCGGGGCGCTGATGCTGACCGGCCCGGAAGCGTTCCAGACCCGCCGCCCGGAGTTCGACCCGGACATCATGCTGCGAGACATGGAAGAGGGTGTCGAGCGCTCCGGCCGCGCAGGAAAGCGCGGGTTGCGCATCGTGGCGGACCTCTCCTGGACGACGCTGGGGCACCCCGGGACGGAGCGCTTCCTGGAATTCGAATCCCGCCTCGCCGACTTCTTCCCCGCTCACGACGCTCTGGCGCTGTGCCAGTACCATCGCCCCACCTTTCGGCCCGAGGTGATGCGGGACGCCATCCGCGTCCATCCCATCGTTCTCCGTGGGAACACGGCCCGGCCGAACCCGAGCTTCCTGCCACCCGCCGAATTCCTCGCCACCGTGGACGCCGAGGCGGAGGTCGAGCGCCTGCTGAGGGGTCTCACCGGCTCCGCCCCCGCGCCCGGGCTCGTGCCCATCTGCGCCTGGTGCAAGGCCGTGCGCGAGGCGCAAGGCTGGAAGAGCGTCGAGGAGTGGGGTCACCAGCACACCGGCGCCACCTTCACGCACGCCCTCTGCCCCGACTGCTTCGTGAAGCTCGCGCCCCCGGGGCAGGGTTAAAGCCAAGCTCGCATGCCGGTCGCCTTCGAGCCGTTCACCCCGGAGCACGTCGCCTTTCGCCGCACCGTCCGCGAGCTCTGCGAGCGGGAGCTCGCTCCCCACGCGCTCGCCTGGGACGTGGCCGGAGAGTTTCCTCGCGAGCTGTTCCGCCGCTTCGGCGAGCTGGGGCTGTTCGGCATCCGGCAGCCCGTGGAGTGGGGCGGTTCCGGGCTCGATGCCTGGTACGTGGTCGCCTACGCCGAGGAGCTCGCGCGCTGCCGCAACGCCGGGCTCGCCATGGCGATGCTGGTGCAGGGGGAGATGGCCATCCCCATCATCGCGGAGCTCGGCACCGACGAGCAGAAGCGCGAGTTCCTGGAGCCCGCCATCCGCGGCGCGAAGGTCGCGGCGCTCGCCATCTCCGAGCCCGACGCCGGCTCGGACGTGGCCGCCATCCGGACCACGGCCCGCCACGACGGCGGCGACCTCGTGGTGAGCGGCAGCAAGACCTGGATCACGAATGGCACGCGGGCCGACTTCCTCACCCTGGCGGTTCGCACCGGAGAGCCTGGACATGCCGGGCTCTCGCTCGTCACCTTTCCCACCGACGTGCCGGGCTTCGAGGTGTCCCGCAAGCTCGACAAGATCGGGAACCACGCCTCGGACACGGCCACCCTGTACTTCGACGCGTGCCGGATACCGCGGCGCTTCCTGCTGGGCGAAGAAGGCCAGGGCTTCCGCTACCTCATGCAGAACTTCGGGGGCGAGCGGCTGGTGGCCGCGGTGATGGCGGTGGGGACGATGGAGCTCATGCTGGAGGACGCTCTCCGCTACGGGTCGGAGCGCACCGCCTTCGGCCAGCCGATCTCGGCCTTCCAGGTCTGGAGGCACAAGCTCGCCGAGCACCGGTCGTCGCTGGAGGCAGCGCGCTGGCTTACCTATCGGGCGGCCGATCTCTTCGACCGCGGCAGGCCGGCGGTGAAGGAGATCTCGATGGCCAAGCTCGTCGCCTGCGACCTCGCGCAACGCGTCGCCTACGACTGCATGCAGCTCCACGGCGGCATGGGCTACGTCGTCGAGACGGGCGTGGCGCGCGCCTGGCGCGACGCGCGGCTCCTCACCATCGCGGGGGGAACGAGCGAGATCATGAAGGAGATCGTGGCCAAGCTGGAGGGGCTGTGAAGCCCGCTCCCATCCCGCCGCCCGCTGCCGGCGATGGACTGGGTCTCGGGTAGGCGTCGGAGAACGAAGGCGAGGTCGCGGTGTGACGCCTTTGCGCCGGGCTCAAGCGGTGCCCGTGTCGTCGGCGACCTCCACGATCACGGGGCCGTGGTCGCTCGTCCCCACCTCGCGCAGGGCATCGCAGCGGGTCACGCGCTTCGCCAGCGCCTCGCTGGCGAGGACGTAATCGATGCGCCACCCGATGTTGCGCTGGCGCATGTTCCGCCAGGGCGCCCACCAGGTGAACAGCCCCTCGTCGTCCGGGTGGAGCGCCCGGCCGAGATCCACCAGCCCCCGGGAGACGATGCGCGCGAGGAGGGCGCGCTCGTCGGCCCGCTGCCCGATGGCGTTCGGCTTGCGCTCCCTGGGGTGTACGTCCATTTCCGTCAGCGCGACGTTGAGATCGCCGCAGACGAGGAGCTGCCGCCCAGCGGCGTGCTGCTCCACGATCCAGCCGTCCAGCGCCTCCAGGAAGCGCATCTTCGCGGCGAAGTCCTTCCCGCCGTTCGGAACGTACACCGAGGCGACGGAGAGCGGCCCCAGCTCGGCCACCACCATCCTGCACTCGAAGTCGAAGGGGGGATGAGAGAAGGCCGGGCGGCCGGGGTGCATCGATCTCTTCACGTGCAGCGCCACGCCCGAATAGGCCGACGCGCCGTGCCAGAAGGCCCAGTAGCTCCCCGGGTCGAGCAGGAGCGCCGGGACCTGGGCGGGTGTCGCCTTGATCTCCTGCAGGCAGAGGACATCCGGTGTCTCGCGCTCGACGAGCTCCCGGAGCTGCGCCTCGCGCGCCCGGATTCCGTTCACGTTCCAGGTCGCGAGCTTCAAGCAAAGGGTGCCGAGGCCATCAGGCCCGGACGGCGCGGGCGCCGTTGGAGCGGTCCGGCATGGGCGGCCGCTCGGCGAGGTCCGGAGCGAGCCCCGCCGCCGTCTCCACCTCGATCCGGATGAACTCCCAGTCGCGCTCCGGGACGGTCAGGAATGCGTCCACCACCTCGGGATCGAACTGCGTCCCGCGGCAGCGGAGGACCTCGGTCCGGGCCTCCGCGAAGCTCCTGGCCCGGCGATAGGGCCGGTTGCTGGTCATGGCGTCGAGCGTGTCCACGACGTGGAACACGCGCGCGCCGAGCACGATCTCACGGCCGTTCAAGCCGGCCGGGTAGCCGGTTCCGTCCCAGCGCTCCTGGTGCTGGAGCACGATGGAGGAGGCCGGTTTGAGGTATTCCACCCGCTGCAGGAGGTGCCACCCGAGCTCCGGGTGCTTCTTCATCTCGACCCACTCGTCGGGGGAGAGGGGGCCGGGCTTCAGGAGCACGCCGTCCCGGACGCCGATCTTTCCGATGTCGTGCAGGAGCGCGCCGTGCTCGATGTTGGTGAGGTCGGGCTCGGCCACGCCGAGCTGTTGACCTAGCCGCTTCGCGTACACGGAGACGCGGCGAGAGTGCCACTGGGTCTCCGAGTCGCGGTAGTCGAGCGCGGAGATGAGCCCTTCGAGGAGGGCCTGGGTGCGCTGCTGGACCATCTCCTCCAGGCGGCCATTCACCTGCCGGAGC
>JBBQEB010000216.1:0-5248 GCA_038320275.1 Myxococcales bacterium | reverse complement strand
TGCGCCGTCTGGACATCCGGGCCTGACAAGGTCGCGAGCACCTCGCCCTTGCGCACGCGCTCGCCGGTGCCCGCCACCCTCACTTCCTCGATCCATCCGTTCGTCCGCGCGGAGACCACGCTCACGGCCGAGTCGGCCACGGTCACGAAGCCCACCGCCCGGAGCTCCGGCGCGAGGCGCGTCCTCCGGACCGGGGCGGTGCGCATGCCCATGAGCTGGGTGCGCTCGGCGCTGATGTCCACCGGCGCGAGGCCGGGGACGCCGAGCCGCGGCGAGGCGGCGGCGGGGACGTCCCTCCGCACGAGCTTCATCCCGCCGCACTTCTCGCAGCGCGCCTCGGGATCGTCGCTGGTGACCTCGGGATGCATGGGGCACCAGGAGGCGCCTGCCGGAGCGGCGGCCTGCGCGGGAGGCGCCGTCGCAGGCGCCGCGGTGCCCGCGCCTGGAGCCGCGGCGAGCACGAGGTCCATGCCGCAGATCGGGCACGCGCCGGGCCCACCCTGCACGACGGCCGGGTGCATGGGGCAGCGATAGAGCTCCGCGGCGGCGGCGTGGCGAGGCTGGAGGTCGGCGGCGAAGGAGATCCACGCGCCGAGTGCCGCCACCGCCATGAGAGCGACCAGCGCCCAGCGGAGGGCGCCCATGAAGCGCACCCCCGGAGGTGGCGCCTCCTCGCCCTCCGGAAGGACGTCCGGCGGCGGGGTCCCGGGACCGCGCTCGCTCACGGCGCGGTGGGGGTTTGGCCAGGACCTGGCGGCGGAGCGGACCCGGAGGGCGCGGCAGAAGGGATGGGCCCCGCCGTCGGCGGCGCGCCGCCCGGCATGGGCGCCATCCCGCTCCCGGCCGGCCTCTTCACGGCTGGCGAACTGCCCGGGACTGCGCTTCCAGGCCCCCGGGCCGCGGCCCGCTGCCGCTCGAGCATACCTTCGCGCCGGAGCTCCTGGCGGCGCTGCTGAAGCCGGTCGCTCTCCGCCATGCGCTTGCGCATCGCGTCGCCGGCATCCTGCCTCCTCCGCCCCGGGTCGTTCGCGGCGCGCTGGGAGGCAGCGCCGGGCGGAGCGAGCGCGCCGGGGGCAGGAGCAGCGGTCGGGGGAAGGGCCGCCGGTTTCTTCGCCGCCTTGGATCGATGCGGGCGGACGGTGGGGGCCGGCACGGGTGAGGTGGATTGCGGATCCGCCGCGGCGGCGCTCAGGGCCAGCAATGAGGTGAGGGCGGCGACCAGGTGGCGTGCGTGCATGGCGAGGCGGCTCCGTGGAGGGTTGGACGGTTCCGGGGAGGAGCCTAAGCGCTACCGCTCGGCCGCTCAATCGTGGTTCAGCGCCACACCCCGACCGCCCTGCCCTTGTGCCCCGCCTCCCTCAGCACGAGGCCCTCGCTCTTCCAGGCGCGCGCCGCCGCCGGCCCCACCCAGAAGCCCTTGGGCTCGGAGCGCCGGAAAGCCTTGCGCAGGAACCCGTGGATCTCCTCGAACTTCGCGCGCAAGCCGCGGTGCTTGCCCAGGCTGGAGCTGGGATCGTCGGTGATGTCGAGCTCCGCCCAGAGCCGGCCCGCGAGCAGCTCACCCTTCTCGTCCTGCAGCGAGCGCCGGAAGTGAATCACCGGCGAGGGGATCTCCTCGACGACCAGCATGCCCTTGTCCGGGCCGCGCTTCACGGGGTGCACGACGACGGGCCCGAGCCGCTCCGCCGCCAGGTAATAGGCGTCGTGGTCGAGTCCGGCGGCCGCCGCCTCGTTCGCCGGCGGCGCCACGTAGCCGGGCGAGATGAGCTCGGGGAACAGGGTGAGCTCCTCCCGGGCCAGCACCCGGAAGAGGGCCCGCTCGTCGTCGGGGAGGGTGAACAGGTGGAGGGTCACGCCCATGGAGGGATCTCAGAGTCTGTGAGGGAGTTGCTGGACCTTCGCTGCGGCGACGGGAGCGAATTTCTCACAGGCTCTCAGTGCGGCTCCAAGGCCGGGGGATCGGTGGGTCGGGCGGCGGGACCCGCGCCCGGAGGAGCCGGTGGTCTTTCGCCGGGAAGGGGCAGCGGTATCGCCTCGGCCGGAAAGGGAACGGGGGGCACCGGCGTCGCGCGGATGGGCGGCCACGTCGCGAGCGCCACGTTTCCCAGATCGACCGTGGACCCCGGCGCAACCGCCACCCGGATCTCCAGCGGCGGAAAGTCCGTCTGAGCCGCCGCGCGCCGGATCTGGACGAGGTAGGTCCCGGCCGGCAGCCTCAGCTCGAAGCTGCCGTCTGCCGCCACGGCGACCTGCTTCTTCGAGTGGGCCACTGTCACGCTCGCACCGGCGCCCGCCTGCGCTCCATCCAAAATCCGCCCTCGGACGAGCCCCTCGCCCGCCGCCGCGGCCCTCGGCAGCGGCCGGAGCGTCCAGCGCACGAACCTCACCTCGGCTGCGTCCGACTGCATCTGCACCACGGTGCCGTCCGCCGCGAGCGCGAACTCGCGAAACTCGTACCGGCGGCCGCCCGGGGGAACGGCCAGCGCGCCCGCGAGGTGTCCCTGCGGATCGATGGCGAGGAGGAGGACCTCGGCGCGCGGGGTGCCCTCGTCGCGCCCTTCTGCCCGGTCCACCGCCACGACCACGTCGCCCCGGCGGCCGGTGCCCACCAGCCTCACTCCCGAGACCGGAACGCGGGAGTGGAGCTGCACGCTCCGTCGAACGCGGCCGTCGAGGGTGGAGAGCTTCAGCACCACCCGCCAGCGGTCGGCGCGCTCGACGCGCGCGTGGAGCCCGCCCCCGGCTGGAATGCCCGGCAGCGGCCCCTCGGCACGGATGCCCCCCCAGCCCAGGTCGGCCCGGACGGCCTGGCCGTTCTGCATGAGGAAGAGCGGCCTCTGCCTCACCAGGAGGAGCTGGTCGATGCCCCGGAACGCCGCCGGCAGCGCCCCCCCCGCCACCAGGCGGCCCGCCGCGTCGTGCTCGCCGAGCTGCGGCGGGTCGGCCGCGGTGAACAGGAAGAGGTGTCCATCGTCGGAGGCCGCCAGGTCGGCTTCCACCAGCGGCTCCGCGCCGTGCGAGGGCAGCGGAAAGCCAGGGAGGGGAACGCCGCGAGCGTCGAATCGCAGGAGCCGCCCGTTGAGGCCGTCCAGCACCGCCAAGGTGCCCTGTGGGCCGAGCGCGAAGGCGCAGGGGCCGAGCGCGTCCTCGTCGTCGAGCCCAGCGCTGCCCTGGAACCCGAACTGTGCCGGGCCCGACCCTCCCCCGCCGCGCAGCCAGACGGCGTCGGCGGGCGGCGCGGTCGCCGCCACCGCGCCCCCGGGGAGGTCCACGGCGGGTGTCTCCGGCGCCGTGGCGACCACCGGGGCGATGGCCGGAGGCTGTGGAGCACCGGGCACGCACCCCGCCGGCCGCTCCTCGGGCCAGACCTCCACCGGCCCCAGGTCGCGCGTCTCCCCGGCCGCGAGCGCGATGTCGTCCACGCGCTGGTCGGACACCAGCCCGGGGCCTCCGATCACGATGGAGTACGTCCCGGCAGGAAGACTGAGCGTGAATTTTCCATCCGCGTCCGAGCGCGACGTGGCGTCGCGCCCGATCACGCCCACCGTCGCGCCTGAGGGTGCGCTGGTACAACCCTTGTGCCGCAGCACGCCGGTGAGCGTGCCCGGGTTGTGGGGCGGCGCGCGGGCGGGAAACCGGAAGGCGGCCAGCACCAGCGCGGCGAGGACGAGTGGAGCCCGGTTCACGCCCGCAGCCTACACGAAGCCTGGTCCGTACTCCGACCCATGCAGGGGAAATGGGCACTACCCACGGCCAGGGCGCGTGAGCCGCGCTGGGTCGAGCGCGCGGCGCGCCTCGGCGGGCTCGAGCCCACCCTTCTCCACCGCGACGTCCACGATCGACCGGCCGCTCCGCACGGACTCCTTCACGATCTCCGCGGCTGCCGCGTAGCCGAGCTTCGGCGCGAGCGCGGTGGCGAGCGACACCGTCCGGTCGGCGAAGTGCCGGCACCGCGCCTCGTCCGCCTCGAGCCCCTGGGCGCAGCGCTCATCGAAGGCGCGCACGGCCGCGGTGACGATGGAGAGGGCGTGGCAGAGATCGAAGGCCACCAGCGGCATCATGACGTTGAGCTCGAGCTGCCCTCCGCTCGCGGCAGCCGCGATGGCCGCGTCGAGCCCGATCACCTGGTAGCTCACCATGGCCAGCATCTCGGCCATGGAGGGGTTCACCTTGCCCGGCATGATGGAGGAGCCGGGCTGCACGGGCGGCAGCCGGAGCTCGCCGAGCCCGGTGTTCGGCCCCGAGCCGAGCAGGCGGATGTCCCCGCCGATCTTGAGGAGGTCGACCGCGGCGGCGCGCAGGTTTCCGGAGAGCGCCGCGAAGGGCGCCAGCGACTGCATGGCGTAGAAGGGGTTGGGTGCCAGCACGAGGGGTATGCCGGTCAGCCGCGCCAGCTCCTCCGTCACGAGCTTGGCATAGCGGGGGTCGGCGTTGAGCCCGGTGCCCACGGCCGTCCCGCCGATCCCGAGCGCGCCCAGCTCGGGGAGCGCCGTCAGGAGCCGCACGGCGGCGGCCCGCAGCGCCGCAGCCCAGCCGGACACCTCCTGACCGAGGCGGATGGGGGTGGCGTCCATGAGGTGCGTCCGCCCGGACTTCACCACCTCGTCCCAGCCCTCCGCCTTGGCGCCAAAGGTCTCCCCGAGCGCCATCAGCGCCTGGGCGGCGGTGGGGGCGAGGTCGAGGGCGGCCAGCCGCATGGCGGTCGGGACGACGTCGTTCGTCGACTGCGCCATGTTGACGTGGTCGTTGGGATCGACGAGCTCCTTGTCGCCGCGCCGGCCGCCCAGGAGCTCGCAGGCGCGATTCGCGAGCACCTCGTTCACGTTCATGTTGTGGGACGTGCCCGCGCCGGCCTGGTACACGTCCACCACGAACTGCTCGCGCCAGCGGCCGTCGAGCACCTCGCGCGCCGCCGCCTCGATGGCCTTGGCCTTGGCCGCGGGGAGGAGCTTCAGCTTCGCGTTGACGCGCGCGGCGGCCAGCTTCACCTGGACCGTGGCGTCGACGAAGGCGGGGTGCGGGCGGAGCCCGGAGATGGGGAAGTTCTCGAGCGCGCGGGCCGTCTGCGCGCCGTAGAGCGCGTCCTCAGGCACCTGGATCTCGCCCATGGTGTCGCGCTCGGTGCGCATCGGCCCGGCCGGCGCCGTGGCGCGCTCCGGCGTCGCGGCGCGCTTCCCCTTCGCTTTGCCTCGCGCCATCGCTATCCCACCACCAGCCGCACGGGAGACTCGATCACGGCCTTGAAGGT
>JBBQEB010000215.1:0-5259 GCA_038320275.1 Myxococcales bacterium | reverse complement strand
GCCTTCCGCGACGGCTGCTGGCGGATCGACTGGCGCAGCGCGAGCGCGAGGCGGGGGGCCGAGCCGAGCACGTCCTCCCCGAGGACCAGCACCGCGTCGCAGCGCTCCACTTCCCGCAGGCCCGGGGTGCGGGCCGGGCCGGCCCGGAGGAGCTCCAGGGCGCGGGCGGTGAGCTCAGCCTCGGCGCGAGAGACCCCCGCGAAGAACCGGTCGGCGCCGACCAGCTCGCGCAGCGCGAAGTTCGACTCGAGCGAGGCGCGCGGGGAGCCGACGCCGATGGCACGGCCGCCCTTCACGAGCCCGGCCAGGAGCGCGGCCGCGTCGGCGGCGGAGACGGGATCGGTCGCCTCGCCACGCCGGGCGCGCGGCTCCCGGACCCGCCGCGGGCCGTTCACGAATTCGTAACCGAAGCGGCCCCGGTCGCACAGGAACCAGCCGTTCACCTCGCCGTGGTAGCGGTTCAAGATCCGGCGCAGCGAGCCGTACCGCTCGCCGGCGCTCACGTTGCAGCCGAGGCCGCAATGGACGCACACCGAGGGCGAAAGCTGCAGGTCCCACTTGCGCGTGTAGTGGCGATAGAGGGTCTCGTCGGTGAAGACGCCGGTCGGGCAGACCTCGACGAGGTTGCCGGCGAACTCGCTCTCGAGGGTCCCGTCCTCGAAGCGGCCGAACCAGACGAGGTCGCGCAGCGCGAAGGCGTTGAAGTCGCGGCCTCCGGCGTAGTCCCGGTAGAAGCGGAGGCAGCGGTAGCACTGGATG
This sequence comes from Myxococcales bacterium, assembly GCA_038320275.1. GTDB lineage: Bacteria > Myxococcota > Myxococcia > Myxococcales > Anaeromyxobacteraceae > Anaeromyxobacter_A. The sequence continues at coordinate 4,500 of JBBQEB010000215.1, read as the reverse complement.
CAGCGGTTCATCTCGTGGTGGAGGAAGGGGCCGAGGTACTGGTTCCTGTGGGTGCGCTTGGGGAACCGGGTCCGCCGGTAGTTCTGCCCGGTCATCACCGTCATGTCCTGCAGGTGGCACTCGCCGCCCTCGTCGCAGACCGGGCAGTCGTGGGGGTGGTTCAGCATGAGCCCCTCGGTGATGCCGCGCCGGAACTCGACCGCCTCCGGATCCGTGATGGAGATGCGCGCGCCGGGCGTGGCCGGGGTCATGCAGGCCATGACGAGCTTGTCCCGCGTGTCGTGCTCGTCCTTGAACTGCTTCACCGCGCACTGCCGGCAGGCGCCGAGCGACCCCATGGCCGGGTGCCAGCAGAAGTACGGCAGGTCGTAGCCCAGCGAGAGGCAGGCCTGCAGCAGGCTCTGCTCGGGGTGAACCTCGTGCGTGCGTCCGTCGACCAGGATCCGTCCCACGTCACCTCCAGGGGCACCGCCGCTCGCGAATGTGGCGCTCGAAGTCGTCGCGGTAGTACTTGAGCGCGCTCTGCAGCGGCTCGACCGCGCCGGGCGCGAGGGCGCAGAAGGTGTGCCCTGGCGCGTTGAAGCGGGTCTGGAACTCGAGTACCTGCAGGTCCTGGGGCCGTCCCTCGCCCGCCTCGAGCGCCGTGAGGATGCGCTCGCACCAGTGGAGTCCGCTCCAGCACGGCGTACACAGGCCGCAGGACTCCTGCGCGAAGAAGTGCTCCAGGTTCTCCAGCATCCCGACGGGACAGGTCCGGTCGTCGAGCACGATCATCGTCCCGGTGCCGAGCCGGCTCCCCGCCTTCGGGACCTCGTCGAAGTCGAGGTGGACGCCGAGGTGGGCGTCGGTGAGGAAGTCGGTCGAGGCCCCGCCCGGGAGGCAGCCGCGGAAGCGCAGCCCGTCGCGCATCCCGCCGGCCCGGTCGAGCAGCTCGCCGACGGTGGTGCCCATGGGCAGCTCCCACAGGCCGGGGCGCTTCACCTTGCCGCTCACGCCGTAGAGCTTGGTCCCGCCGTTCCTGGGTGAGCCGAGGGCGCGAAACCACTCGGCGCCCCGGGCGAGGACGTGGGGGACGTTGCAGAGCGTCTCGACGTTGTTGATGAGGGTGGGCTTGCCCCACAGGCCCGCCACTGGCGGGAAGGGCGGCTTCGTGCGCGGGTTGGCGCGCCGCCCCTCGAGCGAGTTGAGGAGCCCCGTCTCCTCGCCGCACATGTAGCGGCCCGCGCTCACGTGCAGGTGGAGCTCGAGCGCGTAGCCCGACCCGAGGATGTCCCGGCCCAGCAGGCCACCCGCATAGGCCTGGGCGATGGCGCGCCTGAGGCGCTCGGCGGCGAGCGTGTACTCGCGCCGGAGGAAGAGGAACGCGACGTCGGCCTGCACCGCGTAGCCGGCGATGACCATGCCCTCGATGAGCTGCAGCGGGTCGCCCTCGAGGAGCAGGCGGTCCTTGAAGCTGCCGGGCTCCATCTCGTCGGCGTTCGCGACGAGGTAGCGCGGCCGCGGCGTGGTGGGGCCGGTCGGGACGAAGCTCCACTTGAGGCCGGTGAGGAAGCCCGCCCCGCCGCGGCCGCGCAGCGTCGAGTCCTTGACCGCGGCCGTCACCGCCGCGGGCGTCATCTGCAAAGCCTTGTGCAGGCCCTCGAGCCCACCGGCGCGCTCGTACCCGGCGAGATCGAGCGGCTCGGCGCCGGGGCGGATCCTGGCCGTGAGCGGCGTCTCGGCCACTAGGGGTACCTCTCCAGGATCGCGTCCACCTTGGCCGGATCGACGGCGGGGTCGAGGTCGAGGTGGAGGTCGCCGTCGACCATCATCGCCGGGGCGTGGTCGCACGCTCCCAGGCAGACGACGGGGAGGAGCGTGAACCGCCCGTCGGAGGTGGTCCCGCCGGGCGCCACGCCGAGCCGCTGGCACAGGTGCTCGCGCAGCCGGTTCGCGCCCATGATCCAGCAGCTGACGGAGTCGCAGAAGAGCGCGACGTGCCGCCCGACCGGCTTGCGGAACACCAGGTTGTAGAAGGTGGCGACCCCGTCCAGCTCGTCGGGGGTCATGCCGAGCAGCGCCGCGACGTCCCGCAGCGCGTCGTCGGAGACCCAGCCGCGGTGCCGCTGGACCACCTCGAGCGCCTCGATGCACAGCGCCTTCCGGGTCGGGTAGTGCCCCGCCTCGGCCTCGATCTCGGCGCGCTCCTCGCTGGTCAGCACGTCACGGTCTCCATCAGCGGTCGATGTCCGACAGCACGTAGTCCATCGCTCCCAGGATCGAGAGCAGGTCGGGGATCATGTGGCCGCGGCAGATCTCCGGCAGCATCTGCATGTGCGGGAACGACGGCGTACGGATTCGCGTCCGGTACGAGACGGTGCTGCCGTCGGAGACGAGGTAGTAGCCGTTGTTCCCCTTGGCGGCCTCGATGGCCCCGAGCGCCTCGCCCTCCGGGATGACCGGGCCCCAGCTCACCGAGAGGAAGTGGGTGATGAGGGTCTCGATGTCGTGCATCGTCCGGTCCTTGATCGGCGGGGTGGCGAGCGGATGCGCCGACTTGTAAGGCCCGTCCGGCATGTGCTGGACGCACTGGTCGATGATGCGGAGGCTCTGGCGTATCTCCTCCACGCGCACCAGCGCGCGGTCGTAGCAGTCGCCCCGCTTCCCGGTGGGGATCGCGAAGTCGAACTGCTCGTACCCAGAGTAAGGGCGCTTCTTGCGGAAGTCCCAGGCGAGGCCGGCGGCGCGCAGCGCCGGGCCGGTGACCCCCCACTCGACGGCGTCGTCGACCGTGAAGGCGCCCACGCCCTGGGTGCGCGCCTTGAAGATCCGGTTTCGCAGGACCTCGTGGTCGTACTCGCGCAGCCGCGGCGGGAGGTAGGCGAGGAAGTCCCTCATCAGGCGGTCCCAGCCGTCGGGCAGGTCCATCGCCACGCCGCCGATGCGGAACCAGGCTGGATGCATGCGGAAGCCGCAGATGGCCTCGACGATCTCGAGGGCCCGCTCGCGATCGTTGAAGGTGTAGAACACCGGCGACATTTGCCCCAGATCCTGGGCGAAGGTGCCGTACCAGACGAGATGGCTGATGATCCGGAAGAGCTCGGTGAGCATCACCCGGATCACCTGCGCGCGCGGCGGCACCTCGATGCCGGCCAGTCGCTCCACCGCCACCAGGTAGGCGAGGTTGTTCACCACGCCGGCGAGGTAGTCGATCCGGTCGGTGTACGGGATGTACGTGTGCCAGCTCTGGCGCTCGCCCATCTTCTCCGCGCCGCGGTGGTGGTAGCCGATGTCGGGCACCGCATCGACGATCTCCTCGCCGTCGAGCTGGAGCACGATGCGCAGCACGCCGTGCGTCCCCGGGTGCTGCGGCCCGACGTTGAGGAAGAGGAAGTCGGTGTCGTCCCGGCTGCGCTGCATGCCCCACCGCTCGGGCTGGAAGCGCAGCGCCTCCTGCTCCTGCTCCTCCTTCGCTTCGGGCAGGCGGAAGGGCTCCCGCTCGGTGGCGCGGGCCGGCTCGTCCTTGCGCAGCGGGTGGCCGACCCAGGTCGGCGGCATGAGCAGGCGCTCGAGGTGGGGGTGACCCTCGAAGACGACGCCGAACATGTCCCATGCCTCGCGCTCGTACCAGTTGGCGGCCGGCCAGATCCCGGTGATGCTCGGCAGCGACGGCGCGGCCCCGAGCAGGGCCACCTTCAGCCGCAGGTACGCGTTCCGCTCGAACGAGTAGAGGTGGTAGACGACCGTGAAGTCCGAGGCGGGCTGGCCGGCGCGGTGGGCGCGGTCCCGCTCGTCGATGACGGTGAGGTCGTAGAGCATCCGGTAGGGCGGCGCAGCCTCGCGCTTGAGCCAGCGCAGGATCTCGGCGGCGCGCTCTCGCGGCGCCCACAGGGTGGGCACGTCGTCGCGCACGCGCTGGGCGGAGAGGGTGCCCGCGCCGAAGCGCGCGCCGAGCTCGATGAGGACGTCGTCGCTACGGGACGGCTCCACGCCTCACACCTCGCTGGGGGGCCGCAGCACGGTGAGCAGTCGTCGCTCCGGCTCCTTGAGGTCGCGCTGCGCCGCCATCCTCGGCTGCTCGACGCGGTCCGGCCCCACGACCCACGACAGCGGCCTGCGCTCGGCGCCGATCGCGTTCTGCAGGAGGAGGAGGCCCTCCATCAGCGCGTCGGGCCGGGGCGGGCACCCCGGGACGTACACGTCGACCGGGAGAAACTTGTCCACGCCCTGCACCACGCTGTAAATGTCGTACATCCCGCCGGAGTTGGCGCAGGAGCCCATCGAGATCACCCAGCGCGGCTCCATCATCTGGTCGTAGAGCCGCTGGATCACCGGGGCCATCTTGATGAAGACGGTCCCGGCGACGATCATGAGGTCGGCCTCGCGCGGGGTGCCGCGGATGACCTCGGCGCCGAACCGCGCCAGGTCGTACTTGCTGGTGATGCTCGTCGCCATCTCCACGAAGCAGCAGGAGAGGCCGAAGTTGAAGGGCCAGATCGAGCTCTTGCGTCCCCAGGCGAC
>JBBQEB010000214.1:0-5267 GCA_038320275.1 Myxococcales bacterium | reverse complement strand
CACGGAGTGGATGGTGCCGAGGTAGCCGTCGCGGACGCGGGCCGCGAGATCGCTGCGCCCCCGCTCCAGGAGGTCGGTGCGGATGCGGCTCTCCAGCTCGGCCGCGGCCTTCGTGGTGTACGTGATGGCGACGACGCCTTCGGGGCGGGCGCTGCCGTCGAAGAGCGCGTCGACGAGGTCGTGGCTGAGGCGCCAGGTCTTGCCCGTCCCGGCGCTGGCGCTGACGACATCGAGCTTCACGGCGACACCTCGGTGCCGAGGGTGGTGTGGCACAGGGTGGTGAAGTCGCAGAAGTGGCACGGCGGGTCGCGCCGCGCGAGATCGTCCTGGGGGAGCGGCCCAGCAGCCTCCGCGATCGGCTCCTCCCAGGGGAGGTCGTCCGAGCACATGGGCAGAAGCCCGCTCGCCAACACCTTCTCCCATGCCTTGAACATCCTCTCGGCGCCGCCGAGCGTGTCCTCCGGCGAGGGCCCGTCGATCACGGTCGCGCCCGGGAACGCCTGCGGATGCACGGTGAGGAGCTGGCCGTCGTCGAGCGTGAGATAGCCCGAGGGTGGGAGCGCGTCGCCGCCCTTCTTCAGCATCGCCGCGTAGAGCGCGAGCTGGAGCGCATGTCCTTGCTCCAGCTCGTCGCGACGATACTTCCCGCCCGAGAGCTTGAAGTCGACGACGGCCTGCTTCCCCGCTTTCTCGAGGACGAGATCGATGCGGCCGTCGACCAGCTTGCCGGCGAACGTGCCCGAGACCTCCTCCTCGGTCGCGCGCGCCGTCCAGCCGCCCGCCTTCACGTGGCGCAGGAGCGCCGCCGCCGCGCCGCCGACGAGCGTGCGGGCGGCATCGCGCTCGACCTCGCGCCCGGGGCGAACGAGCGGCGCAGCCTCCGCGGCCACGCGCGCGTCGAAGGCTTGGAGCGCCCAGGCGGTGGCGTCATCTTCACTCGTCCGGGCGACGTCGAGCCGGTCCTCGCCGACGAGCATGTCCTGCAGGATTCGATGCGCGAAGTCGCCGAGGAGCCGGTTGTCGGCCGGGAGGTCCACGCCCTTCCCCCGTCGGAGCCGTGCCTGGTACGAGAGCGCCCACTGGAAGGGGCAGCCGAGGAGCGCCTCCAGCCTGCTCGACGAGAGTGCTCCCGACGGGCGGAGCGTCTCGGCGAGCGCTCTCCACACCGGGCGCGGCATGATCGCGGCGGCTGGCGGGAGATCCTCCGCTGCAGGCGCGAACGGCCCGGGTGCGCGGCGGAGGAGCCGCTCGGATCCCAGCGTGCACCTGTCGACGGAGCCCGGCGCCGCGCGGGTGCGAAGCTCGTCGAGGAAGGCGTGGGCCGGGGCGTGCTCCGCGCCGCAGAGGCGCCACCGGACGAGGACGGCGCGCTCGCGAGCGGCGAGGAGCGGGCGGCGCCAGCCCCAGGCCTCGAAGCGCCGCGTCTCCCCGGGCGGAAGGATGTGGACGCCGCTCCCTGCGAGCGCTCGCTGCTCTGCGTCGGTCCAAGGCTCTGGGTTCGCGCTCGGCCCGACATCCTGGACGAAGCCGAACCAGAGCGTCGTCGCCGCCCCGGGAAGCACGGCATCCGGCCGCTGGCATACCGCCGGTCGCCCCGCCTCGCCCTCGAACTCGGAGAGCGCAGCCCCGCCGCCCACCGCGAGATCGTGGAGCTGGGCCACCAGAGGCTGCGGGATGCGTTCTCCGGCGCGCCCCACGAGCACGCGCTCGAGCGTGCGCGCCACCGCGGCGGCCTGCGCCCACAGCCCCGCGGCGACTGCGTTCCCGTCCTTCTCCGCGCCGCCGGAGCGCGCGCCGGCCCACTGCGCGACCATGGCGCACAGGGCAGCCGCCTCGGCGCCCGGGACGCCAGTCTGCGGATCGTACTCCTCGCCGCCGAACCAGTCCGCGACGCGGGAGGCGAGCTTGCGGCCCGCCTCCTCCGCCTTGGCAGCCGACGCGCCGCCTTCCAGCGCCCGCCGCTCTTCCTCGGCGATGGCCTCGGCGACCGCATCGCGCCAGGCAGGGCTGCCGATGCCCGGCATCTGCGCCAGCGCGTCGAGGAGCCTGCGGCGCGCGAACGATGGAAGCGGGGCGCCGCGGAGGAGCAGCAGCTCGGCGGCGCGAAACGGATCGCGGGGCCGGAAGGCGAGGGCGAGCCGCAGCGGAAGCGCCTGGAGGTGAGGGCGGAAGCGCGACGCGCGGGAGAGGCCGAGCGTCGGAAGCCCTTGCCGGAAGAGCGCGGCATCGAGCGCGCAGGCCTCCCCAGGGACGACCACCGTGGACCCCGCAAGCGGGCGCTCGCGCAAGGCCGACGCGGCGAGCTCGGCGGCCTCGACCGGCGTGTCCGCCTCGAGCAGCAGGAAGGAGCCGTCGCCTGCCAGGATGGGCCGCTGCAAGGCTGGATCGAGGAGCGCGCGCTGCAGCTTGCCGAGGTCCGTGTCGGGCGGGGCGGAGGGTGCGTCGCCCGGTGCCTCGCAGACCTCAGCTCCGGTCCTCGCGAGCGAGTCCAGGAGTCGCAGGGTGACCGGCGAGAAGCCCTCGCGCGGCGCAGCGAGCCGGATGCGGATTTGCCCGGGGCCCGCGCCCGCCTCCGCGACCGCGGCGCACATCGCGTGGAGCGCGTCCGGGAGCCCCGGCGGCAACGATGGCGTGCTCATCGCCTCGAGGGCGGAGATGTCGACGAGGCGCGCGCTGCCGGCGAGCGGCACACCCGTCCACCCGGCGAGACGCAGGCGATCGCGGAGCGAGAGGAGGTAGGAGGCGACGCCGTACGGGTCCGTGCGGCGCGACTGCGAGTAGGAGCGCGCGCCGTCATCGTGGCGCTCGAGGCGCGCCGCGTATGCGGAGAGCCGGTCCGGCATCGACGCGGGCTCGGCGGGGGAGCCGAGAATGCGCCCCAGGCGACGAAGCAGTCCGACCGGACCCACGCACTCCCACCCCGCGCGTGCTTCGCCCGGTGCGAGCTCGTGGCGCCAAGCCGTGCCGCCGTCAGTCGCCGTGAGGAGGAGGTCGAGCATGCGCGGAGTTCCTTGCGAGGAGGAGGCCAGCGTACGCGAGGATCGGAGATCCCCCGGCATTCGACGCGGGAGGGGCGGAGCACGTGATGCAGATCAAGTGCACGAACACGCCGAGGCCGAGTGTGAGCGAGATCCCTCGCGCGGCCTCGGCAGCGTCCTTGTACGTCAGCACCACGGAGACGGGCGAGGCTCGGCGTGCACCCACTCCGCCCCGGGACCCAGGGTCTTCACGAGGCGAGAGAGCACCTCGGGCTGGCTCACGCGGACGTGGCAGGTGACGGTGCGTCCATCTCGTTCGAGGATCGCCCCGGGAAAGATCACCTTCGCGGCGGCCGCGAGGGGCGGGTCGAGCCGTATCGAGGCGAGGTGCGCGACCGGCGCGCCGCCCAGGTACGCCACCGACGCGTAGAACGCCGCATCGAAGCCGTACGTCGGCGGTGGGCTCGCCCTGCACGGGGTCACCTCGGCGTCCAGGATCCGGTTGAGTCGCAACAGCCGCTCTGCTCCGCGCAGGCGGCAGTGGACGGAGACGTACCAGTAGCCGTCCTGGAAGGAGAGCCCGCGCACCTCGACCGTTCGCGTGGTCGTCGCCCCGTCAGCGTCGCGGTAGACGACGCGGACGCGGCGACCTCGGCGCACGCCGAGGGCGAGCGTGATCAGGGCGAGGACGTGCACGGTAGGCCTCCAGGATGACCTGGCGCGTTTCAAGGTGCCTCCAGCGCGTGACCGTGTGGGCCGTCGTTCTCGACGAGCATCTGCCGGGCGCGCCCGACCACCAGTTCCGGCTGGACTGAAGTTCCTTCCACTCTTCGTATGGCTTCGGCGAGCAACGCGCTGGTGCGCAGCGTTTCTGATCCTTTAGGGGGGATCCAAATGTAGTCACTAAATATGCTGTACAGCTAGCGACTGATCGGCTAGCTTCAGGGCATGGCTCGACGAGGCGGAGCAGTCCACGTCGTCACAACAAAGCGCGAGTACAAGGGGAAGACCTACTCGTCCCACCTGCTTCGGCGCAGCTATCGCGAAGGCGACAAGGTCAAGAACGAGACGGTCGGCAACCTCTCGCACCTTCCCGACCAGGTCATCGAGCTCATCCGCCAAGCGCTCAAGGGTCAAGCGTTTTCGCCTACGGCAGAGGCATTTGAGATCACCGCCTCGGCGCCGCATGGCCACGTCCAAGCGGTGCGGGCTGCGATGCGCCAGCTCGGTTTCGAGGATCTCCTCGGCGGGCGCCCCTGCCCCGAGCGCGCCTTGGTGGTGGCGATGGTCGCCGCCCGCATCATGGCGCCGCACACCAAGCTCGCGACCACGAGGTGGTGGCACACGAGCACGCTGGCCGAGGACCTCGGCGTGGGAGACGCCAGCGAGGACGATCTCTACGCGGCGATGGATTGGCTGCTGGAGCGGCAGGGTGCCATCGAGAAGAAGCTCGTCACCCGGCACATGCAGGAGGACAGCCTGGTGCTCTATGACCTCTCCTCGAGCTACTTCGAAGGCGACCAGTGCCCGTTGGCCAAGCTCGGGCACAATCGCGATGGCAAAAAGGGCAAGCTGCAGGTCAATTACGGCCTCGTCACGGACCGCCGTGGCTGCCCGGTGGCGATCTCGGTCTTCGACGGCAACACCAGCGACTCGGTCACCCTGATGCCGCAGGTCCGAAAGCTTCAGGAGAAGTACGGGCTGGAGCGAGTCGCTGTGGTCGGGGACCGAGGAATGATCTCGACCAAGGCCATCGAGGAGCTGAAGACCGACGGCCTCGACTGGATCACTGCGCTCAAGAGCGCCCAGATCCGCGAACTGGTCGAAGGCGGTCACCTCCAGCTAGGGCTCTTCGATGAGCGAAACCTATTCGAGCTCGCCCATCCGGACTTCCCGGGCGAGCGGCTCGTCGCGTGCCGCAACGTGGAGCTGGCGAAGATGCGCGCCGCCAAGCGGGCGTCGCTCCTCGAGGCCACCGCCAAGGAGCTCGCGAAGGTGAAGGGGATGGTCGAGCACGGTCGGCTGCGCGCCCAGGGCGAGATCGGGGTCCGCGTAGGCAAGGTTGTCAACAAGTACAAGGTCGCGAAGCACTTCGCGCTCGACATCAAGGAGGGCAGCTTCGCGTACCGCGTCCTCGACGACCACGTGGCGGCGGAAGCGAAGCTCGACGGCATCTACGTCATCCGCACCAGCATCGCGAAGAAGCGCCTGGCGACCGAGGATGCGGTGCGCAGCTACAAGCTGCTCAGCAACGTCGAGCGCGCCTTCCGGTCGATGAAGACCATCGAC
>JBBQEB010000213.1:0-5279 GCA_038320275.1 Myxococcales bacterium | reverse complement strand
TCAGCCCGCCCTGTCAGCCTGGATTCGGATGGCGGCAGGCGGGCTTGCGATTTGGATGAGGTCGGCGAGCGGGGTCGCCTGAGAGGACGAGAGACGTGACCAAGAAGCGCAAGAATGGGAACGTTGTGAAGTTCCCCGTCCACGGTGTGTCGGTCCTTGCGGCCGACCGGAAGCTCTCGGACATCATGAAGGAGATGGCGCTGCGGCTCCTGACGAGCCCCGAGGCGGTCCCGTCGAGACCGACCATCGAGGCGGCGCTGCTCCTTGCGGCCGCCGCCTGGAACTCCGCCCTGAGCCACGCTGCCCTCCGCGACCGATACCGGGATATCCTCGCGAAGATCGACTGGGACGGCGCAGAGTCCTTGGGGGAGCTGCGCTCGGCGGACGGCGAGCGGCTCATCGCGGAGCTCGAAGAGTACAAGCGGGCGCGCCAGCCCGCCGATCGCAGGCTCATCATCGGCGTGGGGCTGAGTCCCGACGATCGGATCCAGGTCCAATGGGCGGGGCAGGACAAGCTCGGCGCGGCGCCATTCGGGTTTGAGCTCCGAGGCGACGACCGCGAGACCGAAGCGAGTACCCATGGCCGAAAGGACGGTCGCGAGGATGAAGCGCGAATTGCGCAGGAAGCGCGCGTCCAGCCAGGCCGATCCGGCGAGGTTCACGAGCAGGATGAGGTTCTCGCCCAGGGCTGCCACCCGGTTCGGCGTGAAGCCCAGCTCCAAGATGCGGGACACCATCGCCGCGAGCGCGAGCGCGTCGACGAGGAGGGCGCTCACCACCAGCAAGACCGCGGGCGCGTCGAGACCTCCCGCCGACGCATCGGGATCGCGCGCGGAGATCGAGTACAGGAGCAGCCCGAGCACGACCGTCAGCAGGAGGTCGGAACCGATGAGCACGTTCCGCTCGATGTCGATTCCCCGGCCGGTCCACAGCATGGTCCCGAGAAAGATCACCAGCACCGCGGCGAAGAGCGGGTGAAGAGCCGACTCAGCACCGGCGCCATGTTCTCGATGACGCTCTGCTTCGCCTCGACGAGCCAGGACGCCACCACGACCGCCCCGGCCGCGCCGCATGGCAGCAGCCAGCCCTGGACGAAGGGTTCGGCGTTCGCGCCGATGCTCACGAAGATGCCCATCGTGAACATCGTCAGGACGCCGCCGCCCAGCGCCATCAGCACGTAGTAGATGAACAGCTCACCCGAGAAGCGGATGAAGTCCATTCTCCGCGTCCCGTCGGACCAGCGCCCGCTCGCGTAGGCCGCGCCGACGATCAGCCAGAGGGCGATGGGGAGGTGCAGCGCCGCCAGTCGCTGGGTGTCGCCTCCGGCCTTGAACGGCAGGAGGTTGATCACGAGGCCGGAGAGCACGAAGGCCCCCGCCAGCACCGCGATCCTCCACCGTGTCAGCTCCCGCCTCCACGCGAAGTAGCCTGCGACGACAGGGAAAGCCGCGAGGCTCGCGTTGCGGGCATAGAAGTGCGGGTGCGTCTGCAGAGCGTAGCCGGCCAGCTCCGGCAGCTTCACGAGCACCGCGCGACGAGCGCCAGCGCCAGCGCGGCGACCGCGTCCCTCCGGCGCTCCCCCGGCGAGCTCTCCGCGGCGCCCGGTGGAGCCATGAGCTGCTTCCACAGGCGGTCCGAGTGCTCCCGGGCGAACTCCTGCGAGAGCGCGTCCGCGGCGCCCATTCGCTTCACGGCCACCAGGAAGGCCTCGTCGCCGGTGAGGCCCACTCCAGTCAGCGATTGGAGCTGGCCCCGTAGGTGGTCCTCGAGGTCGGCGACGTCCACGTCCCGGATGGCCTGGCGACGGCGCAGGTACGAGCGCCACTCGGCAACTTGCGCTTCCAGCGCGCAACCCCCGCTCAGGGCTGCCATGTCAGCCTCCCTTCGAGGTCGCCGGGACCCAACCCGGTGTGCCCACCGACAGCGCGAGCCCGCGCCACACGCTCCGTAGCGCCTCGTCCACGGCCAGCCATTGCCGCTGCTGATCCTGCAGGAGCGCGCGGCCAGACTTCGTGATCCGGTAGTACTTCCGCTTGCGGCCGCTCTCCGCCGCCCCCCAGCGCCCCTCGATGTCGCCCTGGCGCTCGAGGCGGTGCAGGAGCGGGTAGAGCATCCCCTCCGTCCACTGCAGCGTGCCGCCCGACAGCTCGCCCACCCGCAGCCAGGAGCCGAGGCTGATCTCCGACACCGTGAGATCGCTGCTGCCGAGCTTGCGGCAATGCATTGCAGGCAGGTAGCGCCCGCGCCGGCCGACGGCACCTCGAACGACGGCCGACGCGGTGCGCTTCTACCTGAGCGCTCCAGGCCGGTCGCCGGCAGGCGGAGGCTGAAACGGCGAAGTACATCCGCAGCGTCGAGCAGGCGACCCGCGGTGCGAGGAGATGGAGTCACACCCAGGAAGCCCCGCGCAGCACCCATGGGCCCGAAGGGTCACTGCGCGCGCGGGATCTCGATCTTGCACGTCGCCGAGCAGCCCATGCTCTTGCCGTTGTTGGAACCCAGGTCGCACTCCTCGTCCGGTGCCTTGATGCCGTCGCCGCACACGCTGCGACACACCGTCGTGTTCTTCACGAAGCCCCCCAGGGTGAGGGTGAAGTTGGACTGGTTCCGGTGCCGCTCCGCGTGGAAGAGCGCGATCTCGTAGATCTGGCCCTTCACCAGCCCGAGCGAAGATCCCACTGCGTCGTCGAGCTTGATCGTCTTCGACGACTCCGCGTGCAGGCCTCCCAGGTCGACGGCGAGCCTCCCGTTCATGAACACCCACACGTCGTCGTCGCCGGTGAAGGTGAGCTGCTCGCCGCCCTGCCACGTGAACTGATAGCGGGTCTCGGTCGTGAAGCCGAAGTCGTGCGCGCCCGGAGTGCCCACCGTGGCAGGGCTGATGCCCCACGAGCAGTTCTGTCCCACCGGACAGGCGGCCGGCGAGGGCACCGCGTCGAGCGGAAAGAATCCGCCGGCGTTGAAGCTCTGGTCGATGGAGTAGGTGCCCGTTCCGGGGACGTTGTGGAGGGTGAGGCTGCTCACCACGCTGCGGTTCACGCCTGGTACGTTGCGGTACCATTGCCCGAACGAGTCGGCGGAGGTGATCTGGACGTCGGTGTAGGCGGAGTCGTGGGGCGCGTGGCGACCCCCGGTGGCGGTGTTGAAAACCGGCATGAGCACGTTGGGGCGGCTCGAATCCGCCTCGAGCGCTCCGGAGACGAGGTTCAGGGTGGGCCCGGGACCGCCGTAGGCCTCGAAGTCCGGGTGCGCACATCCGGTGGTGAGCAGCGTGTCGAACGGCCCGAGGCCCGACGGGCAGCGTGCCACGCCAGGGACGGTCGTCTCGTCGATCCCTCGGAAGTCGCGGAAGACCGCTGGAACGCTGACGCTCTCGGGAAGGGCCTGCTGAATGGGCGCGCAGAAGAGCCCGGGCAGTCGCTCGAGCTTGCAGTCCGCGGAGCAGCCGTCACCGGACACGTTGTTCGCGTCGTCGCACTCCTCGCCGGGCGACACGATCCCGTCCCCGCAGAACCCGACGCAGATGCCGCGCGTACAGTCGAGCTCGCGCCTGCAGTCGGCTGAGCAGCCGTCGAAGGGCGAGGTGTTGCCGTCGTCGCACCCCTCCTTTCCCTCCAGCACGCGGTCGCCGCACACGGTCCGGCGGCAAGCCTGCGGCGCGCCCGGGCAGGTCCAGCCGTCCTCGACCTGGCAGGTGCTGGAGCAGCCATCGCCCGACGTGCTGTTGCCGTCGTCGCACGTCTCGGGCGCGGTGACGACGCCGTCGCCGCAGGTCGCCCCGCCGTCGGCGCCCCCGCCGTCCCCCAGCCCGCCGTCCGTCAGCCCGCCATCTCCCAACCCGCCGTCCGCCAGCCCGCCATCACCCACCTGTCCGGACGAAGAGCTGCCGCAGCCCAGCAGCGCAGCGGTCAGTGTGCAGGTGACGAGGAGAGCGGCGAGGTTCGGTCGATGCATGGGTACCATCTTCGTCTGGAGGAGGTTACAGCGCCAAGTGCGGATTCCGGCCCATGCCGATCGGCTATTCCGGCCGATGCCGATCACCCATTCAACAGCGGAAGGACGGTGCCGATCGTAGGGAGTGTCGTGATGTACGGTGACCGGCATGGACGACAAGCTCCCCGATCTGGCGGAGAAGATCGCTCACGACCGGAACGCACCACCCCTCACCCGCGAGGCGAGCATTCCGTGGGCGAGATACGCCGACAATGGCCTCGATAACCTCGTAGTCACGCACCAGCGCTGCAACAACCAGCAGCGCGACTTTCTGGCAGCCGCGGACCACGTCGAGAAGTTGGTTGCGCGCAAGGGCGCGAACGGCGGTCAGCTCGATGAAATTGCGACGCAGGAGGCCTGGACGCGCGACGGCGCCCGCTCGCGCGCGGTGGGGCGAGCCTTCTACTCGCGACTTCCCAAAACGGCGCGCGTCTGGCTCCGTGGGCAGGACCTCGTGCCCATCGAGCGCGAGCGGGTGCTGACGGCGCTCCGGTAGGGCTCACCGACACCGGAGCACGCTATCCTTCCCCGCGACACGCTCGCCCTGCGGGAACCTCTCCGGCGAAGGATCTCGACGCGGATCGACTAAGCCGCGCTGGCTCGAGGGGCGCACGTCTTCGCAGAGGCGGCCCGGTGGAACACGCCCTCCGGCGGAGCTCGCGCACCTACCCCGCGAGCTCACCGCGAGCTCCCTGAGAAAGCCTGAGCGAGTGTCTACGCCTTGCGGGCGATGACGGTCGACAGTCGCTTCACCGTCCCGTTGCGAGCCGGGAACTCACCTTCCTGCGAGAACAAGAGGGTCCACCCGGCGAAGGCGTCTTCGAGCTCATGGTGGTCGAAGAGGTAGAAGCGGTCTCCGTCGAAAACATCCATGAAGGTCGTGCCCCGCAAGAGGACCGTGACGACGGCACAGCCACCCGGGCGGACAGCTCGCTGCACTCTCTCCAGGAGTTGGAGGGCGACCTCGCGCGGGAAGAACATGAGGAGCCCGATGGCGACGACGGCGTCGAAGGCCCCCTCGAACGCGTACTCCTGCACGTCCGCCTTCACCGCGGTCACCGGCAGGGCCTCGTTGCGCGAGACCGAGGACAGGTACTCGATGGCGGTGGCGCTCGCGTCGACCGCGACGACTTCGCATCCCCGCCGTGCTGCTGCGAGGCTGAGGCTGCCGAGGCCGCAGCCCAGGTCGAGCACACGGCCCGCCAGGAAGGGCAGAGCGCACTCCTGAAACGAGTTCAGCCCATCGTCTCGAGCCCTCACCTGCTGCTGGAACTGCGACTCGAAGA
>JBBQEB010000212.1:0-5500 GCA_038320275.1 Myxococcales bacterium | reverse complement strand
CCTTCCGCGAGGGCCAGCACCACCTCACGCGCGGCGATCGAGCGGACCTGGGAGGCGAGCGCGAGGCGCAGCGAGCCCGCGCGCGCGAGCGCCTCCACGGCCGCGCGGTTCTCGGCGCGGGCTTTCCCCAGCGCTGCGCCGCGGTACGAGAGCGTCACCCGTGCGCCTGCGGACGAGAGCGCGCGCGCAGCCTCCAGCGCCGAGTCGCCGCCGCCCACCACGAGCACGTCCCTATCCTGGTACTGGGCCGGGTCGGCGAGGCGGTAGGTGACCTTCTCCGCCTCCTCGCCAGGGACGCCCAGCTTGCGCGGGGTGCCGCGCCGGCCGACCGCAAGCAGCACCTTGCGCGCGCGCACCCGCCCGGCGGAGCCCTCGGTGAGGAGCTCGAAGGCGCCATCCTCGCCCTCCAGGCCGGCCATCCGAACCCCCTCCTCCACCGCGATGCCGCCCTTCGCCACCATGCGCTGAAACGAGGAGAGGAGCTCCTCCTTGGAGAGCCGCTTCTTGCCGAACGGGCCGAAGAGCGGCAGCTCCACCACCTCCGACATGACGAGCTTCTGGCGCGGGTAGTGCGCGACGGTCCCACCCACCGTGTCCTGCTCGAGGACCCGGAACGAGAGCCCCGCGTGGCGAGCGGCGAGCGCGGCGGCGAGCCCGGCCGGGCCGGCGCCCACGATGGCGAGGTCCACCTGCCCGGCCACCGCCCGCTCGGGAAGCGCGGCCAGGTACTCGACGCACTCGATCCCCTGCCGCATGGCGTTCTTGATGAGGCCCATGCCGCCCAGCTCGCCGACCACGTGCACGCCCGGGCGCGAGGCCTCGAAGAACTCGTCGATCTCGGGCAGGTCCACGCCGCGCCGCTCGGTGCCGAACACGAGCTGGATGGCCTGCACCGGGCACTCGGCAGCGCAGCGCCCGTGGCCGATACAATGATCCGCGTGCACGAGGGTGGTGGTCCCGCCCACGACTCCCAGGATGTCGCCCTCCGGGCAGCTCTTGATGCAGGCGAGACTCCCGATGCACACGTCGGTGTCCACCACCGGGTGGAGCGAGCGCGGGAGGTCGCGCCGCCGGGCCACGTTCTCGGCGTGCGCCCGCGCATCCGCCCTGGAGCGCAGGGCGCGCCGCGCGACGGCGCCGACGGCGAACGCGCCCGCCGCTCCCAGCGACGTCGCGACGAGTGAGGTGGTGCCGAGATCCATGGCGCGTGGAGAGGCCGAGGCGGGCCGGCGCGATGCGCGCGCGGGGTGCCCCCGATGGCCGAGTGTCCACCCATTCGAGGCATCAGGGTCAACATTCTCTTGGGGGTGGAGGCACGCGCCATGTGCGCCGCGAGCGCACCTTGGCGGCGCGTGTGGTCGCTTTCGGGACACGCGCCGCGCCGCTCGCTAAGGAGGAGCGCGCATGACCCCGCTGCGCGTGCTCATGGTGGAGGAGAACGAGGACGAGGCGCTCTCCCTGGCCCTGGAGCTGCGCCGCGCGGGGTACGAGACGGAGCCGCGGCGCGTGGAGACGGCCGAGGAGCTCCGCGTCGCCCTGCGCGAGCCCTGGGACGTGGTGGTGGCCGACTGGTCGCTCCCGCGCCTCGCAGGTCTGGAGGCGCTCCGGCTCGTGCGCGAGCTCCGGGGAGCCGACCTGCCCTTCGTGCTCGTCGCAGGCAACGTCGGCGAGGAGAGCGCGGTGGCGGCCTTGAAGGCCGGCGCCGGCGATCTCGTCACGCGGGCCAACCTCGGGCGGCTCGTGCCCGCCATCGAGCGGGAGCTCCGGGAGGCCGCGGTCCGGCGCGAGCGGCGGGAGACGCTGGAGGGGCTCTCGCAGGCCGTGGCCGCTCGCGATCAGTTCCTGTCCATCGCCTCACACGAGCTGCGGACGCCACTCACCTCGCTGCAGCTCCAGCTCCAGAGCTTGGCGCGGATGGTCGCGGAAGGCCGGGGCGAGCCGGAGGGCGTGGCTCGCAAGCTCGCGGGCGCCACCCGCTCCGCCGACCGCATGAGCGAGCTCGTGAACCGCCTCCTCGAGGTCTCTCGCATCATGGCCGGCCGGATGGAGATCGTGCGCGAGAGGCTCGACCTGTCGACCCTGGTGGCGGGCGTCGCCGAGCGATTCCGGGACGCCTCGCGCGACGCGGGCTCGACCCTCGAGGTCGTCGTGCCGCCGTCGCTCCACGGCCGATGGGACCGACTGCGCGTCGAGGCCATCGTGGCGAACCTCCTCTCCAACGCGGTCCAGTACGGGGAGGGAAAGCCCATCGTGCTGCGGCTCGAGAGCGACGGGCGCGCGGCGCGCCTGGAGGTGGTGGACCGCGGCATTGGCATCGCGCCCGCGGACCAGGCGCGCATCTTTCACCGCTTCGAGCGCGCGGTGTCCGAGCAGCACTACGGAGGCTTCGGTTTCGGGCTGTGGGTGGCGCGGCTCGTCGCGGAGGCGCACGGGGGCGAGGTGGAGGTCGCCTCCGCGCCCGGCGAGGGATCCACCTTCACCGTCGAGTTGCCGCTCGACGGGTGACGCACCGCGTGCGGTCTGCGCTCTCCGACGTGCAAGCAGCCGTGGGCTCCCTTGGGTGCGCCCGGCGCGACCCGTGTGGTAGGAAACCGGGCTCGAAACGCTCGGTTGGCAGGTGAATGCCCGACGATGGCTCTCCCGCGAGGGGGAGCCCGTCGCGGGCTCGGGGGACGGCATGGCTCGCTTCGTGGGCATCGACATGGGCGCAGAAGCCCTCAAGGTTGTGGAGCTCGAGGGAGAGGGCCGGGCGCTTCGCGTCGGTCGCAGGGCGCTCGTCGAGCACGAGAAGGAGGCGGGCCCGCGGCTGATCCAGCTCCTGGAGACCTGGGGCTGGGAGGGCGTCTCGGGCGCCGCGGTGACCGGCCGCCTGGGGCGCCAGGTGCAGCTCGCGCGCATCCCGCTCAAGCAGGCCCAGGCCGCGGCGCATCGGTTCCAGCATGGCGACGGGCCGGCCACGCTGGTCTCCATCGGCAGCCACGGCTTCTCGGCGCTGGAGCTGCGCGCCTCGGGCGGCGACGTGTTTCGCGAGAACTCGCGCTGCGCGCAGGGCACCGGCAACTTCCTTCGCCAGCTCGTCGAGCGCTTCGACATGGGCGTGGAGGAGGCGGCGGCGCTCGCGGCCGGCGTGGAGCAGCCCGCGCCGCTCTCCGGCCGGTGCCCCGTCATCCTCAAGACCGACATGACCCACCTCGCCAACAAGGGCGAGGGGAAGGATCGCATCCTGGCGGGCCTGTTCGACGCCATCTGCGAGAACGTGCAGGTGCTGGTGAAGCCGTCGCTCTCGCCTCCACGCGTGTTCCTGGGCGGCGGAGTGACCCGCTCGTCGCGCGTGCGGGAGCACTTCGGCCGCTTCCTGGCCCGCAACGGGATGGAGCTCGCCGACACCTCGGTGGAGGACGGGCTCTTCCTCGAGGCCACCGGCTGCGCCCTCGCCGCCGCCGAGCACGCAGGCGTCCGCGTCCCGCCGCTCGGCGAGCTGCTCTTGCCCGCGCTGGAGACGCACCTCGAGAAGCTCCCCTCCCTCCGCTCCGCCCTCTCGCGCGTCCGCCGCATGAAGGCGCAGCCGCTCCCGCAGCTGGAGGGACCCCGCGACGTGGTGCTCGGCTTCGACATCGGCTCCACCGGCTCCAAGGCGGTGGTGATCGACGCACAGACCAAGGCGGAGCTCTGGGAGGCGTACATTCGCACCAACGGCTCGCCCGTCGGCGCGGCCCAGGAGCTGGTGAAGCTCTTCCTCGACGGCCCGGCGGCGCTCCACCGCGTGCGCGGCTTCGGCGCCACCGGCTCCGGGCGCGAGATCGTGGGCTCCCTCCTCGCGACCTGCTACGGGCCCGAGCGCGTCTACGTTCTCAACGAGATCGCCGCGCATGCCACCGGCGCGCTCCACCTCGATCCGCGCGTCGACACCGTCTTCGAGATCGGCGGCCAGGACGCGAAGTACATCCGGCTCTCCGAGGGGCGGGTGGTGGACGCCGCCATGAACGAGGCCTGCAGCGCCGGTACCGGCTCCTTCATCGAGGAGCAGGGGAAGCGCTTCCAGGGCATCGAGAACGTGGTCCAGCTCGGAGAGGAAGCGCTCGCCGCGGACGGCGGCGTGGCCCTCGGCCAGCACTGCTCGGTCTTCATGGCGGAGATCGTCGACGAGGCGCTCGCGTCCGGCGTGGAGCGCGACCGCATCGTCGCCGGCATCTACGATTCGGTCATCGCGAACTACCTCAACCGCGTGAAGGGCAGCCGGTCGGTGGGCAAGGTCATCTTCTGCCAGGGCCAGCCCTTCGCCTCGGATGCGCTGGCGGCGGCGGTCGCGCGCCAGACCGGGGCCGAGGTGATCGTGCCGCCCAAGCCGGGCCTCATGGGCGCCATCGGGATCGCGCTCCTTGCGGTGAACGACCTGCCGCTCGCGCAGCTCGCGCCGGCGGACGTGCGCGCGTTCCTGGAGGCGCGCGTCGAGCGCAAGGACCAGTTCGTCTGCAACTCCACGCAGGGCTGCGGCGGCGCGGGCAACAAGTGCCGCATCGACCGGCTCACGACCATGGTGGAGGGCGAGAAGCAGCGCTTCACCTGGGGCGGCGGGTGCTCGCTGTGGGACCGCGGAACGCGCCGGGCCAAGCTCCCGGACCGCTCCCCCGATCCCTTCCGCGAGCGGGCGGCGCTGGTGGCCGCCCTGATCGAGCGGGTGAGCGTCCGCCGGAACAGGCCGCTCGTCGGCCTCACCGACGAGTTCCAGCTCAAGGGGCTCTTTCCCTTCTTCTCCACCTACCTGTACGAGCTCGGCTTCGACGTGCAGGTGTCCACCGGCGCCGACCGGACCGCGCTGAAGCGCGGCATCGAGGAGGCGAACGTCCCCTTCTGCGCGCCCATGCAGCAGTACCACGGCCTCGTGGCGCGGATGGCCGAGGCGAAGCCGGACCTCCTCTTCCTCCCCATGCTGCGCGAGATCCCGCGCGTGGACGCCAGGGAGCGCGTCTCGTCGGTGTGCCCCATCGTGCAGGCCGCGCCGGACATGCTGCGCTGGGACCTCCCGCCGGGCGCGCCGCGCATCGTCTCGCCGGTGGTCGACATGGGGCCCGGCTTCCTCGACTCGAAGGTGTTCCTGGAGGCCTGCCGCGAGCTCGCGAAGGAGCTCGGCGCGGGAGCCCGCAAGGACTGGGAGCTCGCCTGGCGCATCGCCCGGGCCGAGCAGGTGAAGTTCGAGGCGGCGCTGCTGGAGCTCGGCGAGCGCGCGCTCGCCTTCTGCCGGGAGGCGGGCGTGACGCCGGTGGTGGTGCTGGGCCGCAGCTACACCATCCACAACGACGTGCTCAATTCCAACGTGCCCGCCATCGTGAGGGAGCAGGGCGCCGTCGCCATCCCGGTGGACTGCTACCCCGTGCCCGCCGACGCGCCGGTCTTCGAGGACGTGTTCTGGGGCTACGGCCAGCGCATCCTCCGCGCCGCGTGGCACCTGCGCCGCCAGCGCGGCGTCTACTCGATCTTCTGCTCCAACTATTCCTGCGGC
>JBBQEB010000211.1:0-5541 GCA_038320275.1 Myxococcales bacterium | reverse complement strand
TCGCGAAGCTCTCCGAGGCCCTGGTGCGGCTGGAGCGCGCCGGGCGCGGCGGCGCGGAGCTCGCGCCCGTGGTGGACGAGATCTTCCGCCACGTGCACAGCGTGAAGGGCATGGGCGCTTCCATGGAGCTGGACGGTATCGCCGCCCTCGCCCATGGCGCGGAGGATCTGGTGGACGTCCACCGCCGAGCGGGCACGGCCCCGTCGGCGACCGCGCTGGACGTGCTCCTGGAGGCGGTCGATGCCCTGCAGGCGATGGTGGGCGTGGCGTCCGGCGGGGAGCGGTCGCCCGATCCCGACGGCGGGCTGGTGGGGCGGCTCGCCGCCGAGGCGGAGCACGCGCGGGCGGGCGCCGGCGCACCGGAGCCCTTTCGTCCGCCCGCACGGGCGCCCCTGCCCCCCGCGCCTCCCGAGCCGGCGCCTGCGCGGGAAGCCGCGCCGCCCGAGGCGCGCACCGCGCGCGTCCGGGTGGAGCACCTGGACGGCTTCCTCGACGCGGTGGGCGAGCTCATCCTCGCGACGGACCGGCTGCGGGTGACAGGCCGGGGCGCCGGGCCCGAGCTTCGCCCGCAGCTCGAGGACGGGGTGGACCGGCTGCAGGCCGTGGTGAAGGACCTTCACGACAAGGTCATGGCTGTCCGCATGACCCCGCTCTCGCGCATCACGGAGCCCCTCCCCCGCGCGGCGCGCGATCTCGCCCGCCGCACCGGCAAGGCGGTGGAGTTGGAGATCCGCGGCGCCGAGATCGAGCTCGACCGCGGGATGCTGGACGAGCTCGCGGACCCGCTTCTGCACGTGCTCCGGAACGCGGTGGACCACGGGGTGGAGCTTCCGGAGGCGCGCGCGCGCGCGGGCAAGCCGCCCGTGGGCCGGGTGGTGCTGGCCGCACGCCGCGAGCGCGACCGCGTGCTCATCGAGATCGCCGATGACGGGGCCGGCATGGACCCCGACCGCCTGCGCGCGAAGGCGGTGGACCGGGGCGCCCTCACGGAGGCGGCCGCCGCCGCGCTCACGGACCGTGAAGCGCTCCTGCTCGCGCTCCTGCCCGGCGTCTCGACCGCGCCTTCGGTCACCGAGGTCTCGGGGCGCGGCGTGGGGATGGACGCGGTGAAGCGGGCGCTGGAGGCGCTCGGGGGCACGCTGGAGGTGGAGAGCGCGCGGGGAGAGGGCACGCGCTGGACGCTGCGCCTGCCGCTCACTGTGGCGGTCCAGCCGGTGCTCCTGGTGCGCGTGGCGGGCGAGACGCTGGCGCTCCCCATCGCCAAGGTCCACGGCGCGGCGCAGGTCGCGCTGGGTGAGCTCCCTCGAGGCGAGGGCGGCCCTCGGCTGCCGTATGGGGGCGCGCTCCTCCCGGTGCGGGGGCTGCGCGAGCTGCTGGGATTCGGCGAGGGCGCGCCACCTTCGCTGTGCTCGGTGGTGGTGGCGGAGGTGGACGGCGGGCGGGTCGGGCTCGTCGTGGACGCGCTCCTCGGCCAGGGGGAGGCGGTGCTGAAGCCGCTGGCATCCCCCTTCGACCTCGTGCCCGGCCTCTCCGCCGTGACGGTGCTGGGCGATGGGCGGCCGGTCTTCGTCCTCGACGTGGGCAGGCTGCTCGCCGGATGAGCGCCTCCACCCTGCCCGCGGCGCGCTCCCCTGGCGCGCTCGCCTCGCGCGACCTGGACGTGGTGCGGGAGCTGGCGAGCGTCGGCTGCGGCCAGGCCCTCACCGCGCTCGGGAAGCTCCTGCGGCGGCGGGTCGAGATGGAGCCTCCCGAGGTCTGGGACGGCGCGCGCGCCGGGAAGCTCGCCGCCTTCCCGGGCGCCGCCGCGGGCGACCTCGTGTCCGTGCGTGTGGAGCTCGAGGGCTCGCTGGCGGGCTACCTCGTGCTCGCGCTTCCCGCCCGCGACGCGGGCCGGCTCGCCGCCGCGCTGGGGCATCCCGCGGGCCCCCGTGGCCTCGGGCCGGTGGGAGAGAGCGCGCTCCTCGAGACGGGGAACATCGTCGGGAGCGCCTTCCTGTCGGCGGTGGCCCGCATGCTCGGCGCCCGGCTCCTCCTCCGCCCGCCCGTGCTCGCGCGCGGCGGGGACCAGCGCGTGCTCGGGCCGCTGGTGCTCGAGCCCGAAGCGGTGGCGCTCGCGACGCGCTTCAGGGTGGACGGGCCCGACGGCCTGGAGGGGCTCGTGCTGGTCGTCCCGAAGCCGAGGAGCCTCGCGACCCTCCTCGCCGCGCTGCAGCGCTAAGCACCGCCGGCAGCGCTAAGAGGAAGGGCATGCACGAGCTCGCGCTCCGCACCCTGCTCGCCCGCGTGAAGGCGGGTGAGACGCCCGTGGACGAGGCCGTCGACGCGTTGAAGGGCGCGCCCTTCGAGGCGCTGGGCGACTTCGCCACGCTCGACACGCATCGCCCGCTGCGGGTGGGCATGCCGGAGGTCGTGTTCGCGGCCGGCAAGACAGCCGCCCAGGTGGCGGCCATCGCGAAGCGGTTGGCCGCGCAGGGGCCCCTGCTGGTGACGCGGCTCGACCCCGAGAAGGCGGGGCCCGCGCGGCGGGCGGTGCGCGGCGCGGTGTACGACCCCGTCTCGCGCACGCTGCGCAAGGGGCGCATGGATCTCCCCACCCGCGGTCCGGTGGCGGTCTGCTGCGCGGGCACGAGCGACATCCCCGTCTGCGAGGAGGCGGCCGTCACGCTCGACGTGATGGGGGTGGAGGTGTTGCGGATCTACGACGTGGGGGTGGCGGGGCTGCACCGGCTGCTGGCCCGCCGGGCCGAGCTCGAGCGCTCGGTGGCGCTGGTGGTGGCGGCCGGGATGGAAGGCGCGCTCGCCTCGGTCGTGGGCGGCCTCGTCGGCAAGCCCGTCATCGGCGTCCCCACCAGCGTCGGCTACGGAGCGTCGCTGGGCGGGATCGCGCCGCTCCTCACCATGCTGAGCTCCTGCGCGCCCAACGTGACGGTGGTGAACATCGACAACGGCTTCGGCGCCGGCTTCGTGGCGGGGCTGGTGGCGCGAGGATGAACGGCGGCGCGATCCTCTTCCTGGAGCCGGTGGGCGGCATCGCGGGGGACATGTTCCTCGCCGCGGCGCTCGACCTCGGCATCGACCGCGCGGAGCTGGAGCGCTCGCTCGCGACGCTGGGGGTTCCCTTCAGGCTGGAGGTCGCGCGCGCGGAGGCGAGCGGGCTCGCCGGGCTGCACGTGGAGGTGGTGCCGCAGGGGCCGCAGCCGCACGACAGGTCCCTCGCCGACGTCCTCGCCATCGTGCGGGAGAGCGGGCTGTCCGCCCGCGCGAAGGCGACCGCGACCGCGCTCTTCGAGGCGGTCGGCCGGGCCGAGGCCCGCGTGCACGGGGTTCCCTACGGGGAGGTGCGCTTCCACGAGGTGGGCGGCGTCGACTCCATCGCCGACGTGTGCGGCGCGGCGGTGGCCCTCGAGCTCATGGGCTGGCCGCGCGTGGTGTCGCTCCCCCCGGAGCTCGGCCGCGGCTTCGCTCGGACCGCGCACGGCAGGATGCCCGTTCCCGCCCCCGCGGCGCTGGAGCTGCTCCGCGGCAAGGCCATCCGCCCCAGTGGCCCGCCCGGCGAGGCGGTCACGCCCACCGGCGCCGCCCTGCTCGCGGTCCTCTGCGAGGTGGGGGAGGCGCCCCTCTTCGTCCCCCGGAAGACGGGCTACGGCGTCGGCACGGTGCGCTGGCCCGACCGGCCCAACGTGCTCCGGCTCACCCTCGGGGACGCCTGGGAGCCCGCTCGCCCGCCCCCGCCCAGCGGAGCCGCTGGCCACCTCGAGGACGGCCTTCGCGTCGAGGGCGCGGCGTCCACCGGCGGCCTGGTGCAGCTCGAGGCCAACCTCGACGACTGCCCCGGGCAGCTCGTCGCCCGCGCGATCGAGGTGGCGCTGGAGGCGGGCGCGCTCGATGCCTGGGCGGCGCCGGTGACCATGAAGAAGGGCCGGCCGGGCGTGGTGCTGTCCGCCCTCGCTCCCGCCGCGCTCGCGGGCGGGGTGGCGCGCGCCTTCCTCGTGGAGACGACCACCCTCGGCGTGCGCTCCTGGCCGGTGGACCGGGTGGAGCTCGAGCGCGAGCTGGTGCCGGTGGAAACCCCCTACGGCGCCGTGCGCGTCAAGGTGGGGCGGCTCGCGGGCGCGGAGCTGGGCGCCCAGCCGGAGTACGACGACTGCCTCCTCCGCGCGCGGGAGCGCGGCGTGAGCGTGCGGGAGGTGGCCGCCGCGGCGCTCGCCGCACATCGGGCGCGGGCAGCCCGGTGACGCGGCGACGCCCGCCACAGGCCGCTCCCCGCCCCCCGTCGCCCAAGGACGCCGCGGCGAAGCGCCCTCGCCGGCCGCGCTCGAAGGGGACCCCGGCAGCCGGTGCGCGGGAGGCCGCCGAGAGGCTGCTCGCGCTGCTCGCGCTCGGCCGCGAGCTCTCGGCGGCCCGCGACGAGCAGGGGGTGACCGCGGCGGCGGCGCGCGCGCTGGAGAGCCTCTTCCCGGGCCGCAGCTTCTGCATCCGCCTGCTCGATGCGAGGACGCTCGGGCTCACCACCCTCTACGCGAAGGGGAGCCTGCGCGCGAGCGCGCGCGAGCGGGTGGCGCTCACCCGGGCGGCGGTGCGCGAGGGCGGTCTCTCGGAGGCTGCGCTCACCGCGGGCGGGCTGTCCGTGGTCGAGGAGGACGAGCCGGTCTTCGCCGGGTGCGACCGCGCGGTGGCCATCCCGCTCGCGGTCTCGGGCGCGCTCTTCGGGTTGGTAAATCTCGAGTCGCCGGAGGGCGGCCCGGGCGTGCCGCGCCGGGACGAGCCGCTCGTCGAACAGCTCGCACATCCGCTCGCCATGGCGGTGCGCAACCTGCGCTCGCTGGAGGAGGTCACCTATCTCAAGGCGTTCCTGGAGGACCTGCTGGAGCACGCGCCCGCCCTGGTCGCGGTGGTGAACCGGGACCGGGAGGTGCTGGTCTTGAACGGCGCGTTCGCGCGGCTGCTCGGGTGCGAGCGGGGGGAGGTCCTCGGCAAGGACATCGGGCTCCTCCTGGAGGAGGCGGACGAGGAGAAGCTCCTCCTGCCGCTCGCCCGGACCCTCGAGGGCGAGACGGTGACCGGGATCGAGCTGCGCTTCGCGAGGGAGGGCGGCGGCGAGGTGCGCGTCACCGGGAGCACCTCGGCCATCTACGGCGCCTCCGGCGACGTGGAGGGGGCGCTCCTCATGGCCCAGGATCAGACGCTGCTCCGCGCGCTGCAGGAGAAGGCCGAGCACGCGCACCGGCTGGCCGAGCTGGGGCGGCTCGCGGCCGGGATCGTCCACGAGCTCAACAACCCGCTCACCGCGGTGACGGCCTACGCCGACGCGCTGGTCTCGAAGCTCTCCCGCTCCGGGCACGACCTCGGCGACCTCGAGAAGCTGCGGAGGATCCTGGAGGCGGGGCAGCGCATCCACCGCTTCTCGCAGGACCTCATCGCCTACGCGCGGCCGCCGCGCGCCGCCCTGGAGGAGGTGGAGCTGGCGCCGGTCCTGGAGGAGGCGGCCCAGCTCTGCGAGCCGGTGCTGCGCGCGGCGGGCGCGGGCCTCCGGCGCGGCCT
>JBBQEB010000210.1:0-5593 GCA_038320275.1 Myxococcales bacterium | reverse complement strand
ATGACGTCGCCCTTCTTCTCGCTGCGCACCGGCTCGGTGCGCACCCAGTCCGGCCGGTGCGCCGGGCAGCGCTTCTCGTAGAAGAACGGGCCTTCCACACCGCCCGGGTACCGCTTCATGGTGAGCGGGCGGTCGCGGAGGTGGGGGAGCAGGAGCGGTGCGATGCGGATGTAATAGTCGATGACTTCACCTTTGGTGAAGCCAGTGCCGGGATAGAAGACCTTCCCGAGGTTCGAGAGGGTCAGCCGCCGCCCCTCCACCTCCAGCACCGTCTCGTCGCGCCCCGCCATCAGGACCTCGAGTCGCGCCCGCTCTTCACGAGGCGCTCTTCTTGCGGGCGCGCTTCCCGGCGGTGTGGGCGGCCTCGCGCGTGTGGGGGGCGCGGTGCGCGTCGCGGTCCTCCGCCGCCTGCGCCCGCGAGCTCGAGACCCCGTTTGCCGCCGGGGGAGGGGGCGTCTTGCGCGCTGCCGCGAGGCTCGCGGCCAGGGCGTCGGCGAGGTTCACCACCTTGGCCGTGGGCGCCTCCGGGGCTGCCACGAGGTGCTCACCGGCGGCCTTGCGCTCCACCAGGGCGAGCACCTTCTCGCGATGCTCGTCCTTGTACTTGGAAGGATCGAACCCGACCGTGAGCGAGGCGACGAGCTGCTGAGCCATCTCCAGCTCGCGGGTGGCCGGCGCCACCGGCGCAGGGAGCTCGAGGTCCTCCTGGGCGTTCACCTCGTCGGCGTAGTTCATGGTGGAGACCGCAAGCGCGTTGCCCAGCGGCCGGACGCAGCAGAGGGACTGCTTCGTGCGGAGCACGAAGCGGGCGACGCCCACCTTTCCCGTGCGGCGCATGGCCTCGAGCAGGAGCCCGTAGGCTTTTGCCGCGCCGCCGTCCGGCGCGAGGTAGTACGTCTGGTCGTAATAGATGGGGTCGATCTCGGAGAGCGCGACGAAGTCCTCGATGTCGATGGTGCGGGCTCCCTTCGGGTCCACGGTCTCCAGTTCCTCGCTGGTGACGGTCACGAAGCGGCCGCGCGAGACCTCGTAGCCCTTCACGATGTGCTCGTACGGGACCTCGACTCCCTCGGCGGCGCAGAACCGCTTGAGCTGGATCCGGGAGCCGTCCTTGTCGTGAAGCATGTTGAAGTGGACTTCCTTCTGAGAGACCGCGCTGAACAGCTTCACCGGGATGTTCACCAGGCCGAAGCTGATGGAGCCACTCCAGATCGCACGAGCCATGGTCCTTGCACCTCCAGCCCCCCAAGTTCGATCCCGACGCACGCATCCCGCAACGCGAACAGGCGAGCAGGCGCCAAGAGGGCGTCGATATCGCTCCGTTCAGGTGCTCTCCCGCTCTGGCGCAATCGGCCTTAGCTTTGCTCCAAGGGGGGTAAAACATGCTCTGGACGGTCACGATCATCCTGTTTGTCCTGTGGGCGCTCGGCATGGTGAGCGGCGCGACCATGGGTTGGTGGATTCACCTGCTGCTCGTTCTCGCGATCATCAGCCTCATCTTCGCCGTGATGCGCCGCGGCAGCGCAGCTCTATGACGCGGGCGGCGCTGGCCGCGGAGTAATGGACGGTCGCGGGGCGGAGGGCTTCCATCTCTCCGCCCCGTGCCTGCTTTTTGAGCTGCCGGACTGTAGATCCCTGCCATCGCGAGGTTTCATGCGCTTCACCTCCGTGTCGTCGTCGCTGCTCGCCGCCACCCTCGCGGTGCTCGCGCCGGGCTGCACCCACTCCCAGCGGGTGGGGGCCGAGACAGCGGTCGCCAAGGTGCTCATCCCGGACGAGCAGGAGGCCCAGCTCGGACTCCAGGTGAAGCAGGAGCTCGAGCAGAAGCAGCACGTGAAGTATCTGGAAGACGGACCCATCGTCGCCTTCGTGAAGGGCATCACCGACAAGATCCTCCCGCTGGCGGAGAAGGATCGTCCAGGCGTGACGTGGGACGTGAAGGTCATCGACGACCCCAAGACGGTGAACGCGTTCGCCACGCCGGGCGGCCACCTGTACGTCTATTCGGGGCTGCTGCTGGCAGCGGACAACCCATCCGAGGTCGCAGGGGTCCTCGCGCACGAGGCCGGACACGTCGTCGGGCGCCACTCGGCGCGGCAGATGGTGGACGCCTACGGCCTGCAGGCGATCTCAGCGCTCGCGTTGGGGCAGAACCCGGGCGTCGCGTCCCAGCTGGTGGCCGGGGTGGGTGGCAAGGGCCTCATGCTCGCGAACTCGCGCGGGGACGAGACCGAGGCCGACGAGTACGGGGCCCGCTACGCCAGCGCGGCGGGGTACGATCCGCGCGGACTGGTGACTTTCTTCCAGAAGCTGCAGAAGGGCGAGGGCGGTTCGTCGGGCTTCGCGAAGTTCCTCTCCGATCACCCCGCCACGCCCGACCGGATCCAGCACGTCAGCGACTACATCGCGCAGCACAATCTGAGTGGGACGGGCGGGAGGGATCCGGGAGCGTTGCCGGCGGTGAAGGCGGCCATCCAGGCCCACGCGCCCGCTCCCGGCGCGGCTCCGGCGAAGTGACGGTCGAGCAACTGGCGTAGGCGACGGCGGAATTCACACCCGACCTGCCACGGCCCACCCGCTCCATGGAGCGGCGGCGAGGCTACACCGGCGCGCTCACGGAGCGCTCCGGCGGGCGCTGGCGTCCTCGGTGCGCTTCGCCACCTCGGGGCTCTTGACCGCGCCGGGCGGCATCGCGCTCGGCCGCTCGGCTTCCGGTGGAGGCGCCTCGCCGGCCGCCCGGGCCCCGGCGTCCTTCCCGCCCCGCGAGGCGTGCTCGATGATGGCGTTCATCTCGCCTCCCAGGATCAGCACCAGCCCCGAGATGTAGAACCACGTCATGAGCACGACGACACTTCCGATGGAGCCGTAGGTCACGTTGTAGGAGCCGAAGTGCTCGGCGTACAGGGTGAAGGCCCAGGTGCCGAGGAGCCAGATGACCGTGCTCACCACCGAGCCGGGCGTGATGTACCGGAACTCCTGCTTCACGTCGGGCAGGAAGTAGTAAGACACGGCGACCGCGAGGGTGAACACGAGGGCGGTCACCGGCCAGCGGAGCCACGACCAGACGAACTGGAACTCCCGGCCCACCCCCGCGTGCTCCGCCAGCCAGAGCCCCGCCTGCCCGCCCAGGAGGACCATCGCGACGCAGGCGAGGATCACCACTGCCTCCGCCACGGTGAGCACGAGGGCCATACTCTGGGTGCGCCAAAAGGAGCGCGACTCCTTCACGTCGTAGGCGAGGTTCAGCGCCTTGCGCAGGGCGTCGATCCCGCGGGATGCGCTCCAGAGCGTCACCACCACCCCCAGCGTGAGCAGCTTCGGCCGTGGGTTGTCGAGGAGGTCGTCGAGGTGAGTCCGCACCAGGGCCAGCGCCTCGTCCGGCATGATCTGGCCCAGCCTGCCCAGGAGCTCGTTCACGGAGCCCTTCAGCGGTAGCCATGCCGTGAGCGTCGCCAGGAAGACCAGGAACGGAAAGAGCGAGAACAGCGCGTAGTAGGAGAGCTGGGCCGCGGTGTCGGGCGCGGCGTGGTCGTTGACGTTGCGGTAGAGCCGCAACCCGAACTCGCGCAGCGACAACCCCCTGAAGCCGGGGATCGCCATCGCCTCGGCCTTCGCTCGCGCGGTGCTCACGGCGACACGATAGGCATCCCGCTCAAAACGTGAAGCGCGGCGGGTCGCGCGTTTGCACCCGCGATTACGGGCCGCTCTAGCTGCCGAGCGAGCGAGCGCCTTCCTCGCCGGATGGTGATGGAGCGTGCAATTCACCTCCCCCTTTTTCGCTCCGGCTCTTGGCTCCCCGCCTGGGCGTCCCCAGGTTTAGAGGGGGAAGCCGACATCCATGGATTCAGAAACGATCCTCAACCTCGATGGCGGACGCTCCGATCACGCGCCCGCCGAGCAAGAGGACCGCGCGCGGTACGCTCCGTCCAGGTGCAGCGTGCTGGTCATCGACGACGACGAGGGGATCCGCAGCTCGCTGGCTGAGATCCTGGAGCTCGCGGGCTACCACGTCTCCGTCGCGGCCGATGGTCAGGAGGGTGAGGACCTGCTGGCCTGCGGTCTCGAGCCCAAGGCCATCGTCCTCGACCTCATGATGCCCCGCATGGATGGCTGGACGTTCCTCGCCCGGCTGCGCGCCCGCCCCAAGCACCAGGACGTGCGGGTGGTGGTGACGAGCGCCGTCGCGGGCGAGCGGCCCGAGGGTGCAGACGCCTGTCTGCTGAAGCCGTTCGACTTCTGCCAGCTCGACCGGATGATGACGCGCCTTTGCTCGGATCGGTGAAGAGGTAGGCTGCCGCGCCCGGCCGGCGGTGAGCCGTCGTGGCGCGGGGCCTCACTCCTGCTCGCAGGGGCCCACGCTCGCCCCGCTCGCTGTCCCTGCCTGCAGGCTCTGCTTCCCCAGCTTCGCTGGGACCCCTCTGGCTACTCCGGCTCGATGGACCGTCTGGCGCACCAGAGCGCGAAGCCTTGGTCCATGTCCTGGATGTGCCCGGTCAGCCAGTGGTGAAGCCGGTCGATGAGGCCGAGCGCTGCTCCGGTGTCCTGCCGGGCCACTTGCTCGCGGATGGCGCTCACCTCCGCTGCCAGCCGGGCGTGCTCGGCGCCGTGCTCGCCGGCGTGTGGATAGGCGTGGCGGTCCATCAACCCTTCCTCGGCCGTGAAGTGGAATCGGGTGAAGGACGCCAGCTCGTCCAGCGGGCCCGCCACGGCCTCGGCCTCTTGACCGGCACGCACCAGCTCCTCCACCGCGTTGACGAGGTTGACCTGCTTGCGGTGCTGCGCGTCCATCGTCTTGCCACCCGTACCGATGCCGTCGTCCCAGGGCTGTCGCCGTGTCATGTGACGCCTTCTAACCCGACGCGCGCGCGCCTTGTACCGATTGCACGGGCTACTGGCAGGCCTCCGCCGCGCGCTATCACCATGGGGAGCTGGCGAGACAGTGGTTTCCGGGCCAGCTGAAAAAACTGGAGGCGGACATGACCCCCGAGCTGCAGACCGCGATGGCCCACTACGAGACCGCCCGCGCCGGCTACCAGCAGGCGGTGCTCGTCTCGCTCCGCGGCGAGGCCAACGGCCCCGCCATCCGGCGCTCGATCCACGCTTTCCGGCTCGCGAGCGCCGAGCTGAAGCACCTCCAGCGCGCGCCGGTGTCCCTGGCGGCGCCTTCGCGCGGCCCCGCCGAGGGTCGCGTGTTCCCGGGCTCGACCTTCGTGCGCCGCCTGCTGCGCGCCGCGTGATCGCTGCCGCGGGGGCGCCGACGGGTCAGCCGCGCGGCAGGCCGACTCCACGCAACGAGGCGTCGAGAAGCTCCAGCGGGTGCGCTGCCCGCAGCCGTTCGCCGCGCGCATGCAGGAGCCGCTCGAGGTGCAGCGTACAGCCCGGGTTGGCGCTCGCGACGATGTCGGCGTGGGTGGAGAGCACGTTGTCCGCCTTGCGCTCGCCGATCTCGTTGGCGCTCGCCGGCTCCAGCAGGTTGTAGACGCCCGCGCTTCCGCAGCATTGATCTGGCTCGGGGATCTCGACCAGCGTGACGCCGGGGATCCCGCGCAGGAGCGCGCGCGGCGCGTCTTGCACTCGCTGTGCGTGTGCCAGG
>JBBQEB010000209.1:0-5620 GCA_038320275.1 Myxococcales bacterium | reverse complement strand
ACCTCGTCCGGCTCCTTGGGGACGGCGTCGGTCAGGTTCATCGGATCGCCGCCGGTCACCAGGACGTCGTCCTCGATGCGGATGCCGAGCCCGCGCAGCGCCTCGGGCGCTCCCGCGTCGTCCGCCGCCACGTAGAGCCCCGGCTCCACCGTCAGCACCATCCCGGCCTCGAGCGCTCGCGAGCGGCCCTCCACGTAGTAGGCCCCCACGTCGTGCACGTCTATCCCCAGCCAGTGGCCGGTGCGGTGCATGTAGTATTTGCGGTACGCGCCGTCGGCGACGCGCTCCTCCACCCCGCCCTGCAGGAGCCCGAGCGCGATCATTCCCTCGGTGAGCCTGCGCACGACGAGCTCGTGCACGCCATCCACCGTGGCGCCAGCGCGGCAGGCCGAGACCCCGAGCCGCTGGGCCTCGAGCACCACCTCGTACGCGGCGCGCTGGGGCTTGCTGAACGTGCCCGAAACCGGGAACGTCCGCGTCACGTCGGCGGTGTAGAAGCCGTACTCGCCCCCGGCGTCCACCAGGCACAGCTCGCCGTCCTTCAGCACGGCGTCGCCGGCCCGGTAGTGCAGCACGGTGGCGTTGGCGCCGGTGGCGACGATGGTGCCGTAGCCGGGCCCCTCCCCTCCCCTGCGCCGGAACGCGTACTCGATCTCGGCCTGGACCTGGTACTCGCGCCGCCCCGCTTGCCCGTCCCGCATGGCGGACAGGTGCGCCTCGGCGGTGATCTCGGCCGCCTTGCGCAACAGCGCCAGCTCGTCGGCCTTCTTGAAGAGCCGCAGCTCGTGCAGCACGAGCCCGGGGTCGAGGATGCGCTGCGGCGCCACGGTGCCCGCCCGCGCCCGCGCCCGCAGGTCCACCAGCGCCTTCGCCACGCGGGCGTCCCACTCCGGGTGCGCGCCCAGCCGGAACCACAGCGGCCCCGCCTTGTCGAGGAGCCCGGGGAGCTTGGCGTCGAGCTCCGCGACGGGGAAGGCATCGGCCGCTCCGTACAGCGTCTTCGCGCCCTCCACGCCCGCCCGCCGCCCGGTCCAGATCTCGCGCTCGCGGTCGCGCGGCCGGACGAACATGACGAGCCGGCCGTCGGCAAAGAGAAGCGCGCAGCCGGTGGGCTCGTCGAATCCGGTGGCGTAGGCGAAGTCGGAGTCCTGCCGGAAGATGTACTCGGAGTCGTTGCTCCGGACCTTCTCCTCGGCGGCGGGCAGGAGCATCACGCCGCCGCCCTCGGCCTCCATGCGCAGTGCGATCTCGGCGCGGCGGTTCGCGTGAATGGCGGGGTCGTAGGTCATGGCCCGCCAAGGATAACGCGCCCGCCTCGCGTGGCCCGTGCTCGTCAGCGCCCTTCGTCCGCGCGCCCCGGCAGCTCCTGCCCGCACCAGCCCCGGAACGCGGCGCGCTGCGCCTTGGTGGGCGCCTCCAAGGGCTCGAGCCAGAGCGCGTCCTCGGGCGGCGCGCCCAGCGTCACCGGCACTTCCACCAGCTCATCGCGCCGGAAGACGGTGAGGCGCAGCGTCGCTCCGGCACCCCGCTCGGCGAGCCGCTCCGCGAGTCCGGGCCGGTCGGCCCGGAAGCCCTCCGCCGCGACGATCTCGTCGTCGGCGTACAGCCCGGCCTTCCAGGCTGGGCTCTCCTCGCGCACGCTCGCCACGCTCAGCTTCGCGCCGGGCGCGAGCGCCACGCCGAGCCAACCGGGCGCCCGCTGTCCCCCGTTCGAAGCACCGCTCGACGGGTCCGGCTTTCCCGCAGTGCCGCCCTTGTCGTCCCACCCCTGGGACGGCCGCCGCCGGAGCCGCAGCCCGATGTCGCCCAGCAGGCCGTCGAGCTCCAGCGGCCCGGTGCCGCGCACGTACGCGTCCAGGAAGCTCCGCGCCGCCTCCGCCCCGAGCCGCTCCGAGAGCGCTCTCTCCACGCCGTCCTCGGGCATCCCGGCGCCGCCCCAGCGCCGGTACAGCTCGTTCACCAGCGCGTCGAGCGTGTGGCCCGCGCGCCGCAAGGTGAGGTCGAGGGCCAGGGCTACCAGCTCCCCCTTGACGTAGTACGACACCGCGCTGTTGGGGCTGTTCTCGTCCTGCCGGTAGTACTTGATCCACGCGGTGTAGCTCGCCTCCTCGAGGCTCATCTTGCCGGCCCCCGGCGTCCGTTCCACGCTGGTGAGCTCCTCCCCGAGGTGGCGCAGGTAGCGCCTCGCCTCGCCGAGCCCGGTGCGGGCGATGGTCAGCTCGTCGTAGTAGGCGGTCACACCCTCGAACCACCACAGGAGGCTCGTGTAGCTCTCGCGGCCGTAGTGGTAGGGCACCAGCGCGGCGGGCCGGAGCCCCTTCACGTTCCACACGTGGAAGAACTCATGCGCGACGAGCGCCAGCGTGTCGGCGTAGGCGTCGCGGGGGTGGAAGGCGGTGCGCTTCACGAGGAGCGTCGTGCTGGCGGCGTGCTCCAGCCCTCCGCGTCCGCCCGCGGTGAGGTGCACGATGAAGAGGTAGCGCTGGTAGGGCAGCCCCCCGAACAGCTCGCCGAAGTGCTCCACGATGCAGCGCGCGTCCTCCGTCAGGCGGCCGAGATCGACCGCGCCGCTGCCCCACACCGCGATGGCGTGGGGCTTTCCACCCGCGTGAAAGGTGGCGAGCGCGTGGCGGCCCACCTCCACCGGGGAGTCGACCAGCTCGTCGTAGTCGCGGGCCTCGAAGGCCCAGGAGCCCTCGCCCCCGCCGTCTGCGAAGGGGTCCGTCGCGCCGGGCGCGGGCCGCAGCGCCGTGGCCACGCGCCAACCCGGGGGCGGCTCCACCTCCAGCCGGTGCGCCTCCCCCTCGCGGCCCTCCGCGTACAGGAGCAGGGCCGCGCCGTTGAAGAACCCGTGCGTCCCGTCGAGGTGGCTCGTCCGCACGGTGAGCTCGTTCGCGTAGACGCGGTAGCGCGCCACGAGCTCGCCCGCACCGCCGGCCTCCACCCGGAAGCGGTGCTTGTCGAGGCGCGCCCACGGCAGCGCGCGCCCGGACCCGTCGTGCACCGTGAGCCCCTCCAGATGGCGGGCGTAGTCGCGAACGAAGTAGCTGCCGGGCGTCCAGAGCGGCATCGCCAGCACGACCTCGTCACCTGCCCCCTCGAGCCTCAGCTCGACGTGAAACAGGTGACTGTGCGGCTCGGGCATGGAGACGCGGTAGCGCATGCCCGCGCATGTAGCGCGAGGGCGCGGGCGGCGCCGCTCCGGGCTATTCTCCGCGCCATGGACCCTTACGGCCTGCGGCGGGTGGTCTCTCCGCTCGGCGTGCTCCCGCAGCGCGCCGACGTCCTCGACCCGTCGCTGCCGCTCGGCGAGGACGAGCTCGCCATCGAGGTGGAGGCGCTCAACGTGGACGCAGCCAGCTTCCGGCAGCTCGAGCGCGCGGCAGGAGGCGCTCCGGCCGCGATCGCCGCCGAGGTGGAGCGCATCGTCCGCGCGCGCGGCAAGCTCCACAACCCGGTCACCGGCTCGGGCGGAATGCTGCTGGGCGCGGTGGCGGAGGTCGGGCCGCTCCACCCAGCCGCCGCGGAGCTGCGGCCGGGCGACCGCATCGCGACGCTGGTGTCCCTCACCCTGACCCCGCTCCTGCTCCGACGAGTCCGGGCGGTCTTGCCCGAGGTCGATCGCGTCGAGTGCGAGGGGCGCGCGATCCTGTTCGCGACGGGGCGCTGGGCCCGCCTCCCGGACGACCTGCCGGAGCGGCTCGCGCTGGCGGCGCTGGACGTTTGCGGCGCGCCGGCGCTGGTCGCCCGCCGCCTGCGCCCGGGGCAGCGGGTCCTCGTGCTGGGCGCGGGCAAGGCGGGCGCGCTGGTGTGCGCCCAGGCCACGGACGCTCTCCACGGCGCGGGCGAGGTGGTCGCGGCGGACGTCTCCCCCGCTGCGCTGTCCGCGCTCGTCGCGGCCGGCGTCTGCGGCCGCACGCTCGAGCTCGACGCCACCGACGCGGTGGGCACGCTTGCACGGGTGGAGCAGGCGGGCGGTCCCTTCGACCTGGTGGTGAGCTGCACCACCGTCCCCGGCGCCGAGCTCGCGGCCATCCTCGCCACCCGCGACGGCGGCACGGTCGTCTTCTTCTCCATGGCGACGAGCTTCACCGCCGCCGCGCTGGGAGCGGAGGGGGTCGGGAAGGACGTGGAGCTCGTCATCGGCAACGGCTACGTGCCCGGCCACGCGGCGCTCGCGCTCGACCTCCTCCGCCGCCACGCCCCGCTCCGCGACTTCTTCGAGCGGCGTGACGCCAGAAGGGCCCGCGCATGAATCCCAGCCACATCATCGACGTCGCCCACACCATCCAGCTCTCCATCGCCCCGGTGTTCCTGCTCACCGCCATCGGCACCATCCTCTCCGTCCTCAGCTCTCGGCTCGCTCGCATCGTCGACCGCGCTCGCGTGCTGCTGGACCGCTCGGCAGCGTCGCCCGAACCGGCGCGCGCCCGCTGCCGCGAGGAGCTGGCCGTGCTCGTTCGCCGCCGCCGTTTCGTGAACCTCGCCATCACCTCCGGAGTGTGCGCGGCCATCTTCGTCTGCGTGCTCATCGCCTCGGCCTTCGTGGGCTCGATGGTGGGAGCCGACACCTCGCGCCTGGTGGCGGTGCTCTTCGTCGCTGCCATGCTGGCGTTCGTCTCCACCCTGGTGCTCTTCCTGCGCGAGGTCCTCCTGGCGGTCGGGAGCGTCCGCATCGACACGCGGTAGAGGAGGGGCAGCTCGAGGGCACGTCCCGCACCGATCGTCCGTGTCGTGGCTTACCCGCATGGCAGCGCACGGGGTCGCGCGGTTCTTTGCCGCGACCCTGCCCGGATCTTCGCCGGGCTGCCAGGTTTGACTTAGAGTAGATTCATGAGTCCCCACCGCGAGGAGCGCCTTCGCCCAGCCCTGGAGGCCGTCAGTCGGGAAGGCCTCGCGGTGATGACCGCCTGCTTCGACCTTCACGTGGCGGACCCTTGGTCGCAGGCTTCCCACGTGCGCGCGCTCCTCGACGCGCGCTATCTCGACATGCGCGGCGCCCTGCGGCTCCTGCTGCGCGAGGATCTCGAGGGTATGTGCCGGGCCATCGGCGTCCCATGTGACGCGCTCGACAAGGACGAGCTCATCGAGAGGCTCGCGAGCGTCCTTCCGGCCCCGGTGGACGCCGGTCACGCTCACGTCGCCCGGGAGTAGTTGTTCGACGCGGGAACCCCGGCGGGGGTCAGCAGGCCCGTCCTCAGGCGCTACGCGGCGCCCCCTGACCGCCCTGCTGGCCGGGACGGACTGGCGTGAGGCCAGGTGCGGCACGCCGATGGAGCGTGGCGACCGTTCTGCCGCGGATCGCGGTGTCGGCCCGCCTTGCTATCGTGGCTGCGTGTTCGACGCCCCCATCGACGCCCTCGTGTACCGGGACCTGGAGGTCCGTGAGCTCGGCCGCCAGGTCGAGCTCGCCACCCAGCAGCTTCGCGCAGGCGACTTCCGCGCCGCCGACGCCTCCAAGCTCAAAGGGACGGCGCTGTACCGCGCCAGGCTCGACGACCGGAACCGGCTTCTCTTCAAGTTCGCGGAGCACGGTGGACGGCGGGTGCTGCTGATCCTCGAGGTCGTGCACAACCACGACTACGCTCGCTCCCGCTTCCTGGGCGGCGGCGAGGTGCGC
>JBBQEB010000208.1:0-5642 GCA_038320275.1 Myxococcales bacterium | reverse complement strand
TCTTGTGCAGGTTGCCCCAGGCGTGGAGCTGATCGAGCGCGGGCTCCAGCGAGGTCTCGTCGTCGATGCCCTCGGGGAGCCCGGCAGCCGCGAGCCGGGCCAGGATCTCCGGCGGGCGGCGCTCGTCGACGTAGTGCGCCTTCGCCTCGGCGAAGCGCTCGATGACGGCGCGGTACACGGGCGCCTTCGCCTCGGTGACGAACTTGAATGCGTCGACCTGGTCGAGGCTGCGCTGTGGTCCCACCGGACGGCCCTCCGCTGCGGCGCGCCGCGCGCCGGCTTTCGATCATGGATTGTACTGAACGGTCTGACAGGGACGGGCAGCAGACCCGATCGGCAAAATCCCGCTTGGACGACTCGCTCCTTGTCTGGTTCTTGTCCGATTCCCGCTCACGCCCGCAAAGGGGGGACAGGTCGAACAGCCCTGCACTCCTTCGCCAGGCGACGCCGCTTGCTAGGAGCCGCTTGCGGACAGACGATGGCGTGCGAAGGGTCGGCGTCGGTGGGGGCTCGGACGATCCGGAGATCCAGGTCGCGAACGAGCCGGGCAGTGATCTCGACGATCCCGTGCTCCGGGTAGAGCCTTGCGATCTCATCCGCGGTCGTCCGTGACGCAAGGGGAATCGACATCTCAGGATCGAGGAAGAGCCCCGACATCGGGCGCTCCACTCCGTCTTCCACGACGATGAGTTGTCGTGAGACACGCCTCCACAGCCTCTCGGCATCCGGGATGGTCGGGTCATCAACGCACTCGACCATGCCGAAGGCTCACCGACGTGGGGTCACGAGCCAGTGCACGAGCGCGCGAACTGTCGAGTCGAAATCAATCTCGACCCGGGCTTCGCGCTCCTGCCCGTTGTCGATTGCAAGATACTCGAAGCTGCCGTCAGGCAGCAGAGTGATCTCGAGGGCCCTCCTATCCGCGTTCCACTCGAACTGAATGCCACCCCCCGCGACCGGACCGATGAACGGAACTGGCGTGTTCGCGCCAGCAGCCAACGCGAGTGCCCGAGATGCGGCGGCCATTGCCTTTGGGTGAATAGGCAGACTGCCGTAGCTATCCCAGTCCCGCTGGAGATGGGCGAGTTCGGCAAGCCGCTTCGCACCGAATCGGAACGCCTCGCTTAGGGGGGCGCTTGAGCGGTGAGCGATGTTGCGTTGGGTTCGGGCTCAGACGGGACCTCTTTCGCGAACCGGAATCGCGACCTCGAGCGGCCGGAGACGGTGATCGCGCCCGTGACCCGCATAGTCACTCCCCGCGTTCCAGAGCCTGTGCATTTCTGAGCTCGTCAGACTGGTGAAGGCGTCAACGAGCCACCGGCGACCGAAGTCGAACCATTCGAGCGCCTCCGGAAGTGCCGCGCCGGAGGGAGTGCCCCCTCGCCGTGAGCGTCATCTGGAGCGCCTCTTGCTGATCCGATGAACCGGGAGTCCTGAACCTGAATCAACTGCGAACCGCTGCCCTTGATGAACCAAGAGCGCATCTTGAACGGATCTCCGAGCTCAATGGA
Source organism: Myxococcales bacterium (assembly GCA_038320275.1). Lineage (GTDB taxonomy): Bacteria > Myxococcota > Myxococcia > Myxococcales > Anaeromyxobacteraceae > Anaeromyxobacter_A. Next base: position 4,131 of record JBBQEB010000208.1, on the reverse strand, counting down.
GAACACGGGAGCCTGCGGAGCACGTTGCCCCGTCTGCTCTATCTGCGACGGCAACGGAGGCTGAAGCTCGAACTGCGGGTAGTCGGCGCGGATCTCCGCCCAGAGAAGTCCGAGGTGCGGCGCGGCCCAGCCGGGCAGGGGCGCGAACTCAACACCCATCGCCTTCTCCACCACGGGAGGGTGTCTAAACAAGATCTGGTCGCCACTCCCCGGGCTCATGCTTCTCGCTAGTCCCTTCTGGCAGACGGCTCCACTGTCTGTGTTAATGAGACGTCACCACCGAGATCCTAGTCGAGTTTGAGGATCTTGGCTGCGATCCGAACGGGCAGGCGGGCGTCTGTCATAAACACCTGCTCCCGGCGGGCCGCCGCAGCGGGGCCCCGCGCCATGGCTCGCCCGCGTGCACGAGCGCATCCGCGGCGAGTTCCGGGACGCCATCACGATCGCGGCGCTGGCGCGCCAGGCCGGTGTGCACCCCGTCCATCTCGCCAGGACGTTCCGGAAGCGATACGTGTGTTCACCGGCCGAGCTCGTGCGCAGGCTGCGGCTCGAGTGGGCAGCGCAGCAACTCGAGGCCGTCCACCGATCGATCGGAGAGATCGCGCTCGAAGCGGGTTTCCACGACCAGAGCCACCTGACCCGCGCGTTCCGGGAGGCGCAGGGCATGCCACCCGGAGCGTACCGGTGATCTCGCCGCGAGCAGAACTTCGTGGCGAGCGGGCGCGGATGGCGCCGGATAGGTCGACCTCGGAGGTGCCAGATGGCACGAGCGATGTGGAAGGGCGAGATCCTGGCCGAGAGCGACCGTTGCGAGGTCGTAGAGGGCAACGTGTACTTCCCGGCGGAGTCGGTCCGGAACGAGCGGCTCCGCCCGAGCGCTACGCACCCGACCTGCCCGTGGAAGGGCGTCGTCGTCGACCGGTGACATCGGCCTCGAGGAGTCGAGGACTGCCGCCGCTCGCGGCAGGTGGAGGAGACGGTCCTCGCCCTGAAGCGGAACCTCGACGCCCTCCGCGACGGGCTCGAGCAGCTCGCGATCGTCCGCGCCGAGCTGACGGACGACGCGCTCGACGCGCTCGCGCGCGCGGCGCGGGTCCGAGACGTCGAGCTGGAGCAGCTCCGGCAAGTGGAGGCGCTCGGCGGTGTCGAGGAGGTCGCGAAGGCGCTCGTGGAGCACCTCTCGGGCGAGCGCCCCTGGCGCGGCATCGCCGACGCGGCCCCTCCCGCCGAGCGGATCCACGAGCGGTACGTCGAAGCGCGGAGGGGGCTGCTGAACCGCCAGAACGCGGAGTCCGAGGCTGCGCGCGGCAGGGTCAAGGCGCGTTCCGGCTTCGAGAAGCTTTCCGCCGATGAGGCGCACCATGTGCTCCGGCCGATCGCCGAAGCGCTGTTCGACACAGCCGCCGACGCGATCGCGCCCGCGCTCGCCGACCTGCAGGCGCGCTTCCCCCAGCGGCTCGCGGGGGCCGAGGAGCTCGCCCAGGAGCGGCTCGACGACGCGATCGCGAAGGCGACCGAGTCGCAGGTGGTGAGGCTCGAGGCCGGGCTGCGCGGACGGGAGATCAAGAGCCGCGACGAGCTCACGACGCTGCTCCGCGAGCTGCGGGCGCGGCTCCTGCGCGACCTGCACGACGAGGCGGAGCGCCGCTACCGGCTCTCCATCCCGCCCGACAAGGCGAAGCTGCCGGAGGAGCTGCGCCGCAAGCGGGAGCGGCTCGACGCCTGGCTCGACGAGCGCGTCCGGACCGCGAGCCCGAAGAACAGGAAGGAGACGGAGGGGGCCCGCGCGCGGTTTCTTCCCGACGCGGTGAAGGAGGCCGCGGCCACGTTGCTCAACCGGATCGTGCTCCTCCGCCACCTGGAGGCGCTCGGGCTGCAGCGGCCGACGCTCCTGACCGGCGGCTGGAACTCGAAGGGCCACCGCGAGCTGCGAGACTTCGCGCCGGCGCTCCTCGGCGACGCGACCGAGGGGTACGCCGCGCTCTTGCAGCTCCTGTTCGACGAGCTCGCGCTCGAGCTGCCGGGCCTGTTCGGCGACGTGGGGCTCACGCGCCTCTTCGCCGTTCCGCCGGCGACGCTGCGCGAGGTGGTGGAGCGGCTCGACGACCCCGGGCTCGCGCCGGCCTGGACCGACGACACGATGCTCGGCTGGGTCTACCAGTATTGGAACGATCCCGAGCGCGAGGCGCTCGACGCCAAGCTGAACGACGGCGGCAAGATCGAGCCGCACGAGATCGCGTCGAAGACGCAGATGTTCACCGAGCGGTACATGGTCGAGTGGCTGCTGCACAACAGCCTCGGCCTGACCTGGCTCTGCATCTGCAAGAAGAACGGCTGGACCGCCGACGCCGAGGCGGTGCTCCCGCTGCTCGACGCGCGTCGTGCGGAGTGGCGGAAGAGGCGCGAGACCGGCGAGGTCGCGCTCGACGCACTGATGCCGATCGAGGGCGAGCTGGAGGAGCGCTGGAAGTACTACGTGCCGCAGCCGATCCCGGACGACGCGGTGACGACCGCGCCGGACTCGATCCGAGCGCTCAAGCTGCTCGATCCCACCTGCGGGTCCGGTCACTTCCTCGTGATCGCGTTCGACCTGCTCGCCGCGATGTACCGCGAGGAGGCGCGGCACCGGGGCGAGGTGTGGAGCGACCGGGAGATCGCCGAGGCGATCCTCGAGAACAACCTCCACGGCATCGACATCGATCCCCGCGCGGTCCAGATCGCGGCGGCGGCGGTGGTGCTGAAGGCGAAGCGGCTCGCGAAGGACGCGCGGCCGAAGCGGGTGAACCTGGTCGCGCCGGTGCTGCGGCTCGGGAACCTTCCGGACGACGACCCGGCGCTGGTGCGGCTGCGGCGGGAGCTCACGGCGGAGGCGGGACTCCCCGAGGAGCTGACCGGCCGGCTCGTGAGGTCGCTCGCCGGCGTGGATCACCTCGGCTCGCTGCTCAAGGTGGATGCCGCCATCGACGACGCCATCCGGGAGCAGGAGCGGACCTCGGGAAAGATCGACGCCGCGCAAGGGGACCTGCTCTCGGGCCGGTTCCCGGCGCAGCAGGCGAAGATCGACTGGACCAGTGCCCGCGCGACGGTGCTGGAGCGGCTGGAAACTTTCCTCACCCATCACGCGGGCGAGGAGGATCTCGGGCTCCGCCTCGACGGAGAGCAGCTCGCGGCGGGCGTGCGGTTCGTCCGGCTGGCGAAGGAGGGGACGTACGACCTCGTGGTCGGGAATCCGCCGTACCAGGGAACGAGCCGGATGGTGGACGCGAAGTACGTCGCGTCGAAGTACCCGCGCGGCAAGGCCGACCTGTACGCGGCGTTCATCGATCGCGCGCTGGAGCTCGCGCGGCCGGGGGGCGTTTCTGCACTTCTCACGATGCGCGGCTGGATGTTCCTGGGACAGTTCGAGGAAATCCGCAAGTACGTGCTGAGGTCGTTCGACTTGCGCACGCTCGGTGACGTGGACCGCGGGGCCTTCGAGGATGTTCCCGACGAGGTGCTGGCCACCGCCATGGCGGTCGTCCGGAAGGCTCGTCCCAGTGTTCTGCATGCCATTGCGATCCAGCCCACGCCGCTGGCCGATCGGTCTCGTGACGCGGGTAGGACCAAGCGAAAGCGTGCAGCTCTGCTCGCGCAGGTGGGGCGGTTTGGGTTTGACACGCGAGCATTCGAGGTGATCGAGGGCGAGCCGCTCGTCTACTGGTGGGACGCGGACTTCCTAGCGAGGTACGCCCAGGCCGCGAAACTGTCTGCCCTCGCGCCAGCGCGCAACGGGATGTCTACTCAAGACAATGCCCGGTTTCTCCGCAAGGCATGGGAGGTGCGCTGCAGAGATCACGTAGTATTGGATGCGCCTCAGCGACCCGGTTTACGACTAGCGAAGTGGGCGCCATACGTGAAGGGAGGCGAGGGGCGCGAATGGTGCGAGCCGTTCGTGGATGTGGTGCGCTGGGACAACTTCGGCCTCGAGCCGAAGGTGTTCTGCGCTTTCATGTATGGAAGCCATTCAAGAATTAAGAACGAGATCCTCTACTTCCGGAAGGGTATCGCTTTTTCGGTGATCGGGACTTCCTTTAGCGCCAGGGCTCATCGCGTCGCCAGTGTGTTTGGTCATATGGGCGCGTCCGTATTTCC
>JBBQEB010000207.1:0-5650 GCA_038320275.1 Myxococcales bacterium | reverse complement strand
GACTTGAACGTGTCCCAGTCCGTCCGCGACTCCCAGCACGGCGGCACTGCCGCGCCGAGCGGGTGGATGTAGGAGTGGAGGTCGGTGGTGTTGAGATCGTCCTTCTCGTACCAGGTAGCGGCCGGCAGCACGACGTCCGCGTAGAGCGCCGAGGTGTCCATCCGGAAGTTCACGTCGACGACGAGGTCGAGCTTCCCGCGGGGCGCCGGATGCCGGAAGACCGCCTCGTGGACGGTCTCCTCCGCGGCGTCTTCGTCGGCCACCGCGTTCCCCTCCAGCCCCAGGTAGTGGCGCAGGACGTACTCGTGCCCCTTCGCGCTGGAGAGGAGGGCGTTGGCGCGCCAGATGAGCCAGACCCGCGGCCAGTTCTCCGGCGCGTCGGGGTCCTCCACCGCGAAGCGCAGGGCGCGCGTGCGCAGCTGCTCGGTCACCCAGCGCACGATCTCGGCCTCGCCGCGCGCGCCCGCGCGCTCGGCCTCGGCCACGAGCGCGATCGGGCTCCGGTCGAACTGCGGGTAGAAGGGGAGCCACCCGCGGCGGACCGCGTCCACCTGGTGGTCGAGCGTGTGCGCGTGCGCGAACTTGCCCGAGGCGGGGTGGACGTCGGGGGTCTCGCGCTCGTAGCGCCACTGATCGCTGTGGACGTAATGGAAGGACGGCCCGTTTTGCAGGCGCGGCGGCCCGCCCCAGTCGAGCGCCATGGCGAGCGTAGCCCACGAGGCGCTCGGGGCGAGCTTCTCCTGGCCGGTGTAGTGGGCGAGCCCGCCGCCGTTCACGCCCACGCAGCCGCACAGGACGAGCGGCGTGATGGCGGCGCGGTAGTGGAGGTTGGCGTGGTACCAGTGGTTCACGCCCGAGCCGATGATGACGGTGCACTTGCCGTTCGTCCGCTCGGCGGTGTCCGCCCATTCCCGGGCGAGCTGGATGACAGTGTTTCGGCCGATGCCGGTGTAGCGCTCCTGCCAGGCCGGCGTGTAGGGCGCCTGCTCGTCGTCGTAGCTGTGCGGGTAGTCGCCCTCGAGGCCGCGCGCGACGCCGAAGTTGGCCATGAGGAGGTCGAGGACGGTGGTGACCGACACCGTGCCGTGGACCGTCTCGACCTGTCGGACCGGCACACCGCGCAGGAAGGTCCGGCTGCCGCCCGGCTCGGAGAACGCCACCAACTGGACCGCGTCTCGCGCCTCGATGAGCGTGAGGGCGGGGTCGAGCTCGGCGCCGTCCTGGCCGTCTCGCATCTCGAGGTTCCACCGCCCAGCCTCGGCCTGCCAGCGGAAGCCGATCGACCCCTGCGGCATCCGCGGCTCGCCGCTCGTCCGATCGAGGACGAGCGGCTTCCACGCTGCGTTCTCCTCGCCCTGGTAGCGGGCGAGCTCGCTCGCCCGCAGCATCCTCCCCGGCACCAGCCCCGCCAGCCCCTGCTCGAGGACCACCAGGAATGGCGCGTCCGAGTAGCGGCGCAGGTAGCCGGTGAAGTAGGGGACCTCGCGATCCGCGTGGAGCTCCTTCAGGATCACGTGGCCCATGGCGAGGAAGAGCGCCCCGTCCATGCCCGCCGTCACCGGCAACCACCAGTCCGCGTACTTCGAGACCTGGCTGAAGTCCGGCGAGAGCACCACCAGCTTCGCGCCGTGGTGGCGCGCCTCGACGGCGAAGTGGACGTCGGGCGTGCGGGTCATGGACAGGTTCGACCCGACCACGACGATGTACTTGCTGTTGAACCAGTCCGCGCTCTCCGACACGTCGGTCTTCTCGCCCCAGGTCTCGGGAGAGGCCGGGGGAAAGTCGGCGTAGAGATCGTAGAAGCTGAGGAGCGCCCCGCCGAAGAGCTGCAGGAAGCGCGAGCCGGCGGCGTAGCTCACCATCGACATCGCCGGGATGGGGGAGAAGCCGATCACACGATCTGGCCCGTACCGCTTGGCGGTGTAGAGCAGCGAGGCCGCGACGAGATCGAGCGCCTCCTCCCAGGTCGTCCGCCGCAGGCCGCCCCTCCCCCTTGCCTGCTGGTACGCGCGCCGCGAGTCGTCGTTCTCGACGATGGAGGCCCAGGCGTCCACGGGGTCCGCGTGCTCGGCCCGGGCGTGCGCCCACAGGTCCGCCAGGACGCCTCGCAGGTACGGGTACTTCACCCGCGTCGGGGCGTACACGTGCCAGGAGAAGCTGATGCCCCTCTGGCAGCCTCGCGGCTCGTAGCCTGGGAGCCCCGCCTCGAGCGCCGGGTAGTCCGTCGCCTGCATCTCCCAGGTGACGATCCCCTCCTTCACGTACACGATCCACGAGCAGCCGCCGGTGCAGTTCACGCCGTGCGTGCTCCGCGTCTCGGAGTCGTGCTGCCAGCGGTTGCGGTACATCTCCTCCCAGCGGCGCACCTTCGGGTCGATGAGATCCCGGATCCACGTCATGGCCTCGTCCTTTGGGCGGCGCGCGCGCCCCGCACCAGCGCGATCCGCACGCCCCGCAGGCGGTTCCGCCCGAGCCACGCCATGGCGGCGGCGAGCGCCGCGAACAGGAGGGCGCCCGGCACGAACAGCCGCGCAGTCGCCGCCCGCGCCGGCGCCGGCGCCTGCCCGCTCCGCGCTGCCAGGAACGCCTCGAGATCGGCGCGCTCACCCGTGGTGAGCGGGCGGCCGACGAAGAGCGGCTCCATGGTGGGGAAGAACAGCGAGGCGAGGACGGTGTCGAGCGGCTCCGGCCCGTACTTGTCGTAGGCGCCGGTCAGGTCCGGGCCCATCGTCCCGCCCCCGGGCGACGGGAGGCCTGCCGCGGCGTGACAGGCCGAGCAGGGCGGTCCGCCCTTCGCGAACCGCTCTCGGCCTTCGAACAGGCGCTCACCGCTCGCGGCGCTCCCGCCGGCGGCCTCGACCCCGCCTGCGCAAAGTAGCACGAGCGCGCCGACGAGCCGGACGTGGCGGAGCCATCTCCGCGCGCTCCCGCCGCCTCCCGACCGCTGCGATGTCACCTGGGAACCGCCATGCTCTCCCCTCGTGGCGTCGGAAGGCCCGCATGGAAGCACAGCCCTGCCGCCGCCCTGCCGGAACGTTGGGTGTCCCACCCAATTCGGCGCGGCGACCGGAGCGACACGCCGTCTGAGCGCCGGGATCGGCCCTCGATGCACGCGCGATGCGCCTCCCCGGCGACGTGCTCTTCATCGTCGGCGGCGTGCGCGCTCCTGGACCCGCGGGCCGTCTGCGTGTCGGAGCCTCACACCGGGATCTTCCCGCGGAGCTCCCCGGGAGCGATCGGGCCTGGGGTCGCGATGAGCGCCCTTGCCGCGTCCATCTTGCCGAAGGCGCCCCAGGCCAGGACGCCGCGGACCCTGCCGTCGGAGAGGTAGTAGACGATGCCCCTGCGAAACTGCTCGCTCCAGTCGGCGACGACCTCGAGGCGTGGGTCGAGGATCCCGACCGCCTCGTACCCGAGGTCGAAGAGGTCCGAGTAGAAGAAGGGCAGGTGGCGGTAGCCTGCTTCCTGGCCCGCCATCGCGAGCCCGGCCGCCAGGCCCATCTTGTTGGCGTTGTCCTCGTGCTCGACCCGGAGCCGCTGCCCGAGCTGCGAGCACGGGAAGCGCGCGACGTCGCCGGCGGCGAAGATGGTTGGGTCGGAGGTGCGCAGCCTCTCGTCGACGAGGATGCCGTCGTCCACCTCGAGCCCAGCGCTCGCGGCGAGGTGGTCGTTCGGGACGATCCCGAGCCCGGCCACGACGAGGTCGGCCCGGAGCTCGGCGCGATCCGTCCTCAGCGTGAAGCCACCCTCCGCCGGTGTGAGCCCGAGGAGCAGCTCGCCTCGCCGCACCTCCACCTCGCGCTCCGCGTAGTAGTCGTTCAGGTGGAGCGAGAGGTCGCGCGGAAAGAGCCGTGCGCCGATGCCCTGCTCCGGGAAGAGCAGCGTGACCCGGTAGCCGGCGATCGCCAGCGAGGCGGCCAGCTCCGAGCCGATGAAGCCGCCGCCGACGACCGCCACGTGCTTGCCCACCGGGAGCGCGCTGACGCGGCGGTAGTCGGCGACGGTGCGGTAGTAGACCACCCCGTCTCCGCCGAAGGGAAGCCGCCGCGGCCGGCCGCCGGTGGCGAGGAGGAGCCGCTCGTAGCCCAGGGTTTCCCCGCCCTCGAGCGCGACCCGGCGCGCGGCGCGGTCGACCGCGGTGACGCGCACGCCTCCTCGGAGCGAGACGCCCGCTACCTCCGGTAGCCAGATCGAGCCCTCCTCCTGCCCCGACCAGAGCCCCTTCGTCAGCGGTGGACGCGCGTACGGCCGCACCGGCTCCTCGCCGAGGACCACGATCGAGCCGGTCGCGTCCACCGAGCGGATCGCCCTCGCGGCGGCGTGCCCCGTCATGCCGCCCCCGACGATCACGTACTCGAGCTCCGCCATGGATCCTCCCTCCGGTGACGTAGTGGATGCAGCCGCGCGGCCCCGGCTACAAGTGGGTTCCGTCTCGCTTCTCCTGGCCGCCCCGCGGACGACCCGTAGCAAGATGGACGGCCGGGCAGGAGCCCGGTCCCTCGCGGTGCCCTTCAGGAGAGCCCTCATGGAAATGCCCGTGGATCCCCGCCGCATCCTCGACGGCTCACCCGACGCGATCCTCGTCGCCGACCGCGAGGGGAAGGTGCGGTACTGGAACGCTGCGGCCGAGCGGGTGTTCGGCTTCTCCGCCGCCGAGGCGATCGGCACGTCGATGGACCTCATCATCCCGGAGCGGCTGCGCGGCCGGCACTGGGACGGTTGGGAGACGACGATGAGGACCGGCGTCACGCGCTACGGCGAGGGACAGCTGCTGGCCGTGCCCGCGCTCCACAAGGACGGCCGGCAGCTCTCGATCGAGTTCTCGATCCAACTGCTCCAGGACGGCGGCCGGATCGAGTGGGTGGTGGCGCTCTTCCGCGACGTGACGGAGCGCTTCCAGCGAGACAAGGCGCTCCGCGCCCAGCTCAGGGCGTTCGAGGTTAAGGCCGAAGCGGGGCGCTGAGCCGCCGCGCGGCGGGCGTCATCGCGCTTCCAGGGGGACCGCGAAGGAGAACGTCGCGCCCGCGCCCTCCGGGCCCTCCTGCGCCCAGAGCCTCCCGCCGTGGGCCTCCACGATGGACCGGCAGATGTTGAGCCCCATGCCCATGCCCTCCGCCTTGGTGCTGAAGAACGGCTGGAAGAGCTGCCCCTTCACCTCCGGCGAGAGGCCGCACCCGCGGTCGGTCACGGAGACCACCGCCGAGCCGCCGTCGCGCCCGGTCGTGACCGAGAGCGCCCGCTCCGGCGGAGGCATCGTCGCCATCGCGTCCATCCCGTTGCGCACGAGGTTCAGGATGACCTGCTGAAGGAGCAGGCGGTCCCCCTGCACTTCCAGCTCCCCGGCGGCGAGCTGGCGCGCGACCCGGACGTCGCGCTTGTCGGCCTCGCCCTGCGCGAACCCGAGCGCCTCCTCCACCACCGCGTTCATCCCCACCGGGGCCCGCGTGGGCTCGCTCTTGCGCACGAAGTCGTGGACCCGCCGGATGATCCGGCCGGCGCGCTGCGCCTGCTGCGCGGTCTTCTCGAGCGCCTCGCGCAGCTCCTCCGGTTTCAGCGCCCCCGCTGCGAGGAGGTTCAGCGAGCCGGTGCTGTAGCTCGCGATGGCGGAGAGGGGCTGGTTCAGCTCGTGGGCGATGGCGGAGGCCATCTC
>JBBQEB010000206.1:0-5712 GCA_038320275.1 Myxococcales bacterium | reverse complement strand
GAGGAGCCCGGCCTGGTAAGCCTCGGCGATGGCGGCCTCCAGCACCCGCGCCTGCTTCGCGAACTCGCCCCGGATGTAGACGTAGGCGAGGTGGATGTCGTTCGCCCAGCAGGTGATGGCGATGCCCTCGAGCAGCATGTGCGGCTCGTGCTCGAGGATGTAGCGGTCCTTGAAGGTGCCAGGCTCCGACTCGTCGGCATTCACTGTCAGATAACGGGGTCGAACGTCCTTGGGCAGGAACGTCCACTTGAGGCCGGTGGCGAAGCCGGCGCCTCCGCGGCCTCGGAGGTTGGAGGCCTTCACCTGGTCCACGATGGACGAGGGCGACATGGCGAGCGCCTTCTCCAGCGTCGCGTAGCCGCCTGCGGCGCGGTACGACGCGAGCGTGTGGCTGTCCTTCTGCCCCCAGCGAGAGGTGAGGATGAGGGTCTCGCTCACCGCAGCTCTCCCACGATCCGCTCCACCTTCTCCGGCGTGAGCCGCTCCTCCATCTCCTCGTCCACCAGCATGGCGGGGGCAGTGCCGCAGGAGCCGAGGCACTCCACCTCGCGCAGCGTGATGCGCCCGTCCGCGGTGGTGCCCCCGCCCTTCACGCCGAGCTTCCCCTCGAGATCGCGGAAGATGCGATCCGCGCCCGCGAGGCAGCAGGAGACGTTGGTGCAGATCTCGACCACGTGCTTCCCCACCTTGGCGGTGTGGAACATGACGTAGAAGGTCGCCACTTCCTCCGCGCGCGCGGGCGAGACGCCCAGCCTGTCGGCCGCGAGCGCCATCACTCCGGGGCTGAGGTGGCCGAAGAGCTCCTGGCCGAGGCGCAGCGCCGGGATCATGGCGGAGGCGCGCCGATCGGGCGGATAGCGCCCGAGGAACGGAGCCAGCTCGGCGTCGAACCGCTCCACCCGCTCGGTGGGCAGCTCCCGCCACGCCGCGTCGGGCGGAAGGTCACGATTGAGCATAAGTATCCGAGATGCCGCGAGAAACGGTGAGGAGGCTAGGGTGCCCTCCAGCCCGTGTCAAGAAGAACGGCCGCGACCTCAGGCAGGGCGGGGGCCTCGCCGGGGGACGCCCCATTCGACCTCGACATGAGCGACAATGCGCCGCGTGAGCGAGCCCTCCGAGAAGCGCGTGGATCCGCGCGTCCCCCTGGTCCTCTGCATCGACCATCCCGGCGCCCCCGCCAGGCACGACACCACCGAGAACCTCTCCCGGGGCGGGCTCTTCGTCCGCACCGATCGCCCGCTCCGGCCCGGCGAGCGCGTACCCCTGGAGCTGTCCTTTCCGGGGCTGCTGGAGCCGCTCCGGATCGAGGTGGAGGTCGTGTGGCGGCGCCACGCGACCTCTGGACTGCCGGCGGGCGTCGCCGTCAAGGTCCCTGCGGATCGTTTGGAGGACCGCGACGCGCTGGAGCGGCTTGCGGGCGCGGCGGGGCTCCAGGGCGTCGGGAGCCGCGTCTACACGATCCTGCTCGTCGACGACAATCACCTCGTGCAGGCGATGTACGAGCACGCGCTGGCGCGTCTTCGGTCGGAAGATGGCAGCGGCGACATCGCGGTCGAGGCGGCGCGGGATGGCGATGAGGCCCTGGAGCGGCTCCGCCGCGCTCCCCCGATCGACCTCGTCATCTCCGACGTTTACGCGCCGGCCCTGGATGGCTTCGTGCTGGTCGAGCGCATGCACGCCGAAGCGGCGCTCACGCGCATCCCGGTGCTCGTCATCAGCTCCGGGAGCGAGGAAGCGCGGGCGAGGGCGGCGGCGCTCGGGGTGGACGTGTACCTCGAGAAGCCGGTGAGGATCGAGGCGATCCTGGGCACCGTGCGCGCGCTCCTGCGCGTCGCGCTCTGACAGGTCCCCGAGCCAGCCCGCTCACCCGAGGCGCTTGCGCATGGTGACGTGCTCGATGCCGGCTTCCTCGAACACCTCCCCCTCGGCGGTGTAACCCGTGCGGTCGTAGAACCCGCGCGCCGAGAGCTGCGCGTGCAGCACCACCTCGGCGAGGCCGAGCTCCCGGCCGGCCCGCTCCAGCTCGGCCAGCACCGCCGCGCCTGCTCCCCGCCCGCGCTCCGGCGCCGCGACCGCCATGCGCCCGACCTTGCCCACCCCCTCGCCGAGGAGGACGAGCCGTCCGGTGGCGACGCAGCGCCCCTCCCCGTCCAGCGCGATCACGTGCACCGCCGACCCGTCGTCCCCGTCTCGCTCCAGCTCCGCGGGGACACCCTGCTCCCGGACGAAGACCTCCTCGCGGAGGGCATAGGCGCCGGCGAGGTCGGCTGGCGCGGTGGCGCGGCGAACAGGGTAGGAGGCCATCGCCATCCTCCGTTAGCTCGGGCCCGGCGGCTTCGCACCCCCGGACGCAGAGGAGCCCACCAGCGCGCGAGGCGCGGGTGGGCTCCGTGATGCTGGGATCACTCGAAAGGGACGGCTACTTCTTGCCCTTGCGATTGAACGCGTCCTTCAGCGCCTTGGCCGGCGCGATCTTGATCGCCTGCCGCGCAGCGATCTTGATCTGCTCGCCGGTGGCCGGGTTGCGGCCGATGCGCGCCTTGCGATCGACGAGCTTCACGGCCCCGAGGCCACCGAGCGGAATCTTCCCCTCGCCCTTGAGACGCTTGGTGACGATCTCCGCCACCGCATCGAACACCTTCCGGACCTCACCCTTCGACACCTGCGAGGTCTCGGCCACCGCCTGGAAGAACTGGGCCTGCGTCATGTCGGACCACCTCCGTGGCTCGCGGCCGGAAGCTCCGGCCGTGAAATTTCACAGCCGTGATATCCCGCCGATCCGCCCACGTCAACAGCCCGGGACCACGATCAGCTTGAAAAACGGGCCGATCATGCGATCGGCCCCCACGAAACGGCTGGAACGAGGGCCTTCAACGACGGCGAGAGCCCCCTTGGATCGGGCGCTGTTTCCGCGTTTTTCGGGCAGATCGGGGGGATTCGCCCGGGGGCGGCGCACGCGAGCGGGCCGCCCGTTGCCGGTGCTGAAGGCCCATCGACGCCGCGGCTACGCGCCGGCTAGGCTCCGACGAGGCGCAGCGGCGCGGCGGGACGGGCCTGGGGAAACTGCACCAGGTACTCGCCCGTGAAGCAGGCGTCGCAGAAGCCTGCGCGCGGCTCGCCGAGGCCGGCGTAGAGCCCATCCACCGACAGGTATCCCAGGCTGTCGGCGGTCACGTAGCGCGTGATCTCATCGACCGAGTGGGAGGCCGCGATGAGCTCGCCGCGCCGGGGCGTGTCGATGCCGTAGTAGCAGGGCCAGCCGGTGGGCGGCGACGAGATGCGCAGGTGCACCTCGCGCGCCCCCGCGGCTCGGATCATCTTCACGATCTTGCGGCTGGTGGTGCCGCGCACGATCGAATCGTCGACCACCACCACCCGCTTGCCGGCGAGCACTCCCCGCACGGCGTTCAGCTTCAGCTTCACGCCGAAGTGGCGGATGGACTGCTGCGGCTCGATGAAGGTGCGCCCGATGTAGTGCGAGCGGACGAGCCCCACGTCGAAGGGAATCCCGCTCTGCCGCGCGTAGCCGATGGCGGCGGGGACACCCGAGTCGGGGACGGCGATGACGACGTCCGCCTCCACCGGGTGGTCCTTCGCGAGCTGCGCGCCGAGCGCCGCGCGCACCTCGTGCACCGACCGGCCGAACAGGACCGAGTCCGGGCGCGCGAAGTAGACGTGCTCGAAGACGCACCGCCCGAGCCGGGCCGCGCGCGGCGCAGCGGGGTCGATCCGCTCCGAGCGCAAGCCGGTCTCGTCGATGATCACGAGCTCGCCCGGCTCGACCTCCCGCACGTACTCCGCCTCGATGAGGTCGAGCGCGGTGGTCTCGCTGGCGAGGACCCAGCTCTCCTTCAGCTTGCCCAGCACGAGCGGCCGGAAGCCCAGCGGATCGCGCGCGCCGATCATCGCTCGCTCGGTGAGGAACAGGAGCGAGTAGGCGCCCGTGACGCGCTGGAGGGCCGCCCGAACCGCGGTGAGATGGTGCTCGGTGGTGCCGACCGCTCCGCGCTCGGGCCTGACGCGCGCCATGAGGTGGAGGATGACCTCGGTGTCGCTCGTCGACTGGAAGATGGAGCCCTGCGCCTCCAGCTCGGAGCGGAGCGCATCGGCGTTGACGAGGTTGCCGTTGTGCGCCACCGCGACCGCCCCGCCCGCGTACTGGATGGCGATGGGCTGTGCGTTCTTGAGGTGGCTCGACCCGGCGGTGGAGTAGCGGACGTGGCCGATGGCCGCGTTGCCGGGGAGCTTCGCGAGCACGGGCGCGGTGAAGACGTCGGCGACGAGGCCCATTCCGCGCTGGACGTGCAGGGCGCGGCCATCGGTGGAGACGATGCCAGCGGACTCCTGGCCGCGATGCTGCAGCGCGTGCAACCCGAGGTAGGTGAAGTTGGCGGCCTCGTCGTTCTGGGCGCCCGCCCAGACGCCGAACACGCCGCACTCCTCTTTCCAGCGATCGCAGGCGGCGTCGTACCCCATGAGGCGGCGGAGTATAAACGTCCGGTGCTGAAAAAGCTGCTCGCCGCCGCGGCCGTCCTGGCGCTCGTCGCAGCGGGCGCTCTCGCGCTCGGCTCGTTGCGCTGGCGCCCGTCCCTGCGGTCGGGACCGCCCCGGCTCGAGGCAGTGGCCCGGGGCGCCGGGCCGCTGCTCGCGGGGGCCGCGGCGGTGCCGCTCGATCCTCCAGGCCTCGTCCCGGTCGCCGGCTTTCCTCGGCTGCACTGGTCGGAGGAGGGCCGGCGCGACCCGGTCTTCGCGCGCGCGCTCGTCCTGCGCGAGGCGGGGTGCACCGTCGCGCTGGTGTCCGTGGAGCTGCTCCTCGTCCCCGGTGCGTTCGAGCGGGCGGTGGAGCGCAAGCTGCGCGACCTCCGGCTGGATGCGGTGATCCTCGCCGCCACCCACACCCACGCTGGCCCCGGCGGGTTCTGGCACGACCCCCTCGGCGAGCGGCTCGCCACCGGTCCCTACGACGAGGCGGTCTTCACCCGGTTCGTGGAGCGCACGGCGCAGGCGGTGCGCGAGGCGGAGGGGGCGCTCTCGCCGGCCTACCTCGCCGTCGCCCGCGGCCGCGCGCCCGAGCTCGTCAGGAACCGCGGCGGAGAGGAGGTGGACGGCAGGGTGCTCGCGGTCCGCGTGGTGGCGCTCTCGGGGGCGCCGGTGGGGAGGGTGGTGGTGTTCCCCGCGCACGCGACCTTGCTGGGCGTGGAGAACCGGCTCATCTCGGGCGACTGGCCGGGCGCGCTCATGCGGTCGCAGCGGGAGCCGCTGCTCTTCTTCCAGGGCGCGGTCGGCGACCAGAGCCCGGTGCTAGCTGCGACGAACGAGCGGCGGGGCCGTCCGGAGGCCTACGCCAAGCTGCTCGGCCGGGCGGTCGAAGCGCTCCCTTTCGGACCGCTCGACCCCTGGCCCGAGCTGGCCGTCGCATCCGTCACGACGGTGCTCCCCGCGCCCGACCTCGGCGCAAGCCCGCCGCCCCTGCGGCGCGTGACCCGCAACCTCCTCTACGACCTCTTCCCCGATCGCGCGCGGCTGGTGGCCCTGCGGCTCGGGACGGCGACGCTGCTCGCCATTCCCGGCGAGCCGGTGGCCGAGGTGGGCCGCCGCTGGCGGGAGGCCGCGGGCGACGGCGCTGAGGTGCTGGCGCTCGCCGGCGACTACCTCGGCTACGTCGAGACGAGCGAGCGCATGGCCGAGGCCGCCGGCGAGACGGTGCGCACG
>JBBQEB010000205.1:0-5725 GCA_038320275.1 Myxococcales bacterium | reverse complement strand
CGGCGCGGAAGGCGGCTCTGCTGGCCCTTGTCGAGCGCGCGATGGGCAAGGCGTCGGCCGAGGCCACCGCCATCGTCGCTGACGACGAGGAGGGCGACGATGAAGAGGGCGAGGCCGCGTGACCATTCGGGCGCCGTCGTCTTCGACCATCGCCGACGAGATCGAGCGCTACCTCCGCACCGGTGACGCCGACATGATGGGCGACCCTTGGCCCGGCGACATCCTGGAGCGCGGACGCCGCCAGCACGCCGACATCCGTGGCGCGCTGCTCGCGGAGGTCCGACGGCTCGCGAAGGGGCGGACGCACGAGGCAGTGCCCGACAACGTCGGCGTCGAGTTCACGCGCGCGAAGGTCGAGCCGATGGTGCGCGGGCTCTTTCCGAAGGCCGAGCAAGATGTCGTCCTCGCGACGCTCGGGAAGTCCGTCGTGTACGTCACGAGCGAGACCATCGAATCGATCATCCTGAACCACGGGTGGGATCGTTCGGCTTGGGACCTCGCGAACCTCTTCCTGCTGAGCGTCGGCGCGGAGCTTCTAGGCCCTGACGCGCCGCGCGTGGTCGGCATCAGCGAGGAGACGACCTGCTACGTCTCCCCGGACTACTTCGCCGAGGACGACCCGTTCGCCGACTTCGTCGTTCACGAAGCGGCGCACATCTTCCACAACTGCAAGCGCCGCACGATCGGGCTGCGCGAGACGCGCACGAAGGAGTGGCTGCTCGATATCGAGTTCCGGCAGCGCGAGACGTTCGCGTACTCGTGCGAGGCCTACGCCCGCATCGTCGCGCGCGCGAAGGACGCCGCCGAGCGCCGTGCCATGGCCGCCGAGTACGGGGCAGAGCGGCGCATCTCGGAAGAGCGTGTCGACCCGGCCGAGGTCGCGAGCATCGTCGCGGACGCGGCCGGCGCGCGGAACGGCTGGAAGGTGATCCTCGCGCGGTGCGCGCCGACCAGCAGGCCGCGCTCGGCGCTGCAGCTCGCGCGCGAGATGATCGCCGCCCGCGACCCTGCCGATCGCGTGTGACGACGGGATCGCTCTCCCTGGGACAGCGACCCGGCGATCAACAGTCCCGCCGCCGCCCACGCCCGGGCCTCCCGCGATCGGTTCGCCACGTGCATCGGCAGGCACCGCTCATCGCTCGTCGCGAGCCTTCGCCCCACTGATCAACAGGCTCGCCCCCATCGCGGGCGCCGAAGCTGTTGACCAACGGGGCCGACTGTTGATCGCCGGGTATGCAGTTAAACGCCTCTCGGCTTCTCTCTCCCCACGGGACAGGAGAGAGAGCGGGAGAGCTGTCCCACGCGGCGCTCATCGAGCTCGCTCCGCGCTCTCTGCGAGCCGTCGCGAGAGCACCACCGCTGCACGCGCAGCGCGCGAAACGCGCGGACTTCAGGGGAGAAACGGCGAAGCCCCCTCGGATCGCTCCTTGGGGGCTCCTGTTTACCGACCCTCGCCGCTGGTTCGCGACGAGAGAAAAATGGCTCCCCAGGCATGACTCGAACATGCGACCCGATGATTAACAGTCATCTGCTCTGCCAACTGAGCTACTGGGGATCGAAGCAGGGGCGCGAATCTACGAAGCGCGGCTGCTGGTGTCAACGCTGCTGGCGCGCGGCCGCGTTATGTCGAGGCCGGTGAGCGACCGTTTCGGAGACAGCCCCGCCCGCGAGCGGTTCGCGGCCCTGCTCGATCGCGCGGAGATCCCCCTGGCCGAGGCGGCCCTCGCGATCGCCGAGGAGGAGTACCCGGGCCTTCGCGCGAGAGGGTATCTGGATCTCCTCGACGAGCTGGCCCGCGACGTCCGCTCGGCCGCGCAGGGGCTCGGCGCAGCCGCCATTCTGCGCGCGCTGCGGCGCGTGCTCTTCGAGGAGCGCGGCTTCCGCGGGAACGCCGAGGCCTATTACGACCCGCGGAACTCCTTCCTCAACGAGGTCCTCGACCGCAGGCTCGGCATCCCCCTCACTCTGGCCATCGTCTACCTGGAGGTGGGCGCGAGGGTGGGCCTGCGGGTCCAGGGCGTGGCCTTTCCCGGCCACTTCCTGGTGAAGTATGCGTCGGGCGGCCGGGAGATCTTCGTGGACGCGTTCAACGGCGGTGAGCTCCTGTCCACGGAGGACTGCGCGGCTCGCTTCCGGGACGCGTCGGGAGGGCAGAAGCTCGACCCGCGAGCGCTGGAGAGCGTCGGGACCCGCCAGATCCTCTCCCGCATGCTGCAGAATCTGAAGCGGATCTTCCTCGAGACGGGCGACGACGTCCGGACGCTGTGGGTGGTGGACCGGCTCCTCATGCTGGCGCCCGAGGACCCCGGCGCCCGCCGTGACAGGGGGCTCGTGTTCGCCCGGCTGGGCGGGGTGGGCGCAGCGGCCGCGGATCTCGAGGCATACCTCTCTGCCGCGCCGGGCGCGGAGGACGCCGGCGAGCTGCGCGCGTTGCTGGGACAGCTCCGGGCCGGCGCCCGGCTGCTCAACTGATCAGGCCGGCGCCCGGCATGCGCAGCCGCTCGACGGGCTCCCCGCCCACCAGGTGGCGCTCGACGATCTCCGGCACGTCCTCGGGGCGGACCTTGCCGTACCAGACTCCCTCCGGATACACGACCACCGCCGGGCCTTGCGCGCACGCATCGAGGCAGCCTGAGCTGTTCGCGCGGATGGAGCCCCTGAGCCCGCGCCGCTGGAGCTCGGCCTTGAAGGCTGCCCGAACCGCGGCGCCGCCGCGCTCCGAGCAGCAACCCCGCGGGTCGCCCTCCGGGCGCACGTTCTCGCAGATGAACACGTGGTGGACGAACCGTCGCATTGCAGCCCATGTATCCCCCCGCGCGGAGGCGCGCCAGCGGCGGCACCGTCGAGCCCCACGCTGCGGCGTGCGCGCGTGGCCCGCTGGCGGCAAAGGGAAAGGGAAAGGCGCGAGCGGGCAGGCAGCGTTCCCGCGAGGGCGCCCGATGCGCATCTGCTGACCTCGATGAAGGAGAGCTCGTGAGCTATCGCTTCGACCATTTCCAGCGCCAGCAGCTCGTCGACGATCGCTCGTTCGGCGCGGGCAAGGACCCCGGCTGGCAGATGCCCGACTTCGACCTGCCGACGGTGTCAGGCGTCCGCATCCGCAAGGCCGACTTCATGGGGCGGCGCCCCGTCCTGTTCACCTTCGGTTGCATGACGGACCCCATGACGGCGAGCGCCTCGCCCGTGCTGAAGGCGCTGTACCGCGACTTCGGCGAGAGCGTCGCCTTCGTCACCGTGTACGTGCGCGAGGCCCATCCGGGCGAGCTCCTGCCGCAACCGTCCACCGACGAGTGGAAGCACCGCCACGCCAAGATGCTCCGCGACCGCGACGGCATTCCGTGGACGGTGGCGGTGGACGATCTGGAGGGCGGATTCCACCGCGCCCTCGGCGCCAACAGCAACGCCGCGCACCTCATGGACTCCAACGGCAACGTGGCCTTCCGCACCCTCTGGTCGAACGACGCCTGCGTGCTCCGCGAAGCGCTGGAGGCCATCGTCTCCGGGCGGTCGGACCACCCCTTCGAGCGCACGCGCGCGGTGGTGCCGCTCGTGCGCGGCCTCACGCGCGTGGACGAGGTGGTGCGCGCGGCCGGGCCGGGGGCGCTCCACGATCTGCGGCGGGAGGCGCCGGCCGTGTTCGCGGCGGCCGAGGCGGCCTGGGTCTGGAGGGCGCTCACGCCCGTGGGGAGGCTGGGGCTCCTCGGCCTGGGAGTGGCGGCCGCGGTCGGCGCGTACGGTGGCTTGAAGCTCGTCCACCGCCCAGGAAAGCGGCTCCGAAAAGGTCTCCGGCGGCGCTGACCTCGCCTCGCGCCCTCGGGCCTCATGGCCGACGCCTCCATCCGCGCAGTCGTCACGGACCTCGACAATACGCTCTACTCCTGGGTGGACTACATCGTCCCCAGCCTGGAGGCGATGGTGGCCTCGCTCGCGTCCACCACCGGGCTGCCGCGCATCCGCATCGTGCAGTCGCTGAAGGCCGTCTACACGCGCTACGACTCCAACGAGTACCCCTTCGCCATCCAGCGCTCCGACCTGTTCCGGCCCTACCAGCGGGATTTCGACTCCTTCAGCGAGCTCGTGATCTGGCCGGCAGCCCGGGCTTTTCGCGAGGCGCGGCGGCGCTACCTCAAGCCCTATCCCGGCGTTCCCGAGACGCTCGCGGCGCTGCGGGAGCGCGGCATCGCCGTGGTCGCCCTCACCGACGCCCCGCGCAACGCTGCGGAGCTGCGGCTCAAGATGCTCGACCTCGACGGGCAGCTCGACGCGATGTACGCCCTGCGCGGCTACGACCTCCCGGAGGCGGTGGACGAGAAGATCCGGCGCCGGGAGGCAGCGGGGCACTACCGGTCGCGCAAGACGCGGGTGGTGGAGCTCCCCAAGCGCGCCGAGAAGCCGAGCCCGGCCGGCCTGCGCCGGATCCTGGCAGACCTCGGGCTCCGCCCGTCGCAGGTCCTCTACGTGGGCGACAACGTGCGCAAGGACATGCCCGTGGCGGAAGCCTGCGGCGCGCTGGGGGTCTGGGCGGAGTACGGCACCTACGTTTCCTCGGAGTACCGGGAGCGACTGGCGGTGATCTCCGCCAAGTCGGTGACCCGCCGGCATGTGTCGGAGGAAGTGGCGGACCCCGGCTCCCGCGCGCCGTCACCGCGCTGGCCGCTCGCCATCTCGTCCTTCGTGCAGGTGCTCGACATCATCGACGGCATGCGGTGGACCGGCGCCGGGCCGGTCGCAACCCGTCGCCCCCGGCGCAAGCGCAAGGAAGAGACCCCGTGAACGTGACCGCCACCTACTCGGATCTCGCCGGACGCCGCGCGCTCGTGACCGGAGCGTCGAGCGGCATCGGGCTTGGCATCGCCGCGGCGCTGCTGGAGTCGGGCGCGCAGGTGGGCGTTCACTACCGCAACCATCGCGCGGAGGCCGAGGCGCTGTGCGCCCGCTTCCCGGGCCGCGCGGTGCCCGTCCCGGCGGAACTGGGGGAGGAGCGGGGCTGCGTGGAGGCGGTGGCCCAGACGGCACAAGCCTTCGGGGGGCTCGAGATCCTCGTCCACTCGGCGGGGATCTGGAGCGACGGGGCGGCCGACCGCATCACCCGTGAGGCGCTCGAGGAGCTGTTCCGGGTGAACGTGTTCAGCGCGTTCTACCTCGTCCGCGAGGCTGTGCCGTTCCTGCGCGCCGGGGAAAGGGGGCGGGGGAGCATCGTCTTCATCGGCTCCACCGCCGGTCAGCGCGGCGAGGCGGGCCACGGCCACTACGCGGCGTCCAAGGGTGCCCTCCAGTCGCTCTGCATGTCACTCGCGGTGGAGCTGGCCCCGGCGGTGCGGACGAACGTGGTCTCCCCGGGCTGGGTGCGCACGCCCATGGCCGAGGCGGAGCTCGCCACCATCGGACCCGTCATCGCGGGCGCGCTTCCGAACCGGCGCGTGGCCGAGGTGGACGACGTCGTTCACGCTGCCCTGTACCTCGCGAGCGAGGCGTCCGGGCACCTCCTGGGCGAGAACCTGGGCGTCTCCGGCGGCGCGCTGCTGGTCGTCCCGCGCGGCCAGATCGCCGCGCGTTGACCGGGCTCGTGTCGCGGCATTAGATCGGCTTTCCGTCCGGGCCCAGAAGCCCGCTCGGCCGCAGGTTGCCGTTGGGCTTCACGTGCTCGTGGACATGCGCAGGGTCGTGCCCGTGCCCCTCGTGAGCGTGATGGTGGCCGTGCCCCTCTCCTTCGCCGTGCACGTGC
>JBBQEB010000204.1:0-5729 GCA_038320275.1 Myxococcales bacterium | reverse complement strand
AGTACCTCAAGCTCAAGATGGTCGCTGCCTTCCTGCCTCCGTTGACTCACCGTCATCACGATGACTCACAGTACGGAATTCGACCCACTTGATCCCGCGAAGAGCCTGTTGATCATACTCGCGAATCCTCCGAGCCTCGACGATCCAGAGCCGACCCGCCAGCGAATGCGTCCGGAGTGCCTCGATGAGAGAACCGACCAGCGCGTCGAGGTCTCCCGGAGCGGCGCGACGCGGCATGCGGAGAACCGCAATTCCGGAGTGAACGTCGGGCGGGAACCGCAAGGGATTCGCGAAGTCGAGATCGAGCGTCACGAGCGCTCGCTCCTCCGCGATGCGAAACCGTGCGAGCACCTCGTCGCGAGCCCCTCCCAGCCCTTCCTCGTGAACAGTCGCGACATCGTGCCCCGCGCCGCGCAGCGCCGCTTGGCCGCGTACGCCGATGTTCTCGTCCAGCTTGAGCTTCAAACTCTGCCGTCCCGGGGGAGTTCGATAAAGTGCTCCGACGAGACCTCGGCGCCGTACGCCAAGCAGGCGAGCACGTCCTCGCGCATGAGTTGCGGGTACTCGCGGAGGACGTCCTCGACAGACATGCCGCTCGCCAGCCACGAGAGCACCAGCGACACCCAGATGCGGTGGCCGCGGATGCACGGCTTCCCGAAGCAGATCTCCGGGTCGATGCTGATGCGTTCAAGGAGTTCCTCGCGCCTCATCGCTAGAATCGTAATCCGCGCCCTCTCCTGCGGCCAGCACCAGCATCGCCAGCTAGTGACGGAGAGCCGCGCTCGTGGCCGGCCGGGGGTCGATGACCCCGGTGTCCTCCGATAGCGTCCGCATCTCCAAGTCATCCTGCCGCGTGGATGTCGTGAGCCGCGCTTTTTGAGAACCGCATCCCGGTTGCTGGGGCCGCGCACGACAGACAACTGCGGCAACGACGCGGAAAGTTGTGCCCAGGCGAGCGGTACCCCCAGGCCGCGAGAAGGCGCGTCGGTCCTGTCGGCAAAGTGGGCCGGCGGAGAGGGTCACCGCGTGACGGCTTCGCGTGATCGGCTCACACCAAGGTCCCTGGAGAAGCCGCCGCGGTGATCGGCGCCTTGGCTCATCGGGAAGCGGCGGTTCCCGTGGCCTTGATGCTAGGGATGGGAACCGGGAACCAGGCTGGCCAAGGTGAGAAATGCGGAGGGATCGCCGGCCGTTGCGAGCGCCTTTGCGGTTCCGGGCGGTCCGCAGCTGCTGGCACCTCGGGAACCGACAGACTGCGACCGCGGCGGGGGACGGGACGTTCCTGGGCGGCGGGGGCGACGAGCGTGGAAGCGCTACTCGTCCAGTGCAAGCTGGAGCGAGGGCGCCGCCAGGAGCCATCCCTCATCGGCGCGCTGGACGAGGCCGCCGGAGCGCAGCTCGGTGAGGGCCTCGAGGAGGCGCGCCTTGCGGACCTTGAGCTGGTCGCGGAGCTCGACCGTCGAGAGGGGGCGCCTGGTCGAACGAAGCCGCTCGAGGACCGTTTCGGGGAGGGAGCCGGCCTCGCCGGCGGAGAGAGCCACGGCAGGGGCGGCGTCGATCACCAGATGTGGAGGACCCTCCGAGGCGAGCCGGATGCGCAAGGGCGGCGGCGCCGGAGCGCCGCGGTGTTCGACGGAGAGGACGAGATCGGCGGGTCCATCACGGACGAGGTAGATGGCGGAGTCGTACCAAGCGGCGAAGTCCCCGCTGCCGCGCAGCTGCTGGCCGAGGTGGGCGGAGGGGGACTTGCGCATGTGGTGCACGAGGAGGACGGCGACGTCGAGCTCGCGCTGGAGCGTGCGCAGCGAGCCCAGCACGGCGGAGACCTCTTGAGCCGAATTTTCGTCTACACGGACTATGCGTATAAACGGGTCGAGCACCAAAAGACGTGGGCGGAGGGTGGCGACCGTGCTGTGAAGGCGCCGAAGCTGGACAGGGTCGTCGAGGCGAAGCGCTGGCAAGTCTATGAGGTAGACCGGGGTGTCCTTCAAGGTGACGCCGCGGGCGTCGGCGACCGCCTGGAAACGGGTGCGCATCGAGGGCAGGTCGTCCTCTGCGGCGTAGACGAGGACCGGTCCGACTTGCCTGACGGGGAAGCGGCCGAGAGCGTCTTTGCCGCTGGCCACCGCGACGGCCAGCTCGGTGGCGACCCATGTCTTCAGCGCCTTGGGCAAGCCGGCCACGATGCCGACGCCGGAGGCAGCCCAGAGGGACTCGACGAGCCACAGGGCGTCTTTGGGCTTCGGCTCGATGGTGGCGACATGACGGACAGGAAAGGCCTTGTCGCGGTCGGAACGATCAGAGGGTCGCGGCATCCAGCGCCCCGCGCAGCTGCTCGTCGCCGACAGTCGCCGTGCCGGCGCTGGCGAGCGCGTGGCGTGCGACTCCGTCCACGAGGGCGGGGAGGCCGCGGGCGCGCTCGAAGAGCTCGTCACGCAGCGAGGCGGGCAGGCGCCGCGAGTCCTCCGAGCCGAAGCGGTGGAGGAGGAAGGCGTCGAGCTCGTCGCGACGCAGCCCGTCGAGTCCGATTCGGACCGAGATGCGGCGCTTGAGAGGGAAGAGCGCCGGGACGTCGAGCAGGGTCTTGAGTTCGGGGGTGCCCGAGAGGACGACGCTGAAGATCTGGGGGACCTCGTGGCTGAACTCAGCGAGGGAGCGCAGCTCGCCAAGGGTGTCGACGGGCATGCTGCCGGCCTCGTCGATCCAGGCGATGAGGCGGGTGGGCTGGGCCTGCACGGCGTCGGCGATGACCTTGATGGTCTCCAGGGAGGATCGCCTCGGCGTGACGCGCAGGACCTGGGCGAAGTATCGGGTGATGCTGAGCAGGGAGACGCGAGGCGTCGAGAGGTAGAGCAACTGGTGCTCGCGGCGGTCGAGGGTTTGAGACAGCTCGCGGACGAGCGAGGTCTTGCCGGTGCCCGATCCGCCGAGGACGAGGCCGTAGAAGATGCCGGCGCGCAGCGAGGACTCGAGCAGGTCGCGCGCCGCGACGTAGTCGCGATACGGGTAGGCAGCTGGATTGGGCGCGGCCTCGGCCGGCAGGGCGAGGGTAGCATTGGCAGTATTTGCGGCGCGTTTCATGGGCTCATCTCCTCATGTCCTTCTCGGTGCGGGCTTCCGGGGTTGCGGTGGTGACGCGCTGGGCGAGCGCGTCGAGGTAGGCCTGGACCGGGCGACCGCGGCCGAGGGCGCGCCGGATGCCGCGAAAGGCACTCTCGGTGGGGCGCCGTGGCAATGGGCCGAGGCGGCGATAGGCGTGCTGGATGAGGGCGGCCTCGGCATCGGAGCGTGGCACGGGCCGACCGGTCGCATCGGCGAGGAGATCGAAGATTTCGGGCAGCCCGAACCCGGGCTCGGCGACCGGCCGGACCTTCCCCTGCCAGGCGTCGCGGAGCGTCTGCAGCGGGCCTTCACCCCAGCGCCGCACGGGAGGTGCCTCGACCGCGTGCGCTTCGGCGCGGATGGCCGCGCGCTGGAGGGACAGATGGCGTGCCGTACCGGGCTCGACGACGAGCGGGGGCAGGCGAAGATCCGGGTCGACGAGGAAGGTGAGCCGCAGGCCGCGCAGGACATCGGGGACGAGATAGGTGCCCTGCGGCAGATCCACCTCGCCGGTCTTCGGGTGGGCCTTAAGGATGCGTTCCTGGAGGAAGGCGTCGTCGATCCGGGCGCTCGGGACCTGGCGAGGCGAGACCTTGTCGGCGAGCGCCTGACGAGGCGTGGCGGCAAGGCCGCGATGGCGATGGTCCTGGTAGAGGACCTCGACGAAGGCGTCGAGGAGCTGTTGAAGGTGCTCGAGGTCGACGACCCGCTGGCGCGGTAGCCGGCTCGTGAACCAGGCGGCGAGGACGCGGTGGTAGGCCTCAATCTTACCGTTCGCTTCGGGGTTTCTCGACCGGACGTAGATGCGATGGACGCCCAGCTGCGCCAGCCCCGAGCGGAAGGCGGGCGAGTCGAAGATGGCAGCGCGGTCCGCGTAGAAGCGCGCGCACAGCCCCCAGCGCCGACTGGCCATGCGGACGACGCGGACAGCTGCGGCGAGGTCGGGGGTCAGGACGACGATGGCGGCGAGGACTGCCCGGCTGACGTCCTCGAGCACGGTGAGGACGTGGAAGGAGATCTTCTCGCCGCTGGTGAGACGGATGGTGATGGGCCCCTTGGCGTCCAGGTGCCAGATGTCGTGCACGTGCCGGCCGACAAAGCGGCCGCGCCGGCGAGCGAGCTTGCGGGCACGCTTGAGGCGCGCGTAAGCGGGATCGGCGGCCAGCCGCCGCTGGAGCGTCGAGCGTGCGAGCGTGATCCCCTGCTCCCCGAGGCCGAGCTGCGGATCGGCGCGCAGGAGCGCGAGCAGAAACGTGTAGGACATCTCGGGGTCGCCGGCGAGCAGAGAGAAGGCCTTGCGCAGGACGGCCGCGGGCAGCTTCGCCCTGGACTTGCCCGCGTCTCGGCGGCGAACGGGGCGCAGGGCTGCGAGCCCGCCCTTCCTGAAACGCTTCATCCACCGGTAGAGCGTCGCGAGCGAGATGGCCTTCGTCCGACCATTGGGCCACACGACCGGAGGGCGGGCCTGAGCACGCACTACGGGGCCCCGAACGTCGGAGGTTGGAGTGGCGAGCGCCTCTTCGACCTGGTCGTAGCGCCACTGGGCTATTGCCTTTGGATTGCGACGGTGGGGAGTCATTCGGCGCAGCCACTCCAATCTGGCTGGCGCCAGTATCTGGACTCTCCGAGGAGGAAGCATCGAAATTGGACGTGTCGAGGGGAGTGCTCCGGAACAGCAGGACGGCCTGGCGGAACAGCGCCGCGCCGAGCTGCGTGGTGGCGAGCGTCCCCCCGAGCCCGTGGACGAGATCCACGAGCCCCCAGACGGCCGCCACCAGCTCGGTGCGCTCGCTCGGGGGCGAGCCCACCCAGACGGACCTGAGTGCCGGACGATGGCGATGAGCCTCGGCCTCAACGGCGGCGAACCGCACGAGCGTCCCGGTCGAGGTGGTCGAGGTGACGATGGCTCGATGGCGAAGCAGCCCGAACAGGTCCAGACAGCGAGCGCCGAGGCCGGCGACCCAGTGCTGCACGCTCAGCCTGCACACCCCGCACGCCTTGGCGACGGCCGTGAGGCTTTCGCCCTGGCGCAGCCTCGACATCGCGTCCAGCACGATCTCGGCGCCGGTCACCTTGCCGGGAAGAGCGTCGCAGGGCAGGACTCGCTCCCGGCTGTTGCAACGCAGGCACACCGCCAGCGCGATGGAGCAGACCTTGAAGGCCGGGAGCGCGTGAAGCTTGCGTGACACGCGGCTACCCGTCAGGCGCGGACCCGGCGCTGAGCAGCGGTAGCAGCGGCAGGCGAGCAGCTGCTCGTCTACCAATCTGGGATCTGCAAGAAGCTCCTCGTAGTGGCTAGAATGCACGCTGAGTACGTGCGACACGTGCTCGCGGGCGGCCCCGGGCGTGTCTGCCAGACTTGCCGGGGCCGTCCATCTCCTCTGCCCCACACCATCCGGCACCAAGATAGGATGTGCAGGGCCCACGATGTGGGGTCGCCACCTCGCGGCAGCCGTACTGACAGTCGGTCGCTCCTCAGCTCAAGATGCGATTCTCAGGCAGCGCGGGGCACGACACACCGAGCTCTGCGTCCACCACGACACGGTGAGCCGCGCCATCGAGGCGGACCGCTTCGTCCGCACCGGGGCCCAGGTGCGGCCCTCGATGCTCGACCCGTACAAGGGCTT
>JBBQEB010000203.1:0-5780 GCA_038320275.1 Myxococcales bacterium | reverse complement strand
TCCCCGCCAGCCCCGCTCCGCCTCGGCCTACGGCCTCGCCTGCGCGGGGCTGACAAAGCTCTTAGGGGGGTGCATTTTCAACCGGCGCAAAGGGGTGCGTTTTCAACCGGCTGTGTAGTTTCGGTCCCTGGTGGGCTGTCGTGGTCCGGCAGGGTGGTCGCCCCGGAGCGAAGCCCGTAGGGCGTAGCGCAGGGGCGACCACGCGGGTGGCGTCCGGGCCCCTTTCGAGGCTGTGGGCGGCGGCGGGATGACTCACCAACCGGCTGGCCGACCAGGGCCCTCTCAAGGATCTGTCTCCCGCCGCCATCCACGGATGCCGCCGTGACCTCATAGAAGCCTGGACATCACTCGACACAGCTCTGTCCGGCGGCCTCCACATCACCCGGTAAAGACGATGAGGAGAACGCGATGATCGCAGTCGGAGTCGACACCCACAAGGAGCGCCACCACGCGGTGGCGCTCGATCTGCTCGGCCAGTTACTCGCCGAGCTCTCGTTCGCGGCCAGCGCGGCAGGCTATCTCGAGCTGCGGCGCTGGGCCGAGGATCTGGCCGGCGCGCAGCAGCTCGCCTTCGGCATCGAGGGTGCCGGCAGCTGGGGCGCCGGCCTATGCGAGTCCCTCCAAAGCGTTGGCCACAGCGTCGTTGAGGTCGAGCGTCCCCTTCGCCGCGAGCGTCGTGGCGGCAAGTCTGACCGCATCGACGCGCTCGCCGCGGCCAAGAGCGTGCTCGCCGGCGAGCACCTCTCCACCCCGCGCAGACGTGGGGCGCTCTCAGTGCTCCGCGCGGTCCTGATTGCCCGGCGCTCCGCCGTCGCGGAGCGCACGCGCGTGCTCAACCAGCTCCAGGCAGTGCACGCGACCGGGCCTGTCGCGCTGCGCGAACGGATCGGAAGCGGAACCGGCAAACAGCTCGAGCGACGCATCATCTCGATGCGCACCCGACCGAACGCCGACGCAGAAGAACGCGCCATCTTCGGCGTCATGCGCGACCTCGCCGCCCGCTCACGCGCCCTCGCCAGCGACGCCCGGCGCTACGAACACCAGATCGCTGACGTGATCCGCTCACTCGACCAGACCCTGCTCGACGAGCCCGGCATCGGCCCGATCTCCGCCGCCAAGCTACTGGCCTGCGATCCCTCACGCTTCAAGCACGAAGCCGCGTTCGCCCGCTGCAACGGCACCGCCCCGCTTCCCGCCTCCTCCGGGAAGACCGTCCGACACCGACTAAACCGCGGTGGCGACCGTCAAGTCAACAAAGCGATCCACACCATCGCGATCATCCGCGCCAAGCACCAACCCGAGACCCGCGCCTACCTCGACCGCCGCATCAGCGAAGGAAAGACCAAGCGCGAAGCCCTCCGCGCGCTCAAACGCCACATCTCCCGCGACCTCTTCAAACGGCCCGCCGAGACCCCCTTGACTTCATAGAAGCATCCTTGACAACCGGGACGTTCGCGCCCAGGACTCGAATAGGCGATGTCGTTCGCTTTCTCGCGCGAGTCGTGTGGGAAGATTCCCGTGTGGATCAGCAAGCCCTCCGCCTTCTCCTCGGCGCCCGGCTGCTTCGACTCGGCGAGGCGCTCCGCACGGCCCCGCAGTCAGTAGGCCGTCTCGCCTCGAAAGGGGGTCCCGAAGCCTCGCCGCACGCCCTCAACACAGAGCTCGTGAAAGCCGCCTCCGAGAAGCTCGGGATCGCGGTCAGAGACCTGCCAGGAGGCTTCCTAGAACTCCAGCGTGGGGATCAAACTCACCGCTCACACGGCTCCGACTTTGACTTTGAGGGGCTCCTTCCGTGGATGCTTTGCGGTGACAAGTCCGCCACGTCGACGGTCCTCTCCGCTCGCGGCCTGCCGGTCGCACCTTTCGACTCCTTCACCGCAGCTTGTTATGGGGGAGCTTTGGAGTTCTTCCGCGAGTGTCGGAAGCCGGTAGTCACGAAGCCCACCCGGGGCACGTCCAGCGGAACCGGCGTCAGTCTGGACATCCGCACAGAAGGCGGTTTCCGGAGCGGATTCATGCGAGCGCTACCAAGCGCGGGCGAGGTCACTGTCGAGCCGCAGATTGACGGTGACAATCTCCGCGTCACCGTCCTCGGCGGAGAGGTCCTGGGGGCCGTCCGTCGCATACCGGCGAACGTGGTCGGCGACGGCTCGAACTCCGTGCGCGAACTTGTCTCAGCGAAGAATGAAGGCTGGCGTGTCAGAGGACCCGAGAACCGCCTGCTGCAGCCGATCCTAATCGATGGGGAGGTGAACCGGCTTCTTCGAAGGCGGGGTATGGACCTGGACACGGTCCCGGGGAAGATGCAGCTGGTGACACTGCGGCAGCCCTGCAACGCTGACCTTGGCGGGGAAATCGAAGCGTGGGAGCCTCGCCTGCACCCGGAGTACATTCGCCTGTCCCTGGCTGCGGCAACCGCCCTTGGCGCGACGTTGTGCGGCGTTGACCTGATCGCGCCGGATGCGACCGCGGGGGGGCAACCTGGCGAGGCCATTATCAACGAGGTGAACACGACGCCGGCCCTTTACATCTCGGCCGGCATGGCGTCCGGCGCCCCTTCTACTTACCCCGCGGAGCGTGTCCTGCGCCTCCTGTTTGACACCCACTGAGCCGCACGCCCCTTGGCGCCGCGCCTGGCGGCCGCGAGGAAGGGCTTGGGGTCCGCCAGCGAGAAAACCGGGCACACCACCCGGCCCGCGGGCACGATCTCCCGGGCCGCCAGTCCGTACTCGCCCGACCGGATCAGGCTGCGCGTCGCCCGGACGTCGTCCAGGGAGCGGAAGTAAATCCCACGCCGATATCCGCTTGACCCGACCGGGTGTCCGAGCAGCAGCGCGGTGTAGATCCCGGGGAGGTTGGCGCCCGAGGCCACCGCGAGGGCGAGGGAGTGGTAGGGTCGTGGGTTGAAGTCGATCAGGTACTTGCGGCCGTGCGCCTCGATGAACTGGGCGTTGAAGAGCCCGCTCCAGCCGATCCGCCCTACCAGCTCGCCCATCGCCGCGTCGAGCGGAGCGTCGGCCGGCACCGTCACGGCGCGGCACACCGGCCCGCAGTCGGGTGGCCAGGTTCTTGTCGCGCGCTTGTGCACTGACGCGACCAGGGCTCCCTCCCACGCCACTCCGTTGACAGTCGCGAGCGGGCCCTCTATGTAAGGCTGCACAAGCGCCTCCGCGCCGGGCAGCGCGCTCACGGCGGCCCGCAGCTCGGACAGGTCGCCGACGCGCTGGACCTCGAAGCGGCGCACTTCGCCGGCGAGCTCGAGCTGGGACTTAAGCGGCTTGACGACCGCCGGGAAGCGGATTCCGTGCGGCTTCTCCTCGAGCCGGGCGGCGCTCACCGGCATGGTCTCGGGAACCGATATTCCCGCTTCGACTGCGAGGGCAGTGACCCTCTCCTTGTCGAGGCCCAGGCTGACGATCGCGGGGGGCGGAGCGCCAATTCGCACGCCGGTCGTAAAGGCGCCGGCGTTATCGGAGAGCGTCTGCAGCTCCACGTCGGTGCCCGCCAGGACGACATCCAGGTTGAGCTGCTCGGCGGCTCGCGCCACCGCCGCAACCCAGTCGGCCGGGAGCTGAGCTGGGTCGGGGAGCGCCACCCGGCCGGCGGCGGAGCGCGATCGCCCTCCCAGCGAGTCCGCCCTCGTCACGCCGGCCCAGGGCTCGAAGCCGCCCGCCCTGAGCGCCCGCAGAGCGGCCAGGCCGCCGGTGTACTCGACACCGGTTACGAGCACACGGCCGCGCGGCATCTCAGACGCCGCACGCTCGAATGGGCACTCGCAACCTCGCCGGGCGAGCCAGCTCCAGTCCTCCGGAGAGCATGCCGGCGCCGTAGCCCAGGTGCAGCGACCAGAACGCGCTCGCGACGAGGGGGACCAGCCCGACGTCGCTCTTGCGACAGGCGGCGACGGCGGCGGCCAGAGATGCGGAGCAGTAGGCGGTGAGCAGCGCGAATAGCGCCTCCCTTGCTCGCGCGGACGCTGGAGCGCTCACGGCGAGCGCTCCGAGCACCGCCACGAGCGCGGCGGGCGCAAGGTGGTGGATCCGGAGGAAGTCCGGGTGGGCGCGCACCACCCGGACGCGGGCCCTGCCGTAGCTCCGGTATTGGCGAAACGCCGCAGCCCAGGAATCGCGCGGCACGTAGTGGAAGCGAACGGCGCTGTCGAGGAGGATCCGGTAACCCGCCTTGCGGAGTCTCCAATTGAGCTCCTCGTCCTCGCTGTGGACCATCCGGGTGTCGAAACCCCCGGCCTGCTCCCAGGCGCTCCGGCGGTACATGCCCCACGGGACCGTGTCCACCTCCTCACGCTCGCGCCTACTCGCATAGACGCTCCCCCCGACCCCGAACCGGGACGTCCAGGCCAAGGCGAACGCCCGGCCGAAGGGCGTCGCGCCGTCGGGCTGCGCGCGCCCCCCGACGGCGGCGACGTCCGGACCCTGCGAGCCCATCACCTCGGCCGCTTGGCGAAGGAAGTCCGGCTCGGGCCAGCCGTGGGCGTCCACGCGGGCGACCAGCTCCGCAGAGCCGTGGCTGATCCCGTCGTTCAATGCCTCCGGCGTGCTGAGGCGCTTACCCGCTGACATCAGCTTGATCCGTGGATGAAGCCGCTGCCAGTCCCGCACGATCGCGGCGGTTCTATCGGCCGAGCCGGCGTCAACCACCCAGATCCGAACCTGCTCCGGAGGGTAGTCCTGCGCTGCGACCGCTTCCAGGCAGCGTCCGATGTGGCGCTCCTCGTTGTACGCCGGGATCACGACATCGATGGCTGACGAGATCACGGCGTGGTCGCCCGCGGGCGGGGTCGGCGCCTAAGAGGCGGGCGGAGCAAGGACGACGGCCGAGGCGGCGGTCTCAAACCCCCGCCTCGGCCTCGCCGTCGTTTTTGCTAAGAGAACCGCCCTCCGGAGGCCAGCCGGCGGCGCAGGAGGAACCCGGCGCCCAGCAGGCTCAGGCCGAGCATCGAGGCCAGGCCGACTTCGAAGCCGCTGAACGGCAGGCTGTTGCCGCCAGCAGCGGACGTGGTCTGGGTGTCGGAACTCGGCGCGACGGCCGACACCGGTGCGTTTCCGCCTCCGCCTCCGCCGCCGGTTCCCTGCTGCGCTCCGAGAAGGCCGCCATATACGTCCTGGGTGGTGCTGGCCGCAGAAGCCGCAGCTGGGAGCGCAAGGAGGGCGCCGAGCGCGAGAACCGCAATCAAGATTCGAATAGTCCTATGCATGCTGAAGGCCCCCCTTTTTGAGCCATGACGTCTTTCGTGTGGATTCCACCCTAGCCTACCTTTGCGCCGTTGTAAAAGAAGTATTGATCTCGCGGCGGATGGCGGCGTTGAGTGCCGCGGGGTCGATCGGCGTCTTCTTCCTCAAGCGCCGGGCCACCTTGGCAACCGCCGGGTCGGAGCGGTCGAGCATGTGGGCGCGGCGCAGCTCCGCCCTGGCGTGCCGGAAACGCTTGGCGTGGGCCTCGATAAGTGCGAGCTCGAAGTGGGAGTACCAGTTGTCCTCTCGCCGGATGGCCTCGTGAAAGGCGCTCAGCGCCCGGGCCTGGTCCCCCGTGTCGACCGCGATCGTGCCCTCGGCCAGCTGAGGCTCGATCCAGAGCGGGTTCCAGAGAGCCGCGCGGCCGGTGTCCTCCAGCGCCAGCCTGGGGCTGGCCGGCAGCTGCGCAAAGGCCCGCTCCACCCATCGCACCGAGAGATATGCGGGCACGAGGGCGACGAGGGCCGTCGCCACCGCGGCCCCCAGGGCCACCCGCCCGGCGATCAGGCCGGGGCCCTTCGGCCGCGG
>JBBQEB010000202.1:0-5867 GCA_038320275.1 Myxococcales bacterium | reverse complement strand
GGATCGTCTCGCTCGCCCCGGAGGTGCTCTGACGTGGCGCTGAAGATCCGCAAGAACGACAACGTGAAGGTGATCTCGGGCAAGGACCGCGGCCGGACCGGCCGGGTGCTGCGGGTGGACCCCGTGCGCCAGCGCGTCTACGTGGAGGGCGTGAACGTGCAGAAGCGCCACACCCGTCCGCAGACGGTGCGCGACACCCAGCGCGCCCAGGAGGTTGGCGGCATCGTCGAGACCGAGGGCCCCGTGCACATCTCGAACGTGCAGCTGCTCGACCCGAAGTCGGGCGACCCGACGCGGGTGTCGGTCAAGCGCGAGGACGGGCGCCGCGTGCGCGTGGCGAAGAAGTCCGGAACGGACATCGACTAGGGCCATGGAAGCCGCACAAGCACAGGCAAACATCCCGCCGCGCCTCAAGGAGCGCTACGAGCAGGAGATCCGTCCCAGCCTGATCTCCCGCTTCAGCTACTCGACTCCGATGCAGGCGCCGCGCGTGGAGAAGATCACGCTGAACATGGGGGTGGGCGACGCCAAGCAGGACTCCAAGGTGCTCGACGCCGCCGCCGAGCAGCTGGCCACCATCGCCGGCCAGCACCCCAACGAGCGCAGGGCGCGCAAGTCCATCGCGAACTTCAAGCTGCGCGAGGGCATGCCCGTGGGCGTGTCCGTGACGCTGCGCCGCGCGCGCATGTGGGAGTTCCTCGACCGGCTGATGTCGATCGCGATCCCGCGTATCCGCGACTTCCGCGGACTGCCGACGCGCTCGTTCGACGGCCGCGGCAACTACTCCATGGGCATCCGCGAGCAGATCATCTTTCCCGAGATCGACTACGACTCGGTCGACCAGGTGCGCGGCCTGGACGTGACCATCACCACCAGCGCGGCCACCGACGAGGAGGCCTACGTCCTGCTCCAGGAGCTCGGAATGCCGTTCCAGCGCGATGGCGCGCCCGGCGCGGCCCAGTCGGAGGAGGAGCAGGACGCGGAGGAGGAGCAGCGCAAGGAGGAGGCCCGCGAGCGGGCGGAGGCCGAGCGGGCCGCGCTCGAGCAGCTCAAGGAAGAGAACCCCGAGGCCTACGAGAAGCCCGAGCGTCCCGAGGAAGGCGAAGAGGGCGACGAGGGCGACCCAAGAAGCGAAGAGGAGTAGATGGCAAAGACGTCACAGTGGGTCCGCCAGCAACGCGGATCGAAATACAAGACACGCAACTACAACCGCTGCAAGCGCTGCGGTCGCCCGCGCGCGTACCTGCGCAAGTTCGGGCTCTGCCGCATCTGCCTGCGCGAGAACGCCCACCAGGGCTACATCCCCGGACTGACGAAGTCGAGCTGGTGACGAGATGTCGGTGACGACAGACCCCATCGCGGACCTGCTCACGCGCATCCGAAACGGCCTGATCGCGGACCACGACGACGTCGTGATGCCCGCCTCCACCTTCAAGGCGGAGGTCGCGCGCATCCTCACCGAGCAGGGCTACGTCGAGGGCTTCGCGGTAGAGCCCTCGCGCGTCGGCCGGGTCCTGCGCGTGACGCTGAAGTACACCGAGGACCGCAAGCCCGTGATCACTGGCATCGAGCGCCTGTCGAAGCCCGGCCGCCGCCGCTACGTGGACGCGGACACCATCCCCAAGATCTTCGGCGGCATGGGCACCGCGATCATCTCGACCTCCTCCGGCGTGATGACCGGCCATGACGCGCGCCGCGCCCGCGTCGGCGGCGAGCTCGTAGCGAGGGTCTGGTAGCCATGAGCCGCATCGGAAGGCAGCCGATCGCCGTGCCGGACGGCGTGGAGATCGCGCTCGAGCCGGAGCTCGTGCGGGTGAAGGGCCCCAAGGGCGAGCTTTCCGAGCGCGTGGCCCGCGACATCGACGTCAAGCAGGACGAGGGCCAGATTCTCGTGTCCCGGCCCACCAACCGCGGCGAGCACCGTGCGCTGCACGGGCTCACCCGCAGCCTGATCGCGAACATGGTTGAGGGCGTGACGAACGGCTTCGAGAAGCGGCTCGAGATCCAGGGTGTGGGCTACCGCGCCGCGCTGCAGGGCAACAAGCTCGTGCTGAGCCTCGGCTACTCCCACCCGGTCGAGGTCGAGGCGCCCGCGGGCATCGACTTCGAGGTGCCGCAGCCCACCCAGATCGTGGTGCGCGGGATCTCCAAGCAGGTCGTGGGCGAGGTGGCCGCGATCATCCGCAAGAAGCGCCCGCCGGAGCCCTACAAGGGCAAGGGCGTGCGCTACCAGGGCGAGTACGTGGCCCGGAAGGTGGGCAAGCGCGCATGAGCCTCTCCACGAAGCCCCAGAAGCGCCTGCGCCGCCGCCGCCGCGTGCGCGCCAAGGTGCGCGGCACGGCCGAGCTGCCGCGGCTGGCGGTGTTCCGCAGCAACCGCGGCATCGGCGCGCAGCTGATCGACGACGTGGCCGGCCACACGTTGGCCGCCGTCAGCTGGACGGAGTCCGACCTGAAGCAGCTCGGCCGCATGGAGCAGGCCAAGCGCGCCGGCGAGCTGCTGGCGGAGCGTGCGAAGGCGGCGGGGCTCGAGACCGCGGTGTTCGATCGCGGCGGCTACCAGTACCACGGGCGCGTCCAGGCGCTCGCGGAAGGCGCCCGTGAGGGCGGGTTGAAGCTTTGATCATCGCTACCGTGAGGCGTCATGGCCAGTAGGGACAGGACAAGGGGCCCGCGCGGCCGCGGTGACTCCGACCTGCAGGAGCGGGTCGTCGAGATCAACCGCGTCGCCAAGGTCGTGAAGGGCGGTCGCCGCTTCTCGTTCACCGCCCTCGTGGTGGTGGGCGACGAGAAGTCGCAGGTCGGCGTGGGCTATGGCAAGGCGAACGAGGTTCCCGTGGCGATCCAGAAGGGCGTGGAGCAGGCCCGCAAGAACCTTTACAAGGTCCCGATGCACGGCACCACGATCACCCACCAGATCACGGGCATCCACGGCGCGGCCAAGGTGCTGCTGAAGCCGGCCTCCGAAGGCACCGGCGTGATCGCCGGCGGCGGCGTACGAGCGGTGCTCGAGCTGGCCGGCATCCACGACGTGCTGTCGAAGTCGCTCGGCAGCCAGAACCCCATCAACCTGGTGAAGGCCACGATGCAAGGGCTGCAGGAGCTGCGCGACCCGAGGCAGGTCGCAGAGCTGCGCGGGCTCACGATTGCCCAGGTGCTCGGGCTTGACGACAAGAGGGCAGAGGGCAGAGGGCAGAGGGCAGAGGGCGAGGGCGCCGACCCCGCCGAGGGTCCGGCTTCCCCCGAAGAGGAGGCTCCCGCCGAGGAGGAGGCTCCCGCCGAAGGGGAGGCGCCTGCCTGATGGCCGGCACGCTCAAGCTCAAGCAGGTCAAGTCGCCCGCCGGCGCCATCCGCAAGCAGCGCGAGTCGCTCAAGTCGCTCGGGCTGGGGCGCATCGGCAGGACAACCGAGCGGCCCGACGACCCGATCGTGCGCGGCATCCTGCGCAAGGTCGATCATCTGGTGGCGATCGACGATGGTTGACAACGAGCGCATCGGCCTGCACAACCTGAAGCCCGCCCCGGGCTCGCGCCGGCCGCGCAAGCGCGTCGGCCGCGGCGAGGGCTCCGGCATGGGCAAGACCTCCGGGCGCGGCCACAAGGGCGCGGGCTCGCGCTCGGGAAGCAAGCGCCGCGCGCGCTTCGAGGGCGGCCAGAACCCGATCCAGATGCGGATGCGCAAGCTGCGCGGCCCGCACATGAAGAAGTCGATGCCCTTCGAGAAGTTCCGCACCCACACCCAGCCGGTGAACCTGCGCGACCTCGAGGAGCGCTTCGACAAGGGTGCGGAGGTCACACCGGAGTCGCTGAAGGAGCACGGCCTCGCCAGCCGCAAGGACGTGCCCGTCAAGGTGCTCGGCCAGGGCGACCTCTCGAAGGCGCTCACCGTGCACGCGCACGGCTTCTCGAAGACCGCCCGCGAGAAGATCGAGGGCGCCGGCGGCACCTGCCAGCTGATCGAGGGGTAGCCGGTGCTGCAGACCTTCCTCAACGCCTTCAAGGTCGCCGACATCCGGAAGAAGCTGGCGTTCACGGCGGGGATGCTGCTGCTCTACCGCATCGGCGCCTACGTCCCCGCGCCCGGCATCAACATCGACGCGGTCAAGCAGATCCAGGACAACTTCGGCGGCTCCAACGTCCTGGGCTTCCTGAACCTGTTCTCCGGCGGTTCCCTGCAGCGCTTCGCGATCTTCGCGCTCGGGATCATGCCCTACATCACGGCGTCGATCATCCTGCAGCTGCTGCAGGTGGTCGTGCCCTCGCTCGACAAGCTCCGCAAGGAGGGCGAGGTCGGCCAGCAGAAGATCACTCAGTACACGCGCTACCTCACCGTCGGCCTCGCGCTCGCCCAGTCGGTCGGCTACGTGTTCCTCTTCAGGACCTTCTCCTCGGGCGGCACCGACGTGGTCAAGGCCTTCACGTTCGGCCGCGTGATGGTGATCGTCGTGACCCTGACGGCCGGATGCGTGCTCGTGATGTGGCTCGGCGAGCTGATCACCCAGCGCGGCATCGGCAACGGCATCTCGCTGATGATCTTCGCCAGCATCGTGTCGCGTCTGCCCGCCGGCATCGACGCCTGGTGGCGCAGCTCGGACCAGGTCTTCAAGGTGATGATGCCCTTCATCGCCGTCGGCGTGATCGTGGCGGTGATCTTCATCCAGGAGGGCCAGCGCCGGATCCCCGTGCAGTACGCGAAACGCGTGGTAGGCCGGCGCATGTCGGGCGGCGGCTCGACCTACCTGCCGCTGCGCGTGAACATGGCCGGCGTCATTCCGGTGATCTTCGCCGCCTCGCTGATGGCGTTCTTCCCCACCGTCGGCCAGCTGACCCAGGCCAGCTGGGCGGCCGACATTTCCGCCTTCTTCAACTTCCGCCACGCGCCGTACCTGATCGGCGAGTCGCTGTTCATCGTGCTGTTCACCTACTTCTATACGGCGGTCACCTTCAACCCCGTGGAGCAGGCCGACAACCTGAAGAAATACGGCGGCTTCATCCCCGGTGTAAGGCCAGGCAGACCCACGGCCGAATACCTCGACCGCATCCTGGCGCGGCTGACCTTCCCGGGCGCCCTGTACCTGGCGGCCGTGGCCGCGCTGCCCACGATCCTCACCAATCAGACCGCGGCCAACTTCGCCTTCGGCGGCACGTCGCTGCTGATCGTGGTGGGCGTGGCGCTCGACACGATGAAGCAGCTGGAGGCGCAACTCATGATGCGCAATTACGAGGGCTTCCTGAAGTAGAGCGGGCGGCGGGCAGCGGGCAGCGGGCAGTGAAAAGCCAGTCTGCCCACTGCAGGCGGCGCAGCCGCCGCACTGCCCACTGCGCACCGGGGCAGAGGCGATAGCCTCTGCGACCTTCATGGCTGAGCTCAACCTCGTACTGATGGGTCCCCCCGGGGCCGGCAAGGGCACGCAAGCCGAGCGGCTTGTGGACGACTTCGACCTGCCCTACTACGCCACGGGGGACATCCTGCGCGCCGCGGTCGAGGAGGAGTCGGACCTCGGCAAGGAGGCCAAGAAGTACATGGACGACGGCGACCTCGTGCCCGACGACCTGATCTGCAAGGTGATCATGGAGCGAGTGGACTCCCAGGAGGCCGAGGACGGCTTCCTGCTGGACGGCTTCCCGCGCACGGGCGGCCAGGCCGAGGCGCTCGAGAAGGCGCTCGAGAAGCGCGACCGATCGCTGACGGCGGCGCTCCTGATCGAGGCTCCCGACGAGGAGGTGGTCCGGCGCCTGACCGGGCGGCGGATCTGCAAGAAGAACGGCCACGTCTACCACACGGAGTTCGACCCCCCGAAGAACGAGGGCGTCTGCGACCAGGACGGCTCGAAGCTCGTCCAGCGCGACGACGACAAGCCGGAGACCG
>JBBQEB010000201.1:0-5909 GCA_038320275.1 Myxococcales bacterium | reverse complement strand
GCCCGAGTACCTCGGCAAGAAGGTGGAGGGGCGCGAGATGAAGCTCGCCATGCTCTACATCCTCGTCTTCCCCGCGGTGGTGCTGACGCTCACCGCCTGGGCCTCGGTATCGGGGCTCGGCACCGGGGCGCTGAACAACGCTGGTCCGCACGGCCTCTCGGAGATCCTGTACGCCTTCTCCAGCGGCGCGGCCAACAACGGCTCCGCCTTCGCCGGACTCTCCGGAAACACCACGTTCTGGAACCTGACGCTGGCCTTCGACATGCTCGCCGGCCGCTTCTGGATGATCATCCCGGCGCTCGCCATCGGCGGCTCCATGGTGGGCAAGAAGGTGGTCGCGCCGGGGCTCGGCACCTTCCCCACCACCGGCCTCACCTTCACCGGCCTGCTCGTCGCCGTCATCCTCATCGTCGGCGCGCTCACCTACTTCCCGGCGCTCTCGCTCGGCCCCGTGCTCGAGCACTTCTCCGCCCTCTCCGGAAAGGCATTCTGATGGCCACCGCGACCGCCACCTCGGCGCAGAGCTCGCTCTTCGACCCGCGCATCCTTCGCTCGGCTGCGCTGTCGAGCCTCCGGAAG
Source organism: Myxococcales bacterium (assembly GCA_038320275.1). Lineage (GTDB taxonomy): Bacteria > Myxococcota > Myxococcia > Myxococcales > Anaeromyxobacteraceae > Anaeromyxobacter_A. The sequence goes on along the minus strand of JBBQEB010000201.1, from coordinate 5,330 downwards.
CTCGACCCTCGCCTCGTCGCCAAGAACCCGGTGATGTTCGTGGTGGAGGTGGGCAGCCTCCTCACCACCATCCTCTGGGTGCGCGACCGCATCGTCCATCCGGTCGGCGCCGCGCCGGGCTGGTTCACTCTCTCCGTCACCGTCTGGCTCTGGTTCACCGTCATCTTCGCGAACTTCGCGGAGGCGGTGGCCGAGGGCCGGGGCAAGGCGCAGGCCGACTCGCTCCGCCGCATGCGGCGCGAGATCAAGGCCCGCAAGCTCGTCGGCGGCGAGGAGGCCAGCGTCGACGCCGACACGCTGCGGCGCGGCGACCTCGTGGTCATGGAGGCCGGGGACCTGATCCCGGGAGACGGCGAGATCATGGACGGCATCGCGTCGGTGGACGAGTCGGCCATCACCGGCGAGTCGGCGCCCGTCATCCGCGAGGCCGGCGGAGATCGCTCCGCCGTCACCGGCGGCACCAAGGTGCTCTCCGACCGCATCGTGGTGCGCATCGGCGCGAACCCGGGCGAGTCCTTCCTCGACCGCATGATCGCGCTCGTCGAGGGCGCCTCCCGCCAGAAGACGCCCAACGAGATCGCGCTCCACATCCTCCTCGTCGGGCTCACCGTGGTCTTCCTCTTCGCCTGCGTCACGCTCGTCCCCCTGGCGCGCTACTCCTCCATCCCGCTCTCCACCACCGCGGTGGTCGCGCTCCTGGTGTGCCTCATCCCCACCACCATCGGCGGGCTCCTCTCCGCCATCGGCATCGCCGGCATGGACCGCCTGCTGCGCAAGAACGTGCTCGCCATGAGCGGGCGCGCGGTGGAGGCGGCGGGTGACGTCGACACGCTGCTCCTCGACAAGACCGGCACCATCACTCTCGGCAACCGCATGGCGAGCGAGCTGCTCCCCGCCCCGGGCGTGAAGGTGGAGGACGTCGCCGACGCGGCGCAGCTCGCGAGCCTCGCCGACGAGACGCCCGAGGGGCGGTCCATCGTGGTGCTGGCGAAGGAGAAGTACGGGCTGCGCGCGCGGGAGATGCAGGGGGCGGAGCACGTCTTCATCCCCTTCAGCGCCAACACGCGCATGAGCGGGCTCGACTTCGCTGGACGGCTCATCCGCAAGGGCGCGGTGGAGGCCATCGCCGGGCACGTCGCGACGCTCGGCGGCCTCATGCCCTCGGCGGTGACGGAAGCGGCGGCTCGCATCTCCGACTCCGGCGGGACTCCGCTCGCCGTATCCGACGGCGCCCAGGTGCTGGGGCTCGTCCACCTGAAGGACGTGGTGAAGGGCGGCATCAAGGAGCGCTTCGATCGCTTCCGCGCCATGGGCATCCGCACGGTGATGATCACGGGCGACAACCCGCGCACGGCGGCCGCCATCGCGCGGGAGGCGGGCGTCGACGACTTCCTCGCCGAGGCCACCCCCGAGACGAAGATGCGGCTCATCCAGACGGAGCAGGCGAAGGGCAAGCTCGTCGCCATGACCGGGGACGGCACCAACGACGCGCCCGCCCTGGCCCAGGCCGACGTGGGCGTCGCGATGAACACCGGCACCCAGGCCGCCAAGGAGGCCGGCAACATGGTGGACCTCGACTCCAACCCGACCAAGCTCCTGGAGGTGGTCGAGGTGGGGAAGGGGCTGCTCATGACCCGCGGGACGCTCACCACCTTCTCCATCGCCAACGACGTGGCGAAGTACTTCGCCATCCTCCCGGCGCTCTTCGTCGTGGCCTACCCCGAGCTCGCGCCGCTCGACGTGATGCACCTCACCTCGCCCTTCAGCGCCATCCTCGCGGCGGTCATCTTCAACGCCGTCATCATCGTGCTGCTCATCCCGCTCGCGCTGGCCGGGGTGAAGTACCGGCCCATCGGCGCTGCGGCGGTACTGAGGCGCTCGCTGCTCATCTACGGCGTCGGCGGCATCGTGGCGCCCTTCGCGGGCATCAAGCTCATCGACATGGCCCTGGCTGCGATCGGCGCGGCCTAGCCGGGCAACACTGGAGATCATCATGAGAGACAACCTCGCGCACGCTCCGCCCCCGAAGATCGTCTCCCCGGCCTCCCCGCCCAGCCGGCGCCGGGAAGAGGGGCTCCTCGATCACGCCGGGCCGGCGCTCCGCATGACGCTCGTCACGCTCGTCCTGACCGGCCTCGCCTATCCTCTCGCCATGACCGGAGTGGCCCAGGCGCTCTTCCACGGCAAGGCGAGCGGGAGCTTCGTCGCCGACGAGAGCGGCAAGGTGGTGGGCTCGGAGCTCCTGGCGCAGGCGTTCACGAAGCCGGGCTACTTCCAGCCCCGGCCGTCGGCAGCCGGCGAGAAGGGCTACGACCCGCTGGCCTCGGGCGGCTCGAACCTGGGGCCCACCTCGAAGAAGCTGCGCGAGGGCGCGGCGGCGGCGCTGGAGCGGCTCCGCGCGGAGAACCCGGAGGCGACGGGCGCTCCTCCGGTGGAGCTGGTCACTGCGTCGGGGAGCGGCCTCGACCCCCACCTCTCGCCCGCCGCCGCCGTCTGGCAGGCGCCCCGCGTGGCGCGCGCGCGCGGCGTGTCGCTGGAGCGGGTCCGCGCGATCCTCGAGACCTACACCGAGGGGCGCGACCTGGGAGTCCTCGGCGAGCCGCGGGTCAACGTGCTCGCGCTCGACCTCGCGCTCGATCGCCGGCTCGGACAGGCAGGTGCCCCGGCGCCGGCGTCCGGGTCAGCCCTTCCGGCCCAGTGAGCGCGCGAAGAGCCATCGGAGAGGCGGCGGGCGGTCTGGGCGCCGCCCCCCGCCGCCCGTCCGCGCAGGACTTCCTCGAGCTCGTCGAGCGCTCCAGGCGGGGCAAGCTGAAGCTGTACATCGGGTTCGCCGCCGGCGTGGGCAAGACCTGCCGCATGCTCGAGGAGGCCCGCGGGCTCGCGAAGCGGGGGGTCGATGCGGTCGCCGGGTTCGTCGAGACGCATGGGCGCGCCGAGACGGTGGCCTTCATCGGCGACCTCGAGATCGTGCCGCGCAAGTCGATCGAATATCGCGGGGTGACGGTGGAGGAGATGGACCTCGACGCCATCCTGAAGCGCGCGCCGGCGGTGGCCGTCGTCGACGAGATCCCGCACACGAACCTCCCCGGCTCCAAGAACCGCAAGCGATACCAGGACGTGCAGGACCTCCTCGCGGCCGGGATCAACGTCATCGGCGCTCTCAACATCCAGCACCTCGAGTCGCTCAACGACCTCATCGCCCGCAACACCGGTGTCACCGTCCGCGAGACGGTGCCCGACAGCTTCGTGGAAGGCGCCGACCAGGTGGTGAACCTCGACCTCTCGGTGGAGGACCTGCTCGAGAGGCTGAAGGGCGGGAAGATCTATCCCTCCGAGAAGATTCCCTGGGCGCTGCAGAACTTCTTCCGCGACGCGAACCTCGCCACGCTGCGCGAGCTCTCCCTGCGCGAGGTGGCGGAGAGCCTCGATCGCACCGCCGCGCAGCGGGCCCCGGCCGGCGCCGCCGTCCAGCGAGCCGGAGGCCGGGTGATGGTCTGCCTGTCGTCGAATCCTCCTCACGCGCTCGCACTCATGCGTCGGGGCTCGCGCATGGCCGGCCGGCTCAACACCGACTGGTACGTGGTGTACGTGGAGACGCCGCGCGAGGCTCCGCAGCGCATCGAGGCGGAGGCGCAGCGCCACCTGCTCGCCAACATCGACAAGGCGCGCGAGCTCGGCTCGGAGGTGGTGCGGCTCAAGTCGGCCGACCCGGCCGCCGCCATCCTCGACTTCGCTCGCTCGCATCGCGTGAGCGATCTCATCGTCGGCCGGACCGATCTGCCATGGTGGCAGCGCTGGGTGCACCCTTCGGTGCTGGAGCGGCTCGTTCGCGGAGGCGCCGGCCTCGACCTGCACGTGATCTCCTTCTTCGACGAGGAGGGGCGCGCTTGACGCTCCGTGCGAAGCTCCTGCTGGCCCAGGCGCCGCTCGGCCTCGCGCTGGCGCTGGTGGGGGTGGCCTCGCTCGGCGCCATCGCCGCGCTCGGGCGCAGGCCGGAGCTCATCCTGCGGGACAACTACCGCAGCGTGCTGGCCGCGGAGCGCATGCTGAGCGCCGAGCGCGAGCTCGACGCCTGCGCGCTGGCGGCGGCGGCGGGGAGACCGCTCCAGGCGGCGGAGCTCGCGACGGCGCGCGAGAGCTTCGCGGCGGAGCTCCGGGCGCAGGAAGGCAACATCACCGAGCGTGGAGAGCGCGAGGCCACGCAGGCCGTCCGCGCCGGATGGACAGGCTACGGCGGCGCCCTCGACGTCGTGCTGGCAGCGCCCCCAGCCGAGCGCCTCGAGCGCTACTTCGCCTCGCTCGTGCCCAGCGCGCGTCAGCTCCAAGACGCCATCGCAAACGTCCTCGCCATCAACCAGGATGCCATGCAGCGGAAGAGCGAGCTGGCCCGCCGCTCCGCGGACCGGACCAACGCCCTCGTCATCGGCGTGACCATCGCGGCCGTCCTGGCCGGGCTCGCGCTCTCCGCCTGGCTCATGGCCCGCCTCCTCCGGCCGCTGGGGGCCCTCTCCCAGACCGTTCGGCGGATCGGCGAGGGCGACCTCGAGGCCCGTGCTCTGGTGACCGGCGGAGACGAGATCGCTGCGCTGGGCGGCGAGTTCAACACCATGGCGGAGCGGCTGCGGCAATACCGATCCAGCTCGCTCGGCGAGCTCCTGCAGGCGCAGCAGGCCTCCCAGGCCGCCATCGACAGCCTGCCCGACCCGGTGCTCGTCCTCGATCTCGCCGGGAACGTCGTCAACACGAACGGCGCGGCCGAGGCGCTCCTGAGCCGCGGCGCGGCGGCCCCTTCGGTGCAGGCGCTCGATCCCGAGCTGCGCGCGGCCGTCGAGGAAGCGCGGTCGCACGTCCTCGCGGGCAGGGGGCCGTACATGCCGCGCGGCTTCGACGAGTCCGCCAAGGTGGTGGGCGCGGACGGGGTGCGCCGGCTCCTCCCGCGCGCGTCTCCCCTGTACTCCGAGGAGGGCGCCGTCACCGGCGTCACGCTGGTGCTGCAGGACGTGACGCGCCTCATGCGCTTCGACGAGCTCAAGAACGACCTCGTGGCCACCGTCGCGCACGAGCTCCGCACCCCGCTCACCTCGCTGCGCATGGCGGTGCACCTCTGCAACGCCGAGCTGGTGGGGCCGCTGACCGAGAAGCAGGCCGACCTCCTCCACGCGGCTCAGGAGGACTGCGAGCGGCTGCAGGGCATCGTGGACGATCTCCTCGACCTGTCCCGCATCCAGTCCGGCCGGATCCAGCTCGCCATGGCGCCAGTCGCCCCCCGCGCGCTGGTGGAGGGGGCGCTCTCGCACGTGGCCGCGGAAGCGGAGGCTGCCGGGCTCGAG
>JBBQEB010000200.1:0-5917 GCA_038320275.1 Myxococcales bacterium | reverse complement strand
GACCTCGTGGCCTGCGCCGGGCTCACCGAGGCCATGCACGCCGGCGAGGTAGAAGCGACACGCTACCCCCGCAACCCGCTCGACGTGCTCGCGCAGCACGTGGTGGCCATGGTGTCCCTCGACACCTGGGAGGTGGAGGCGCTCTACGCCCTCGTCCGGCGGGCCGCGCCCTTCGCGGAGCTCTCGCGCACGGTGTTCGAGGGCGTGCTCGACATGCTCTCGGGCCGCTACCCCTCCGACGAGTTCGCCGAGCTACGGCCCCGCGTGACTTGGGATCGGGTGGCGGGAAGGCTCCTCGGCAGAGAGGGTGCCCGGAGGGTGGCGGTGGTGAACGGCGGCACCATCCCCGACCGCGGCCTCTACGGCGTGTTCCTGGTAGGCGGGAAGGGGCCTCAGAGCCGCGTGGGCGAGCTCGACGAGGAGATGGTGTTCGAGTGCAGGGTGGGGGAAACCTTCCTCCTGGGCGCCTCCACCTGGCGCATCGAGGAGATCACGCACGACCGCGTGCTCGTCTCGCCCGCGCCGGGCCAGCCCGGCAAGATGCCCTTCTGGAAGGGCGACGCGGCCTCGCGTCCGCTGGAGCTGGGGCGGCGCATCGGCAAGCTGGTCCGCGAGCTGCGCGACCTGCCGCGCGCGGCCGCCATGGAGCGGCTCCGCCGGACGCACGACCTCGACGCGCGCGCCGGCGAGAATCTCCTGCGGTTCCTGGAGGACCAGGCCGCCGCCACCGGCTCCGTGCCGGACGACCGTACCATCGTGGTGGAGCGCTCCCGGGACGAGCTCGGCGACTGGCGCGTGTGCGTGCTCTCGCCCTTCGGCGGACCGGTGCTGGCGCCCTGGGCCATGGCGGCGAGCGCGCGCGCGCGGGAGAAGCTCGGCGCCGAGGTGGAGACGCTGTGGACGAACGACGGCTTCGCGGTGCGGCTGCCGGAGACGGACGAGCCACCCGACCTCGACTTCCTCCTGCCCGAGCCGGACGAGATCGAGGACATCGTGGTGCGCCAGCTCGGCGCCACCGCGCTCTTCGCGGCCAAGTTCCGCGAGGTGGCGGCGCGGGCGCTGCTCCTTCCCCGCCGCCGGCCGGGAGGGCGCGCGCCACTCTGGGAGCAGCGCAAGCGCGCCTCCGACCTGCTGGCGGTCGCCTCCCGTTTCCCGTCCTTCCCCATGATCCTGGAGGCGTACCGCGAGTGCCTGAGGGACGTGTTCGATCTCCCGGCCCTGGTGGAGCTGCTCGCCGACGTGCGGGCGCGCCGGGTCCGGCTCGTCACCGCCGACACGCAGGCGCCCTCGCCCTTCGCCGCCTCGCTCCTCTTCGGCTACGTGGCGAGCTTCATCTACGAGGGGGACGCGCCGCTGGCCGAGCGGCGGGCGCAGGCGCTCGCCATCGACCAGGCCCAGCTGCGGGAGCTCCTGGGCGAGGCGGAGCTGCGCGAGATTCTCGACCCGGACGCGCTCTCCGAGCTGGAGGCGCAGCTCCAGGCGCTCACACCGACCTCGCGGGCGCGGAGCGCCGACGGGCTCGCCGACCTCTTGCTCAGGCTGGGCGACCTGTCGCGCGAGGAGATCGCGCTCCGCACCGCCACCCCGGAGGTCGCGGCCAGCGCCGACGTGCTGGTGGCGGAGCGCCGGGCGGTGGCGGTGCGGGTGGGCGGCGAGGGGCGCTTCATCGCCGCCGAGGACGCCGCCCGCTACCGCGACGCGCTGGGCGTGCCCCTGCCGGCGGGACTTCCCGAGGCGTTCCTGGGCAAGGTGGAGGACGCGCTCCCAGGGCTCCTGGCGCGCTACGCCCGGCGGCACGCGCCGTTCACCACCGGTGAGGCGGCCGCGCGCTTTGGTCTGGGGCGCGGCGCGGCGGAGCTCGCCCTGGGACAGCTCCTCGCCCGCGGCAAGCTCTTGGAGGGCGCCTTCCGGCCGCGCGGCACCGAGCGGGAATGGTGCGATCCGGACGTGCTGCGCTCCTTGCGCCGCCGCTCCCTGGCCCGGCTGCGGGAGGAGATCGAGCCGGTGGAGCCGGCCGTCTTCGCGCGCGCCCTCACCTCCTGGCAGGGCGTCTCGCGCCGGGGCCGCGGGCTCGACGCGGTGCTCGACGCGGTGGAGAAGCTGCAGGGCGCGCCGCTGCCGGCCTCCATCCTCGAGACGGAGATCCTGCCCGCGCGCGTGGAGGGCTACCTGGCCGGCGACCTCGACGCGCTGGCGGCGGCGGGCGAGTTGTCGTGGATCGGCCTCGAGCCGCTGGGGGAGCGCGACGGCCGGGTGGCGCTCTATCTCACCGACGCCTTCGCCCAGCTCGTGGCCCCTCGCCTGGCGACGCCGGCGAGCGAGGGCCCGCCCAGCGCGCGGGAGCTGGCGCTCCTCGACCACCTCAGCCGCCGGGGAGCGTCCTTCTTTCCCGAGCTGCACGCGGCTGCGGGCGGCGGCTTCGAGGAGCCCACCGTCGAGGCGCTGTGGAGCCTCGTCTGGCGCGGAATCGTGACGAACGACACCTTCCAGGCGCTTCGTGGCTACACCCAGGGTGCCGGTCCCCGGGGCGACCGGCGGCGGCGCAGCGCGCGCGGAGGGCGCTCCTACCGCTCCAGGCTGGGCGCGCCGCCGGGGGCGGGCGGGCGCTTCACGCTGGTGGAGGCGCGGCGGGAGCTCGCGGGCGGCGCGCGCCCCACCCCGACCGCCTGGAGCGCGGCCACCGCCCAGCAGCTCCTCGTCCGCTACGGGATCGTGACGCGCGGGGTGGCGCAGGCGGAGGGGCTGCCGGGCGGCTTCAGCGCCGTGTACGACGTCTTTCGCCACCTGGAGGAGGGAGGGCGCATCCGGCGCGGCTACTTCGTCGCGAACGTGGGCGCGATGCAGTTCGCGCAGCCGGGCGCGCTCGACCTCCTGCGCTCCCTCCGCGAGCCGGGCGAGGAGCCGGAGGTGCTCGTGCTGGCGGCGACCGACCCGGCCAACCCCTACGGCGCGCTCCTCCCCTGGCCGGGGACGGAAGGGGAGGGCCGGCGGGCGGCGCGGGCGGTGGGCGCGCGGGTGGTGCTGGTGGACGGCGCGCTCGCCTGCTGGATCGCGCGCGGGGCGCATCAGCTCCTCTCCTGGCTTCCCGAGCTCGAGCCCGAGCGCTCGCGGGTGGGCGCTGCCGTGGCGGCGGCGGTCGTCGCGCTCGCGCGAGGCGCGCAGGTCCGGCACGAGGGGACGCTCATCGCCGAGATCGACGGGGCGCCTCCGGGCGCGCACCCGCTCGCGCCCTACCTCGGAGCGGCCGGCTATCTCCCCTCGGGCGAGGGGCTGCAGCTCGGGCGGGATCGCGCGCGGGCGCCTCCCTCCGCCGCCGGGTTGCACTGAGAGGCGCGAACGGAGAAGCGTTGGGGGGGGGGCGATGCCTGAGGGAGACACCATTCACCGGGCAGCGCGGACGCTGCACCTCGCGCTCGCCGGAAAGACCGTGGTGAGCTTCGAGACGGCCCTGGCGCAGCTCTCGGTGGTGGACCGGGTGGCGCCCATCACCGGCCGGACGGTGGAGGCGGTGGAAGCGCTGGGCAAGCACCTGCTCATGCACTTCTCGGGCGGGCTCGTGCTGCGCACGCACATGCGCATGAACGGGAGCTGGCACCTGTACCGCGTCGGCGAGCGGTGGCGAAAGCCGCGGCGGGCGATGCGGTTGGCGCTCACCACGGCCGACTACGCTGCGGTGGGCTTCGACATCCCGGTGGCGGAGCTCGTCCCGGCGGCGGAGCTCCATCGGCACCGGCCGCTGGCTCGGCTCGGTCCCGACCTCCTCGGGGCCCAGTTCGACGCGGGCGAGGCAGAACGCCGGCTGAGGGCGCGCGCCGAGCTGCCCGTCGCGGAAGCGCTGCTCGACCAGGGAGCGCTGGCCGGCATCGGGAACGTCTTCAAGTCGGAGATCCTGTTCGCGACCCGTATCCACCCCCAGCGCCGGGTGGGCTCGCTGGCGGACGAGGAGCTGCGGCGCCTCCTTTACGAGGCGGAGCGGCAGCTCCGCGCCAACGTCCCGTCCGCGACGCCCTCGCGAGGATCGTGGACGGGAGGGCGCCGCACCACCGGCCGCATGAACCCGGAGGAGTCACTGTGGGTATACGGCCGGGTGGGCGAGCCCTGCCGGCGCTGCGGCGAGCGGATCCTGCTCGCGAAGAGCGGGCTCGGTGCCCGGCTCACCTACTGGTGTCCGAGGTGTCAGCCGGGGGGGTAAAAGCTCGCTGCGATGCGTCCTGGAGGCGCGGCAACCAGTTCCGTGCGCCCTCGTCCACTCCGGGAGCCTCCTGTCGGCTCCACGCAGCGGCCTGGCTACTCGACGACCATGCGTGATCCGAGACCACCTGAAGCCGCTGAAGTGGTCTGATTGTAAGCTGAACGGCGGTCGCCTTCTTCGGCACCCGTAGCAGACCAATCCATGAGGAGCTGCTGGCCGCCGAAGCAGGCTCTGGGGCCTTTGTTGGCGAGACCGGTCCAATCGGCGACTACCCGTCTCGTCGCGAGCCACCTTGTGGCGCGCGTTCGCTGATTCACAGGCTAGACATCTTGGTACGCGAACGGGACAGCGTGCCGATCCGCATCCTCCTTCAGCCGCCTTGCGAGCGCGGGATGCACCGGCACCACAAGGTAGCCAGCGCTGATGTCGCCGATCATGGCGGACGCGCGGAGAACATCTCCGCGCCAGCGGAGCGCATGCAGCGCGCAGATGATTGCGTCCAGGTGATCCTGGTCGGTCTTGCGCGGAACGCCTGTACTGGCTTGGCTGCACCAGGCCTCGCCGCCGACGACGCCGAGCGTCCCCAGGAGGCGCCCAACCTCACGGCAGAGTTGGCGCCAGTCCTCAACCGAAAAGGTGTTCTTCTCCGGGTTGTACTTCGGCATCGCCCCGCGGCTATAGAAGCATGAGAAGAGACCGAGATTTCCGAGCGCCGGGAACACCTCCAGCGCGAACCTGCCCGCAGAGGCCGTCGCGGCGGCAATCGGGTCGAGATCGCCCTGAAAAGTCTCGAGGAAGGACCAGATCGGCGCCGTCTCGTCGAAGAACCCGGCGCGGCCCCGGTTCGCTGGCTGGACTCCGCCGCCGAACTTGCCCACAACGTGAGCGACGGCCGCCTCGACCGGGCGCCGTCCCAACGCGTTCGGCACGACGAGGGGTTGATCGATGGCGACGAGGTGGAGCGGCGTTTCTCCGCGGTGGCGCGCGAGCACCGCGCCGGCTTCCTCGAACGAGCTCGGCTCGGGTCCGACGAGCTCGAGCGCATCGCCGTGCAGTCGAAGTGAGGCGATGGCGCCGCGCTTCGTGCATGACCAAGCGCTGTCAAAGCCAGAGAAGACCGTGTACCGCACCCGGTTTCCTGGACACCAGGTTGCGCTACGCAGCGATACGTAGCGTGAAGTTCTCGCGGGCCCTGTACGGGCTCACGAAGCCAAGCTTCTCGACCAGCCATTCGGCGTTGTAGCGCTCGACGAAGGCGGCGACCGCCAGCCGGACCTCGTCGAGGTTCTTGAAGATGCGTCCGTTGATCGCCTGCTCTTTCAGAGTCCGGTTGAATCGCTCAGCCACGCCGTTGGTCTGGGGCTCTCCTCGACGAACGCGAAGCTGGGGGCGATGCCCCAGAAGCGCACCTGGTTGATGAAGTGGTCTGAGATGTACTGCGACCCGTGGTCCATGCGCAGCTGGAGGCCGCGGGCGGCGTCGGCGGCCGTGGAGCCGAAGATGCGCTGCACCCCCATCGCGATGGGTTCGAGGGCGGCGAAGCGAGTGCCCTCCTTGCAGATGTGGAAGCCGACGCACTCGGCATTCCAGTGCTCGGCCGCGATGAAGATCCAGCCCCAGCCGTCCTCGACGGTCTGGACGCGCATGCCGTCCGTGCCCCACATGACGTTCGGGGCGGCGGTGATGATCGTCCCGTCGTGAGCCTTGCCGCTGCCCTGGCGGCTC
>JBBQEB010000199.1:0-5924 GCA_038320275.1 Myxococcales bacterium | reverse complement strand
GTGTCGAAGGGCTGAGGATGGCCCGCGTCCACCAGGCGGTACAGGAGCCGAGCCACCGAGAGCTCCGAGAACGGGCCAGGGTTGGGGTCGTCGGAGGGCGACGCGTCGGCGGCGTCGAAGCCCTTTGCCGAGAGCGCGCCGCCGGGGCTGATCCAGGCGGTGTCTGCGTAGGTCGTGCCGGGCAGCACCAGGGCGGCGATGGCTTTGCAGAGGCCCTCGCTGAAGGCGACGCGCGGGTCGAGGATGGCGCCGGCCGCATGCGGGCCGCCGGGGCTGTCGGAGCGCGACAGGGTGGCCTCGTACCAGTGCGCCCACGCGCTCACCACCACCTGGCTGTCGAACTCGTCCGTGTTCACCCCGTCCTTGCCAAGCACGTGGAGGACGCCGCTCGTGGGTGCCCAGTGCGTGCTCCCGATCCCGCCCGCGGCGGGGTCGCCCTCCTGAGGAGCGTTGGCGGGGCTCCAGCCCGCGACGAGGGGTGGGAGCTCCACCGGCCGAACCGCCATGAATGCGCGCGCTGCGGTGTACAGCGCGTCGAGAACCGCAAAGGGGGCGGCAGACCGACGCGCGGCATCGAAGCTCCCGCCCGCCCAGCCGTGCGTCGCGTGGAGGTCGATCCGGGTGGCGCCGGGAGCGAGGGCAGCTTCGAGCGCCCAGAGCTTCCCGCCTTGCGTGTTGTCACCCACTCGGATGGAAGGCGAGGCGGTCTCGGCGAGCACCCTCACGAGGATGGAGCCCGTCGTGCCGGGGGTGAAGCCCAGGGCGTAGCGGCCGTCCTCACCCGTCGCCGTCCGGCCCAGGGCCTCGCCTTCCTGGAGCACCTCCACCGTCGCGTTCCGTACCGGCTTCGCGACCGCGTGGGCGAAGTCGAGCGTGCCGGTCCGCGCGACCGGATCGTAGAGCGCCGGGACCGCGTCGTAGGTCACGGTTCCCTCGACGTGCCGTCCGCCCGACCCGCCGTCCTGGACGCTTCCACCGCCCCCGTCCGGCGCGGCGAGGGAGGCTGGCGCCCCGACCGTCACGCTCCCGCCGCCGCAGCCGGCGGCGAGGATCGCCGCTGCGAGCGCGGCGCAGAGCGAGAGGGGGGACACGTTCGGGGAGGCGTTCACGCGGGGATCGGGCGCGCGTGCAGCGCCGCAGCCGGCGCGCCCGCGCGATGATCCAGCGAACAGGAGGTTCTCGCGGGCGCTGGTGTTTTCGTCGCGACGGAGCTAACGAAGGGCGCCATGTCCGACCTCATCCAGGTGACGCTCCCCGACGGCTCCGGCAAGAGCGTGCCGCGCGGGACGCGGATCATCGACTTCGTGAAGGAGCAGATCGGCCCCGGCCTCGCCAAGGCCGCCTTCTTCGCCAAGCTCGACGGGGAGCCGGTGGACCTCGCTCGCGGGCTCGAACAGGACGCGAAGCTGGAGGTGGTCACCACGAAGAGCCCGGAGGCCCTGGAGGTGGCACGGCACGACGCCGCGCACGTGCTCGCGAGCGTGGTGCAACGGCTCTATCCCGGCACGCAGGTGACCATCGGGCCCGCCATCGAGGATGGGTTCTACTACGACTTCGCCCGCGACAGACCGTTCACGCCCGAAGATCTGGAGAAGATCGAGAAGGGCATCGCCGAGGAGATCGCGGCCGACCTCCCCTTCGTCCGCGACGAGATCTCGATGGAGGACGCGGTGCGCCTCTTCGAGGGGAAGGGCGAAGCGTTCAAGGTGGAGCTCGTGAAGGACATCGCCGGCAGGGGGGCGAAGACCCTCACCCTCTATCGGCACGGCGATTGGGTGGACTTCTGCCTCGGGCCGCACGGCCCCTCCACCGGCAAGCTCGGCGTGGTGAAGCTCACCAGCGTCGCGGGAGCGTACTGGCGCGGCGACCCCCGGAATCCCATGCTGCAGCGGATCTACGGCACGCAGTTCTTCGACAAGAAGGCGCTGGCGGCGCACCTCGCCCGCATCGAGGAGGCGCGCAAGCGCGACCACCGCAAGCTCGGGCCCGCGCTCGGGCTCTTCGCCTTCCACGAGTACGCGCCGGGAAGCGCCTTCTGGCTGCCCCACGGCACCATCCTCTTCAACACCCTGCGCGACGCGATGAACCGGCTCGTCCGCGCGGGCGGCTACCAGGAGGTGAAGACGCCGCTGCTCTTCGACAAGCGGCTCTGGGAGACGTCCGGCCACTGGGGCAAGTACCGCGAGAACATGTTCCTGGTGGTGAACAGCGAGACGGACCCTGCGCTGCCGCTGGAGGAGCGCTGCACGCAGTCGCTGAAGCCCATGAACTGTCCGTCCCACCACCTCATCTACAAGATGGGGAAGCGCAGCTACCGCGAGCTGCCGCTCCGCTACTTCACGACCGACGTCCTGCACCGCAACGAGGCATCGGGGTCGCTGGGCGGGCTCACCCGCGTCCGGCAATTCCAGCAGGACGACGCCCACATCTACCTCATGGAGTCGCAGATCGGCGCCGAGGTGGCCGCCATCGTGGGGCTCATGAAGCGGGTCTACGGCGCCTTCGGGCTCGAATTCTCGGCGGGCTTCTCCACCCGGCCCGCGGAGCGCATCGGCGACGACGCGCTGTGGGACCGCGCCGAGGGAGCGCTGCGGGAGGCGCTCCACGCGCTGGAGCTGAAGTACACGGAGAACCCAGGCGACGGGGCCTTCTACGGGCCGAAGATCGACTTCGCCGTCACCGACTCGCTTGGCCGCACCTGGCAGCTCTGCACGGTGCAGCTCGACTACGCAGCGCCCGAGCGCTTCGACCTGAAGTACGTCGGCGACGACAACCACGAGCACCGGCCGGTGGTCATCCATCGCGCGATCTTCGGTTCCTTCGAGCGGTTCGTGGCCATCCTCACCGAGCACTACGCGGGCGCGTTTCCGGCCTGGCTCGCTCCGGTCCAGGCGCGGGTGGTCACCATCTCCGACCGTTTCGAGGCGTGGGGGAGGGTGGCCGTCGAGCGGCTCGTGGCCGAGGGCTTCCGGGCCGAGCTCGACCCGACCTCCGACACCCTGGGCGCCAAGATCCGCAACGCCCAGCTCCTGAAGATCCCCTACACCCTCGTGGTGGGAGAGAAAGAGGTGGAGGCTCGAGGCGTCTCCCCTCGCCGGCGCGGCGGCGAGGACCTCCACACCATGCCGCTCGATGCCTTCCTCGCGCTCCTGCGCGAGGAGGCGCTCCCCCCGTTCTGAGGAGGTAGAGGTCAGAGAAACCCTGCGACGACTTGACGCATGGCAGATAGGCGGCTAACGTGGATCGCAGATGAATTTCGCGCGCAGCGAGCATCGACTTCTTAGCCCGGCGGGAGAGGTATCCCGGCCAGGGTAGCTGCTGCGCCGCGACCTCTTCCGCCGACCCCGGCCGAAGAGGTTGCCCTCGACAGGCGAGACCGCTTCTTCGGCCCTTCACGAGCCTGAAGGAGCAATCCGATGTCGAGCAGCCCTCCCCAGCCCCCCACCGCCATCCCTTACCAAGACGAATCGAGCCGCATGAACGACAACACCCGGGACCGCGTCGTCATCTTCGACACCACGCTCCGCGACGGCGAGCAGTGCCCTGGCGCCTCCATGAACCTCGAGCAGAAGCTCCAGGTGGCGCGGGCGCTGCGCGACCTCGGCGTGGACGTGATCGAGGCCGGCTTCGCGGCCGCCTCGCCGGGCGATCTCCAGTCGATCCGCGAGATCGGACGACAGGTGGAGGGCCCCATCATCTGCAGCCTCGCGCGCTGCGCGAAGGGCGACATCGAGGCCGCCCACACGGCGGTGAAGGACGCGCCCCGCAAGCGCATCCACGTCTTCCTCGCCACGAGCCCCATCCACCGCGACTTCAAGCTGAAGATGGCGAAGGAGGAGATTATCCGCCGCGCGGTGGACGGCGTGAAGATGGCCCGGGAGCGGTGCGAGGACGTCGAGTTCTCCTGCGAGGACGCCGCTCGCACCGAGCTGCCGTTCCTGGCCGAGGTGGTGGAGCGGGCCATCGAGGCGGGCGCAGCGACGCTCAACATCCCCGACACGGTGGGCTACGCGCTCCCGCAGACCTACGCCGAGACGCTCTCGTACCTCCAGAAGCACGTCCGCGGCATCGGCGGCGTGGTGATGTCGGTCCACTGCCACAACGACCTGGGCCTCGCGGTGGCGAACAGCCTGGCGGGCGTCGCGGTGGGCGCGCGTCAGGTGGAGTGCACCATCAACGGCATCGGCGAGCGCGCCGGCAACGCCTCCCTGGAGGAGGTGGTGATGGCCATCCGAACCCGCTCCGACGTCCTCCACGTCCACACCAACGTCAAGACGGAGCGGCTCTACCCCACCAGCCGGCTGGTGGCCCAGGTCTCCGGCCTGCACGTGCAGCGCAACAAGGCGGTGGTGGGACAGAACGCCTTCGCCCACGAGGCGGGCATCCACCAGCACGGCATGCTGACGAACCGGGAGACCTACGAGGTCATGAAGCCGGAGGAGGTGGGCTTCACGCGCTCCTCGCTCGTGCTCGGCAAGCACTCCGGGCGGCACGCGCTGGGCGAGCGGCTGGGAGCGATGGGCTACCAGGTCACCGACGAGCAGCTCGAGCCCATCTTCGCGCAGTTCAAGATCCTGTGCGACAAGAAGAAGGACATCTACGACGCGGATCTGGAGGCGCTGGTGGTCCACGGCCCGATGCTGGCCGAGGGCGGGCGCACCTGGGAGCTGCTGGCGCTCTCCACGACGTCCGGGACCGGCACGCTGCCGGCTGCCTCCATCGCCCTGCAGCGCACCGGGGGGGAGCGCTTCCAGGAAGCCTCGGCGGGCGACGGCCCCGTGGACGCGGTCTTCAAGGCCATCGAGAAGATCACCGGGATCTCGGGGAAGCTGCGCGAGTACGAGATCAAGAGCGTCTCGGTGGGCGAGGACGCGCAGGGCGAGGTGGTCATCGAGGTGGAGCACCCCACCGGCATCTACCGCGGACGCGCGCTCTCCACGGACATCATCGAGGGCTCCGCGCGGGCCTATCTCGACGTGGTGAACCGGATCGCGGCGCAAGTTCCCTCGCACGCGGACGCCCTCCGCGCCCTCGGCACGGTGTAGAAGGAGCCGCGCACATGGCGCTCACGGGAGAGGGGGAAGGGATGACCGGCACCCGAGGACCGCCGCGCACGCTGTTCCAGAAGGTGTGGGACGCCCATGTGGTCACGCCCGAGACCGAGGAGGCGCCGGCGGTCCTCTACGTCGACCTTCACCTCGTCCACGAGGTGACGACGCCGCAGGCCTTCACGCTCCTCGGGGAGCGGGGCCTGCGCGTCCGGCGGCCGGAGCGGACGCTCGCCACCACCGACCACTCCACCCCCACCACGCCCCGCGACGCGCGGGGGCTCTTCGTGTACGGCGACGCCCAGGGCGAGGCGCAGGTCGCGCGGATGGTGGAGAACTGCCGGAAGTTCGGCATCGAGCTGCACGCGCTGGGCGACGCGGCCCAGGGCATCGTCCACGTGATGGGGCCGGAGCTCGGGGCCACCCAGCCCGGCATGACGGTCGTCTGCGGCGACAGCCACACCGCCACCCACGGGGCCTTCGGCGCGCTCGCCTTCGGCATCGGCACCTCGGAAGTGGGTCATGTACTCGCCACCCAGTGCCTGCTCCAGCGCCGTGCACGCACCATGCGGATCGCCGTCGAGGGGCGGCTCGGGCCCGGCGTCACCGCGAAGGACCTCATCCTCGGCATCATCGCCCGGATCGGCGTGGGCGGCGGTACCGGTCACGTGCTCGAGTACGCCGGCCCCGCCATCCGCGCGCTCTCGATGGACGAGCGGATGACCGTCTGCAACATGTCCATCGAGGCAGGCGCACGTGCCGGCATGATTGCGCCTGATGACACGACCTTCGAATACCTGAAGGGACGTCCGCATGCGCCATGCGGCGACGCATGGACGGCCGCTGTCGCTGATTGGCGGACGCTGGCGACGGATC
>JBBQEB010000198.1:0-5951 GCA_038320275.1 Myxococcales bacterium | reverse complement strand
GGTCGAGGTCGAGGTCGAGGTCGAGGTCGAGGTCGAGGTCCGGGTCCCGGTCGAAGGTCGAGGTCAGAGCCCAGGGGTCGAAAATCGACCCCCTCCCGGCTCACCGCTCTCTTGGTCCTACCCTGGCCGCGTTCGGGTCGGCGTGGCTGGGGCCTTCGGGCCTGCGCTGCGCCTCGAACTCCACCGCGATCTCCACCCGGCGGTTGATGGTGCGGGCTTCCGCCGTGTCGTCCGGCGCGATGGGGCGGGTGGCGGCGAGCCCGACCGCCGAGAGCAGCTCGGGCGCCACGTGATGCGCGCGCTCCAGGTAGCTCACCACCGTGGCGGCGCGCGCGGCCGACAGCTCCCAGTTGTCGTGAAAGCGGCCGCTCGAGACGGCGAGGTCGTCGGTGTGTCCCTCCACGCGCAGCGGCTTCTCGAGCGGCGAGATCTCCTCGGCGATGGCGTCGAGCACCGGCAGGATCTGAGGCCGGAGCGCGGCTTGGCCCTCATCGAACAGCTCCGCCGCCGCGAGCCTCACCGTGAGGTGGCCACCCTCGGCCAAGATGGACACCGTGGTCACGCCGGCGCGCGCCAGCAGGAAGGGCTGGACCCGCTTCTCGAGCTGCTTGCGAAGCGCGTCCACGGCCGACTGTTGTCCGGGGCCGGAGCCGGCGCCGCCGCCCGCGCCATCGACCACCCGGCCGCCCCCCGAGGCTGGGGCGCTGTCGAAGAGCGGCATCTGCGTGACGCCGCCGGAGCCCCCCATGTGCATGGCCCATCGCACCGACTCGGCGGCCTGCGACAGCTTCTTGTTGTCCACCTTGCTCACCGAGTACATCACGACGAAGAAGGCGAAGAGCAGGGTGATGAAGTCGGCGTAGGACACCAGCCACCGCTCGTGGTTCTCGTGCTCCTCCTCGTGCCCGTGCTTCTTCTTCCTGTGGCCGCTCATCGGACGCTCACGCCGCCTTCTTCTGCTCGGCCTTGGGCGGGGCGCTCTCGCCCGTCAAGGCGCGCAGCTTCTCCTCCAGGACGCGCGGATTCAGCCCCTCCTGGATGGCCAGCGCGCCCTCCAGGATGAGGTTGCGGCGCTCCTTCGCGATCGCGAACTTACGCTTCATCTTGTTCGCCGCCGGCAGGTAGAGGAGGTTCGCCGTGCCTACGCCGTACACGGTGGCGACGAACGCCACCGCGATGCCGCCGCCGAGCTTGGACGGATCCGAGAGGTTCTCCATGACGTGGATGAGCCCGAGCACCGCGCCGATGATGCCGACGGTGGGCGAGTAGCCTCCGGCCGCTTCCCACACCTTGGCCGCGATCATGTTCTCGGCGTGCTCCACCTCGATGAAGGCCTCCAGGGACGAGCGGGCCTCCTCGGCATCGACGCCGTCCACGACGTAGCCGAGCGCCTTGCGGAGAAAGGGATCCCCGATCTCGGAGAGCTTGCCCTCCAAGGCGAGGACGCCCTCCTTGCGGGCCAGCGTGGCGAGCTCGACGATCTCCTTGGTGAGCCCGCTCACGTTCTCCTTCTTGTCCGTGAAGGCGTGCTTGAAGAGCTTCATGCCGCGCATGAAGTCCTTCATGGGGAAGGACACCATCACGGCGCCGAACGTTCCGCCAATGACGATGATGGCAGCGGTGGTCTGCAGGATGGAGCTCACGTGCCCGCCCTCGAGCAACTGCCCGAGGAGGATGCCGCCAATGGCGAGCACGAGGCCGGCGATCGTCGCGAGGTCCATGGCTCTTGCTACTCCTGGTGGACGCCGCGCGTGAAGGGAAGCACGGTGCCGAGCGACGTGGGGGCCCCGCGGACACGGCGCTGCCAGGCCGCCATGCGGTCCACCACCTCGTCGATCGGCTCGAGCACCATGAGCTTCGCTCCGGTGGTGAGGAGCAGTACGGTGTCCGGCGTGGCCTCGGCGGTGAGGATGTGGTCGGCGTTCACGACCAGCTCCTTTCCGTCGAGTCGGGTCACCGTGATCATCGGTCGCTCCTCCGTCCGAGCTTCGTCACGCCGTGCTCCGGGCGATAAGGCGCACCTCGGCTACCGCTTCATCTGGATCAGCTCGGAGAGGAGCTGGTCGGCGGTGGTGATGGTCTTCGAGTTGGCCTCGAAGCTGCGCTGGGCCGCGATCATGCGGACGAACTGATCCGCGATGTCCACGTTCGACTGCTCCAGCGTGCCCGCCGAGATGAAGGCCCGGCCGCCGGCGCCCGCCGCCCCCATGACAGCCTGCCCCGAGTCGCGAGTCGTGGCGTACAGGTTGCCGCCGTTGCGCTGCAGCGCCTCGGGGGAGGCCACCCGCGCCACGCCCACCTGGCCCAGGGCGCGCGTCTGCCCGTTCGTGAAGATGCCCTGGATGACGCCCTGCTTGTCGATCTGGATCGAGGTGAGCTGGCCCGAGTCGAAGCCGTCCTGACCGACGAAGGTGGTGGCGCTGGCGCTGGAGAACTGCGTCATGCCGCCCACGCCGGTGCCGCCCGTACCGGAGGGGTCTCCGAAGTTGAAGGTGAGGGTCTGGTTCTGCACCCCGCCCAGCGGGTTGAAGGTCGGCGCCGCAGCCTGCGTCTGGGCCGTCAGCTTTCCGGACGTGTCGAAGTTCAGCGTGCCGGTCGCCACCTCGGTGGGAGTCCCTGCCGCTCCACCGGTGAGGCCGGCTCCGTCCGACATGGCGTGCCAGTCCCAGATGCTCGGGGCGGTGGAGGTGTGGACGAAGTACACCTGCACCTGGTGCGACTGGCCGAGAGAGTCGTACGCCGTCACGCTGCTGGAGAAGTTGGAGGTGGCGTCCGGCGTCGCCGCAACCCACGGCGCGGGCGGCGTCGCGTTCGCGAGGATGGGGGCGTCGGAGGCGAGGTTGCCCTTGACCGTCACATTGGCCGTGGCGAGAGGCTGCGCGCTCGCCGTGCCGACCTGGAGATCGCCCAGGGCGGTGGTGAGCTTGCCCGTCGCGTCGGCGCCGAAGCCCTGCACGCGCAGGCCGTCGAGGTTCACCAGGAACCCCTTGTTGTCCATCTTGAACTGGCCGGCCCGGGTAAGGAACGAGCCGTTCGTGCCGTCGGAGGCGGTGCCGCGCACCTGGAAGAAGCCGTCGCCTTGCAGCGCGAGGTCGGTCGCGATCCCGGTGTTCGACAGCGCGCCCTGCGTGATCATCTTCTCGACGGCCTGGAGCCGCGAGCCCAGGCCGATCTGGCCGGCTCCACCGATGACGTTCTGGGCGAGGGCGTCCTCGAAGGCGGCGCGCTCGGACTTGAAGCCCACCGTGTTCGCGTTGGCGATGTTGTCGCCGATGACGGCGAGCTCCGAGCTGGCGGAGGACAGGCCGGAGGTGCCGGAGGACATGGAGGTGAGGAGGCTCATGGTCGCGTTCTCTCTCTGAAGGTGAAGGGTTTGGGAGCGTCAGGGCTGTGCGGGCTGCGAGATCTGCACGACGTCGGGGAGCTTCACTGGATTGCCGCTCACGACGAGCTGGGCGCTCGTCCCGTCGAAGCTGACCCCCGTCACCCGCCCGGTGGCGCGCGCCACGGCGGTGGCGGCCGTCCCGTCGGGAGCGAGGGCGGCGACCTTCACCGCGTACTTACCGTCCGGCACGGCATTTCCGGCATCGTCTCGGCCGTTCCAGCCGAGGTCGAAGGATCCGGCCTCGTGCGAGCCGAGGGAGATGCTGCGCACCGTGCGGCCAGTCTCGTCCTGCACCAGCGCCGTCACCGCCGCGCGCCCGTCGAGCTGGACGGTGACCGGGGGCGCCTTGCCGCCCGTGACCGTGACCGCGTCCGCCTTGTAGGTCACGTCCTTGCCCACCAGGTTGGCGGTGCTCATCTGGTTCTGCGAGGCGGTCGCGAGGAGTAGCGTGTCGAGCCGGCTGCCCAGCCCCTGCAGTTGCTCGACGCTGGAGAACTGCGCGAGCTGTGCGATGAAGGCCTGGTTGTCCACGGGCGCGAGGGGATCCTGGTTCGCGAGCTGCGCGGTGAGCAGCTTCAGGAACTCGTCCTTCCCGAGGGTGTTCTTCGCGACGACGGGAGGCCTCTCCGTGGTGGTGACGGCGGAGGCGTTGGTGTTGGTGACGGGTACGGTTCCCATGGTGTCGGTCCTCTCGAAGCTCTCGGGCGCTCTTCAGGCTTCGACGTGCACGCCCCGTGCTCGATCGAGCACCGGCGTGGCGCTGGGGGGCGCCGAAGTGGGCGAAGGTGCGGCGGCTCCGTTCGCCGCGGCCGCGCGGTCGCGCGCGTCGCTCGCCTCGGACCACGCGTCGCGCCGCTCCTCGAATCCGCGGCCGCCGCTCGCACCATCTCGCAGCGGCGAGCCCCCCTGCGGCAGCTCGATGGGCGCGAGCCGGAGCCCCTCGCTCGCGAGCGCGCGGGAGAGCTCGCCGGAGCGCGCCTGCATGGCCGGGCCGGCCTCTCCGTCGATGCGCAGGTGGAGCGCGCCGTCGCGGACGCGCAGGTGCAGCTCGATGGCCCCCATTGCGCCGCCCTCCACCTTGAGGTGCGCAGCGTGGCGGAGCATCGCGCCGCTCACGGTGTCGGCCTGCGGTGGCGGAGGAGCGGCGGCAGGCGCCAGCGCGGCGGCCGGCGCCGTGGCGCGCACCGTCGCGGGCCGGCTCTCCGGCGCGAAGGCCGGCGCCTCTGTGCGCGCGGGCGGCACCTCGCCGGCGCGAACGGCCTCGCGCTCCTTGTCGCGCCCCTTCTCCTTCTCGACTGGGGCCTTCTCGCTGACCGCCTTCGGGGTCACGTCGCCCTTCTTCGCGGGCTGCGTGGACTCCGGCAGTCGCAGCGTGGCGGAGCCCACGGGACGCGCGGGCTTGCCCGGCGAGCCGTTCGCGAGCGCCGCCGCGACGAGCCCCTGGGCGGCAGCTCCGGCCGCGGCGGCATCGTCCGCCTCTCCCGCGCCCCCGCGCTTGCGCTCGGGAGCGGGCTTCACCGGGTGAGCAACGGGCGAGGCTGCGACGGCGGGGTGGGGAGGGCTCTGGCCTGGGGCGCCGGCCTCGCCCGCCGCACCCTCGGCTCCCCGGCCCTCCCCCTCGCCGCCTTCGACCTCCTCCGCGCCGCCCACGCGAGCGGCGCGGGCCAAAACCGCGCGGGAGGAGGACGGGCTTTGCGCGGGAGCGCTGGCGAAGGAGGCCAAGGTGCCGAACGAGGCGAGGTCCGTGCCGGCCCCGGCGAGCTGCCTCCCGGCGGTGCCAGGGGTGCCCGCCGCGCCCTTCGCCCCGGGAGCTCCGCCGGCCTGAGCCGACCCCAGCGTCGCGCCAGCGATCGCCCGCCGGAGCGCTGCCGGGAAGAGCGTCTCCGCGAGCCCCTGCGCTGCAGCGCGCGCCCCGTGCGCTGCATGAGGAGCCTGCTCCCCGCCGGACGGAGCGGTGGAGGTGGCGTGCGGCGGCGCGAGGATGCTCATCGGGTCTCCTCTCGGGCGTCGCTCGCCGCGATGGCGGCGAAGAGCTCGGCTGCGGTTTCGGGTCTCATCTTCTCGAGGACGGCGCCTGCGTCGCCGGGCCGCATGCGCCGAAGGAGGTCCACCGCCAGCGGGCGGCCCAGGTGCGACACCAGCGCTGCGGCCTGTTCGGGCTTCATGCCCTTGAGTGCCTTTGCAAGGGACTCTCCAGCGGGCTTGGCGGGCGCGGAGGTGGGGAGCCGTGCTGAAGGCGCCTTCCTCGGCGCCGAGGCCTCCTTGGCGCGGGCGTCGCTCGCCAATTTGGCGCGCTCGTCGAGCGCCGTCGTCTCTGCCCGGAGCGCGGCGCGAGCGGTCGCGATGTCGGCCGCGAGCTTCTCCAGCCGCACCCGTTCCTGCGAGAGGGCGGCGAGCTCCTCCTGGCGCTTCCTGGTGGAGGCGCGGAGCTCGTCCCGCAGCGCGGTGGCGGTGAGGCCAGGGGGGAGGGCGGGGGTGACGTCGGGCTGCTTGGCTTGCACCGCGGAGGCGGAGGTCGGCTTGGAGGTCGCGGTCGCGGTCGGGGTCGGCTTGGAGGTCGAGGTCG
>JBBQEB010000197.1:0-6078 GCA_038320275.1 Myxococcales bacterium | reverse complement strand
GGTTGGGGAGCGGCATCCTCGAGCACCTCGAGCTCGACGCGACCGCGCCGCGATGGCGGATGTTCGGAGGAGGCGATCTTGGCGGAACCGGTTCGGCTGGTGGGCCACAACCAGGCCCTCGAGCTGTTCGGCGTGAAGCTCGTCGGTGCGAACGCCGAGAACGGGCGCAAGCTCCTCTTCACGCTGGTGCTGGTGCTGCTCCTGGTGGGGCTGAACCGGCTCCTGCAGCTCGTCCTCACCAGGGTCCTTCACGGGCGGGCGGAGCCGCGGACCGAGTTCTGGACCCGCCAGGCGGTGCGGATCCTCACCGTCTTCCTCTTCATCGTCGGGCTGGCCTCGGTCTGGTTCGACGACCCCACCCGGCTCGCCACCGCGCTCGGCCTCGTCACCGCCGGCCTGGCGTTCGCGCTGCAGAAGGTGGTGAGCGCGGTGGCCGGCTACTTCGTCATCCTGCGCGGCAAGAACTTCAACGTGGGCGACCGCATCACCATGGGCGGCGTGCGCGGCGACGTGATCGGCCTCGACTTCATCCAGACCACCATCATGGAGATCCGATGGAGGAGGTGCACACGGCGGCGTCGAACGAGCCGTCCGGAAAGGGGAGGACCGGGTCGCGGTTGAGATCGTGGATCACGCGATGAGTGAGCGCCCCGTTCGCCCGCAGCTCCGTCTCGTCGAGCCCGAGCCCCACGAGCTGCGCAGGGCTCGAGCCGCGCGGCAAGTGCGAGTCCCAGCTCGCCATCAGATCGAGGATGGCCTCCCTCCCGAGCAAGAGCTCGCCGTAGGCGCGCTCGAGGGTGCGGCACGCAACCGCGTCGAGGTGCGGTACGAGGCGCGGCTCCGCTCCGCGTAGAAGAGCGAGTCGTCCCGCTCGTCCGTGCGCTCGAACGAGGCAGGGTCGGAAAGCTCTGAAGGCAGGGTGGTCATGGGCTCGGCTCGTGGGTTGACATGGGAGCTCGCGGCGGCTCGGGATGCTCTGGTGCGAAACGGGCCGCCTCCGCGCGGTCCCGGCCGTCTACATGGACAGGCAGCGGAGGGGTCGGGGCCGTCGTCGCGCTCTCGAGCTCGGCGGCGCCCGCCTGCCGGGCGCGGACGACGGCATCGACCTCGATCTCGACGAGGAGCCCGGGGGAGACGAGGGCGCTCACCTCGACGCAGGTCGCGACGGGATCGATGCCCTCGAACGCGGCGCGGTGGGCGCGGGCGAACTCGTCGAAGCGCGAGATATCAGTGAGGAAGGTGCGGGTGCGCACCACGTCCGCGAGCGACGCGCCGCACTCGGCGAGGGCGCGGGCGATGCGCTCGAGCGCGATCTCGGCCTGGCGGAACACGTCGCCTTCGCCCAGGACCTCGCCCGAGGGACCGGAAGCGGTCGTCCCGGCGACGAACACCAGATCGTCCACCCGCCGCGCCCGGCAGTAGGCGACCTGCTTCTCCCAGGGAGAACCGGTATGGACGCGCTGGTCGATCATCGCCGGAGCAAGAGTGGAGGAGCCGGAATAACGCGGGCTCGGGGAGGACGCCGCTCAGGTGCGTCGGCTCGAGCGCGCGGGGTCACCGTGGGCCGGTCGGCGTGAGCAGGGCCATGAGACCGGTCGCGTCGTCCACGCTCACGAGCACGTTTCGCAGCCGGACGGGGATCCCCATCACGAATCCGCGCTGGCGTGGTTCGAGAGCGAGGTCGACGATGCCCTCTCCGGAGCCGTTCACGAGCCACCTGCCAGCCCAGCCGTGGATACCCCGCGAGAGCGGCTTCTTGTCGTAGATCGTGGCCGAGATCACGGCCGTCCTGGGAAAGCGCGCCCGGAACGCCCAGGCCATGCGGATCCGGACCTCCTCGGCCCCGACCGCCACGAACGAGTCGGAAGGCGTGAGGAGCAGGGCTGCCGAGAGGGCGCGGTAGCCCGGGTCGAATCGGATGGGGAACCGGACCATGCTCGCGACCGTCATGGGTCCGATCTAAGGCGACGGGCAGGTAGCGGGCGCGGTCATCTCCTCGTCGCCGGCGCTACCCGTTCCAAGAGCGCATAGAGCGCGGCCAGGAGCACGGCGACGCCGGTCAAGGCGACGGGGATCGCGCCCAGCCCGAAGGTGTCGGCGAGCACGCCGTGCGCGCTCGGCAGCGCGGCGACCCCGAGCGTGGCGGCGCCCACCTGGAGCCCCACGGCGTGGGCCGTGAGCTCGGTGCCGAGCCGATCCGGCGTGCGCGACATGAGCATCGGGAAGATCGGAGCGAGCGAGAGACCGAGCAGCAGGAGGCCGAGCGCGCCCGCCGCGCCCGGGAGAGCGGCGTACATCGCGGTCCCCGCGACCGCGCCGAGCGTCCCTGCCCGGATGAGCCGGTCAGGACCGACGCGCGCCACGGCGAACCCCACCGCGACCCGCCCCGCGGTGAGACACGCCCAGTAGGCCGCCGTCCAGGCACCTGCGGCCTCGACGGCCACACCGCGCGTCTCGCGCAGCACCGTGAACGCCCACTGCCCGGCCGACGCCTCGAGACCGGTGTACACGAAGAAGATCGCGGCCTGTAGCCGGACGCGCGGATCGCGCAGCGCGGCCCCGAGCGTCGCCGGCGCCGCCGAGGCAAGCCGTTGCCGGTCCCAGCGTCGTCGCGTGGCCAGGAACGCGATACCCATGCCGCCCATCGCCGCGGCGAGCGCGGCATAGCCCGCACGGAAGGAAGCCGTGGTGAGCGCCGCCGTCATCACCGTCGGTCCAAGGGTCGCGCCGACGCCGTAGCAGGCGTGGAGCCAGTTCATGTGCCGCGGCGGAAAGTGCACCGCCGCGTAGGCGTTGATCGCGGCGTCGATCGCGCCCGAGCCGAGCCCCACCATGGCGGCGCAGGCCACGAACGGCGCCCAGGCCGGCGCCAGCGCGAAGCCCGTGAGCCCGCCGGCGACGAGCGCCGTCGAGAGCGCCAGCACGCCCCCGACTCCCAGGGCCGCCGAGGCACGGCCCGCGAGCAGGCCGGAGGCGAAGTAGCCGGCGATGTTGGCGGTGAGCGCCGCCCCCATAGCCGACTGCGACAGCCCGAAGGTCGCGCGGAGCGAGGGCCACGCGACGCCGAGGACCGCGTCGGGGAGCCCCAGGCTCACGAACGCGACGTAGGCGAGGAAGAGCTGCGAGACCCATGGCACTCGCCACACCTAACGGGATCTTGCGGTGGCGGTTCTTGCGCTCGCCCCTTTACAGACTTCAAGGACCGGTGGGGCGATGAGGGCGCGGGCGCGCCAAAGGAAGGCCCTCATCGCCGTGGCGCTTGCAGTCCGCGATACTTGTACGTGATCATCGGGACCTGCGCCGCCGGTGCTCGCTGGCCGGGGGTGAGCTTGGGAGCGTCCATGTCGAGGACTCGCCGAGGGTGGTCGTTCCTCCTGTGCACCGCCCGCGTCGCAGTCCTCGCGGTGATCACGCTCCCGATGGCCGCCTGTTCAGCCGGCAAGGGCGGCGAGGTTCCGCCGGGATACACTGTCGTCACCACCGTCGGTTCGGGCAAGGCGCTGTCCAGGCGTTTGCCGCAGGTGAAGTCGGTGACAACAGCCTTGCGGGCGACCCTGGCGGATCTGGAACGGTACTTCGGCTCGAAGCCAGAAGCGCGCGGGGCATACGAAGACACGAGGGACCATCTCTCTGGCGGTGCCGGGTTCAAGGCAGACTTCAAGGGGCGTCCGGTCCACGGCTTCATCTCATGCCGGATCGGCCCGGAGGGCGCATTCGTCGCGGTCGTCTATGCGAATGCCGACGCGCCGCGCAGCGAATGGGCGCAGCTCCTCGAGGCTGCTCCCAGCAATGGCGCCGGCCCCAGCGCCTCGACGACCGGGGAAGAGGTCCGCCCCCCAGGCGGCAATGCTCCGCTGAAGCCTTACCGGTTCCCCGACGGCACCGGGGTCATGGGGATCGCCACCGGCTGGCACACCGACGCTCCATCGTGTGCGGGTCCGGTGGTCGTGCAAGGCCCGGCCGACCAGTCCGTCGCGATGGGACTCACCTGGAGCGTGAGCACCCCCGACTCGCTGGCGGTCCAGAACCACCGGCAGATGATGGCCACCGCGCGACAGCTCGGGTCGCGGCCTCCCCAGTTCGACATGCTGGTGGCGCCCTTCACCGGGCCGCTGGACGCGCTCAAGAACATCGCGCCCCAGCTCAGCAAGATGACAGCCCGCAAGGGCGGCCGGCCGTTCCAGATCGACAACCCGATCCAGCGTGAGGAGCTGCGGCCCAACCTGCCGGGTGGCAGGGCCGCCCTGATCTCCTATGGCGTCTCCGAGAAGGGCGCCAATGGTCGCGTCAAGCACTACCAGGCGGAGGCCTTCCTGGAGACGAGCCCTGTCGGACAGGGTGCATGGATGATGGTCGGGGCCATCTCGAGGGCCCCCGACGCCACCTTCGAAAACGACCGGCCGTTGATGCGGGCGATGATCTCGTCGTTGAAGGAGAACGCTCAGGCCATCAACCAGAAGACGCAACAGACCCTGAACGCACAGAACCAGTGGTTCCAGGGGCAGCAGAAGGCGCATCGACAGCAGGTGGAGGGCTTCGAGCGGCAGCAGCAGGCGCACCGGGAGCAGTCGGCAGCCATCGATCGCCAGCACCGGGACTGGGAGCGGAACCAGAACACCCTCTCCCGGAGCCACGACGACTATGACGAGGTCCTGCGCGGCTACCGATCGGTCGAGGACACGCGCACCGGCGTCAAGACGAGCGTCGATCTGGGCAACGTGGACGTCATCGTCGACAAGCTGAACGAAGCCGACCCGGGCCGTTATCGCCAGATCCCCCTGCGCGACGAGATGGACCCGTTGCCAGGCCGGTAGGAACCGCCCGCCAGCATGTTCGCGGGGCCGACGCGGTTCGCAGCCTCGCCATGCACAGGCTCGTCGGGGGGAAGCTCCGACGCGAGCTTGCTCGCGCGGGCGAGGGCGACGCTCGCGCGCTGGCTCGAGACCGCGCCGCCGCAGAGCCGGCCGTACCTCGAGGAGTGGGAGCGCCTCCTCGGAAGCGTCGGGTGGGCGCGTGCCGAAGCGCTTGCGGAGGGGCCGCCCGTGGCCCCAGAGTCAACCGATGATCCTCCATCGGGCTCGGCGGGCGGCTGTGGCGCTCTTGTGTGGGACATTCGTGCTGGCGCTCGCGTGCGGAGCGCGCCAGAAGGTCGAGACCGCCGCGGCGAAGGCGCTCATCCCCCCGAGCACGTCGGAGCAGATCGGGCTCCAGGTGCAGAAGGAGCTGCAGCAGCAGGGCGTCCGGTTCGTGGACGACCCTGCCATCACCGGCTGGGTCGACCAGCTCGCCCGCCCGATCCTCGCCATCGCGCGTGAGGCCCGGCCCGATGTGGGCGAGTGGAAGCTCCGCGTCATCGACGACCCGAAGACCGTGAACGCGTTCGCGACCGGCGGCGGCGACCTGTACGTGTACTCGGGGCTCCTGCTCGCGGCTTCGAGCGGGGCGGAGGTGGCCGGCGTCCTCGCCCACGAGGTCGGTCACGTGGTGCTGTACCACATCGAGCGCCAGCTCGTGGACACCTACGGTCTGCAGGCGCTCACGCAGCTCGCGCTCGGTCAGAGCGGGGGCGTGGCCCAGCAGATCGCGACCGCGGTGGCGACGAAGGGCGCGCTCCTCGCCCACAGCCGCTCGTCGGAGGCCGAGGCCGACGCCTGGGGCACCGTCCATGTCGCACAGGCCGGCTACGACCCGCACGGCCTGGCGTCGTTCTTCAAGAAGCTGCTCGCCGAGGAGGGCAACAGCCCGCAGATCCTGGGCTGGCTCTCCGACCACCCGACGACGCCGTCGCGCGTCGAGGAGGTGGAGCGCATCATCCGCGAGAAGAACCTGAAGGGCGGGAGCAACGGGCCCCCGGGGCTCGACCAGGTGCAGGCGCGCATCAAGGCCCGGCCGCTGCCGCCCGCGCCGAAGGGGAGCTCTGCGGCCGCGCAGAAGCCCGTTGGGTCGTGACCGACTGCTCGACGTTCAGCCGCGGAGTCGCAGCGCCTCGACGCCGACGAGCAGGATGGAGGCGCCGGCGGCGAAGCCGGCGAGGACGTCCGTGGGCCAGTGCACGCCGAGGTAGATCCGCGACAGCCC
>JBBQEB010000196.1:0-6082 GCA_038320275.1 Myxococcales bacterium | reverse complement strand
TTCCCATCACGAAGACGCAGATGACGTCGCTGGCTTTGCACACGCATGCCTTCCATGGGGAGTGGAACTACGAGTTGCGTCCACGTTGAATTCATACGCATCCGTCCGGAGTCCTAGAAACCGAGGGCCCTGGCGACAAGGATGTGTGCGGCGACACCGGCAAGCCTATGTTCTTTGTGACCCCAACGGGAGCACTGCGTGTTCTCATATTCGGTAAGTATGATGATACCAAGACGCCGTATCCATCAAACGATGAAAGAAATACCGTAGTTGGTAACGTGAACACTCGGATGAATGAGGATACCTTGCCCATACTTGACAAGTGGTGGCATATTCGGGAGCGACTCCGTGGAACCCGATGAGGGGAGCAGAGATTGAAAGCGTCAGACCTCGGTCCCGAAGCCCATGGAAGTGCCGGCCCTCATCCTCCGACTTCCTGGAGGCGGAATGCCGTCTGGGTAGCCCTGCTCCTCTCGACTACGGTGAACTTGGTCGTGGGGTTCTCAAAAGCGGGCCCAATCCAACCCGCTCCGAGTGTCCCGGGACTTGTAGATTCGGGGCTCCCGGAGGGGGATCCCCGCATAAGTCAAGTTGCGACGGACCTTCCGATCCCGGTATCAATTATCGGATTAATAGCCGATCCTCAAGTCTACGCCGGAAAACGCATCGTCGTTCGAGGCTACCTAGTGCGGGGGTTCGAAAGTGACACGCTCTGGTTACATAAGGAGGACCCCGAGTACTCGCTACTTCGAAACGGCATAGCTGTTGAGTTGCCCGAGCTCGATGGAGGCCCCTGGGAAGGGTACGTGGCAATCGATGGCGTGTTCGATCCGAGACCTACGATGTCAACGCGAGGCGTCATAACATCCATCACGCGAGTATCGCCCCAATCAAGAAGGCAAACAGGAGACCGTGACGCACGCTAGAGGACAAGCCGCTGGTGCTGGACGACAAGAGCATCGCGCGGTACCTGGGCACCCTCGGCGAGCCCACCTCGCTGCCCGCCCGGGCTCCATCGCGCGGGCCGCCGTTCTGGCAGAGCCGAGTCCTGCGCAGGGCCTCTGGAGACGACGAGGCCGCCTGATCGGCGGACCCGGGCGCCGAGGCGCGTTCCGCGCTCGAAACTCCGACGCAACGAGGGCCCGCGCCCCCTCCGCGACGACCGAGCCGCGACCTCCCGCGACCCGTCGACCGACCTCCCGCGACCTCCCGCGACCCGTCGACCGACCTCCCGCGACCTCCGAACCGGGCTACACGCGGAGGAAATGAGGCTTCTTTTACCTACACGCCCTTCGCGCATGTCGGTCGCAGCTTACACCCGAATGACCGCGGAAGGCGGGGCGCCCGGTGTACGTTTCCGATCCGCGGATGACGCACACCCAGCTCTCGACCATCCTGGCGCTCGCGCTCGGGGCAGCCTGCGCTCGCGCGCCCGAGGTCGCGCACGTTCCCCTCGCGACGCCTACACCGCGCGCCGTCGCTGCCAACGTGGGCTGCGAGGGCTGCCACGTCGACGAGGCCCGGGAGTGGCGCGGCAGCCTTCACCACGCGGCCCACGACGATCCGAGCTACGCCGCATCCTTCGCGCGTGAGCCCAAGGCGTTTTGTACCTCCTGCCACGCACCGGAGGGAGCCGCGCCCGAGACCGCGTCCCTCGGCGTAGCGTGCACGACGTGCCATGCCTCGGCTCACGCGGGACCGGCGCTCGCTTGCGCCTCGTGCCACGAGTTCTCCTTTCCGGATCGCGCGTCCACGCTCCCCGCCGATCGGATGCAGCTCA
Source organism: Myxococcales bacterium (assembly GCA_038320275.1). GTDB lineage: Bacteria > Myxococcota > Myxococcia > Myxococcales > Anaeromyxobacteraceae > Anaeromyxobacter_A. The sequence continues at coordinate 4,302 of JBBQEB010000196.1, read as the reverse complement.
CCGGGACCGAGCACGCGGCCTCGGCGCTCTCCGCGAGCACGTGCACCGACTGCCACATGCCTCTCGCGAAGGGACATCGCGATCACCGCTTCGCCGCCTCGCGCGACGTCGAGTCTCTCCGCCGCGCGGTCGTCGTGAGCGGCCGCGTCCTCGAGGGCGACGTCGTCGAGATCGCGCTTCGGCCGGGCCAGATCGGTCACGCCTTCCCGACCGGAGATCTCTTCCGGCGGCTGGTCGTCGGCGTCGAGCTCCTCGGAGCGGACGGCGAGCGCGTCGACTTCGGCATGCAGACGCTGGGGCGAACGTTCGAGCTCCGGGGCACGCGCCAGACGCAGCTCTCCGACACGAGGCCTGGGGCGCCGGATCAGCCCGAGGCGCGCCTCCGCTTCCCGCTCGCGGGCGCGCGCGACGGCAGGGTCCGGATCTGGGTGGACTACCAGAGGGTGCAGGGCGCGCACGGCGAGGCCTTCGAGGTCGACGAGAGCACGCGCGTGTTCGAAGGCATGATCGAGGGAGAACATCGATGAGGTTGCGAACGATTGGGCTCCTGGCGCTCGGCGTGGTGGCGTGTCGGCCTCTGGGCTCGGCGGCGACGCCACCGGCGAGCGATCCGCCGGTGGACGGCGCATCGTCGGATGCCGCTCCCGCTCCCGCGTCGTCCCTCGCGACCGGCGGGATCGATGCGGCGGCGCCACCGCCCGTACCGCTCGGCCCGCTCCGCTGGGGAACGCGCCCCGATCCCGCGGCGCCGCTGGCCTATGCCATCGACGGCTACTGCGTGCAGGCCGACGTCGATCTCCTGCCCAACGCGACGCTCGTGCACTTCGGCGAGCACGGCATGGCGGCCATCGCCCACGCCACCGACGACGGCCTCGAGGACTGGGAGCGCCTCAGTCGCGGGATGGTGGGCTACTACCTGGGCCACATCACGGGCACGTACCCGGACAACCTCTGGTTCGACGTGAACAACGGCGGCCGCGCCTACGACGTCAGCCGCGCGCTCCGCTTCGACCAGGATCACTGGGTGATGGCGTGGGGAAAACCCGACGATCAGCAGCAGCAGTACCGGCAGCTCGTGGCCGTCCCCGGCGGCGCGATAGCTGCATCCTACACGTGCTCGAACAACGACACCTACGGGTGCGACGGCGCAGGGGCCCTCGTGGCGTATGGCGTCGCTGTACCCGCGATCGCCGGCGACGGCTTCCGGACGAACCGCCTCGTCCCCTTCGCGGGGGGCGACGTGTGGGCCTTCGGAGAGGTCTGTCAGGGCGCGGATCCGAATCGCACGTGCACGACGCAGGTGCGGCGCTGGAAGCCCGGCGCCAAGCTCGCAGTCGACGTGCTGGCTGGAAACGTGGGGGAGCTACGCTCGGTCGTTGCTCGCGCGCCGGACGACGTCACCGTCTCGCTCGCCGGCAAGTACCTGCACTTCGACGGAGCGCGGTGGCAGCCGCTGGCGTGGGCGGGCAAGACCACGGGCGGCGAGTTGCACCTCGCCCCCGACGGCGCGCTCTGGAGCGTGGCGACCACCGGGAAGATCGAGCGCCGCGCGCCCGACGGGACCCTCACCGACCTGTCCTTGCCGGGCCCGCAGCTCACCTCGTACCCGATGAAGGGCGTGGGCCTCGACGGGATCGAGGTGGGCGCGCCCTGGGCCATCCTCGTCGACGGCACCGTCGTCCGCTGGGACGCGCACCCCACCTCCGTGGAAGGTGGCTCGTCATGGACCAAGGTGGCTCTGCCCAAGTCGCCCTACGCCTGGAGCGAGAGCAAGAACAACGTGCCCAAGGCCGAGGGCGTCCGCGTGCGGAGCGCCAAGGACGTCTGGATCAACGTCACGTACATGGAGTGGCCGGCGCACTACCAGTCGCAGCTCTACGAGCAGCGGCGCGCCCTCCTGCGGACGCAGGTGCCCAAGGAGACCTTCCGCTGCCGGGACGGAACCTTCGAGAGCTTCCCGCCCCTCGCGACGGCGGAGTGCAAGACGCCCATGGTGGTGCTCGCGACGGTCGACGCGAAGGCCGTGACCGACTGGCCGCAGAGCCGGAGGATGCTCGCCGGCAAGAAGGAGCTGGCAGGAACGGTGCTCGTGGAGCTGGTCGCGGGCACGAAGAAGATCCTCGGCGCGAAGGTTCCCAGCTTCGACGTGGGCAAGAAGGTGCTGATGGTGATGCGCGCCGCGTTGCCGTACTCGAAGCCGGAGATGGTCTGTGCAGATCCGGATCAGGCGCGGGTGCTGCCCTTCGATGTGGCCGATGGGGGGCCGTAGTCTTCCCGGAGGGAGATCACAGGAAGGCGGGAGGCGGAAGGAGACTTGGGTTTGCGCGTGAGGCCACCAGGAAAATCCACCTAAAATCCCCTTTCGCCCTTCCGCCTTCCTGGTGCGCCAAGCAAAGCTCTGACGAGGAGGACGCCATGAATTGAGTACACGGCTGAAACTTCGTGAAGGAGTCCCGCGGGGAGGAAGCATCCCCGCCCGGCCAAGGCGCGAAGCGCGCAGCCGGAAGCGAGTCTTGCGTGGTCGTACATCAACGGGCAACCGTGGCTGCGAAGCGTAGACAGCGAGCATGCGGGCCGTGCGATTCAGCCTCGTAATGAAGCTGTGAGAGCCGACGCCGTCAGGAAGGCGGAAGGCAACACCGGTGAACGAGACATCGAGCTCGCCGCCGGTCTCACCGGGGTCATAGAGCAGGGCACGTAGGCAAAGGGCTTCCAGGGAACTTGGGAGAGCCCGCAGCGACTCCGCCCAAGGGCGGTACGAGCAAGCGAAGGCAACGAAGCGCGCTCGGAGGGTCGACGGGCAGTCGGAGCGCTGCACTGTACCGATGAAGCGGGGGAACCGACCCAAGGGACCCCGCGGAGGGAAAGCGGCGCCGGGATGTGGAACCATTCGGAGGAACGATGGGAGAGACTTCGGGCTCGCAAACTGTCTCAACGAAACTCGAACGGGTAGCAAATCTGGCCAAGCAGGCACCCAGCATGGTGCTCAAGACGCTGGCTCATCACATTGACGTGGACTGGCTGCGAGAGGCGCATCGGCGCACTCGCAAGGACGGAGCGACGGGCGTCGACGGCCAAGACGCGGACGAGTACGCGAAGCATCTGGAGGACAACCTCCGATCGCTGCTCGACCGCGCGAAGTCGGGGACGTACCGGGCGCCGCCCGTGAGAAGGGTGCACATCCCGAAGGGCGATGGGCGGACACGTCCGCTCGGTATTCCGACCTTCGAGGACAAGATCCTCCAACGAGCGGTGGCGATGGTGCTGGAGGCGGTCTACGAGCAGGACTTTCTGGACTGCTCGTATGGCTTCCGGCCCAATCGCTCTGCGCACGGCGCGCTTGGAGCGCTGCGCGACACGATGATGGAGATGGGTGGCGGCTGGGTCGTGGAGGTCGACATCGAGAAGTTCTTCGACACCATCGACCATCGCCATCTGCGGGAAACGCTTGGTCTGAGGGTAGGCGATGGAGTGATCCACCGGCTCATCGGTAAGTGGCTCAACGCCGGCGTGATGGAGGGCGGGCAGCTCACGCACCCGACCACTGGAACGCCACAAGGTGGAGTCATCTCGCCGCTGCTGGCGAACATCTTCCTGCATGAAGTGCTCGATAAGTGGTTCCAGGACGTCGTGTTTCCTCGGCTTCGAGGAAAAGCGATGCTGGTCCGCTACGCTGACGATTTCGTCATCGTCTTCGAGCAGGAAGAGGACGCGCGCAAGGTGATGACCGTGCTGCCGAAGCGATTCGGCAAGTACGGTCTCACTCTGCACCCCACGAAGACGAGGTTGCTAGAGTTTCGCCGACCGCCGCCTGGACCGATGGGTCCGGGACGAACGGCGCCGGAAAACTTCGACCTCCTCGGCTTCACCCATTTCTGGACCCGCTCCAGCATGGGCCACTGGGTTGTGATGCTGAAGACGGCGAAGAGCCGCTTCGCACGCGCGCTGCGGCAACTGGCGGACTGGTGCCGAATCAATCGGCATCGACCCGTCGCGGAGCAGCACAGGACGCTGACGCAAAAGCTCTCGGGCCACTTCGCCTACTTCGGCGTGGTGGGGAATCTCGGGGCACTCTTGCGTCTGCGGTACGAGGTCTACGGCGCGTGGCGACGGTGGCTCAACCGCCGCTCGCAACGCGCTCGAATGACCTGGCAGCGGATGCGGGACCTCCATGTCCGCTACCCGCTTCCCTTGGCTCCTCCGCAACTGCGATCTCTCCGTGCCTAGCGAGCCCACAGTCCGAAGAGCCGGATGCGTCAATTGCGCACGTCCGGATCCATGGGAGACCCGGGGGGCAACCCC
>JBBQEB010000195.1:0-6089 GCA_038320275.1 Myxococcales bacterium | reverse complement strand
GTCCGCAGCCCGCTCCTCAACATCAACCGGGCCTGCCAGGGCTGTCACAAGTGGTCGGACAAGGAGCTGAAGGACCGGGTGGAGACGATCCAGAACCGGCACCACCAGCTCCGCGACGAGGCCATGGACGCGCTCGTGTCGCTCATCGGTGACCTCAAGGCGGCGAAGGACGCAGGCAAGAGCGACGCCGACCTCATGACCGCCCGCTACCTGCAGCGCCGGGCCCAGTTCTACCTGGACTTCGTCGAGGCCGAGAACTCCACCGGCTTCCATGCCTCGCAGGTTTCGGCGCGGACGCTCGGCGAGTCCATCGACTACTCGCGGCAGGGACAGATCGCGCTCCGCGATCCCAAGTTCAAGCCCACCGTCGCCATCGTGAACGTCTCCACCGCGCCGGCGCCGGCCCCTGCGGCTGGCAGCGGTCACTAGCCGGCGCTCCACGGCCCTGGCGGCGGCGGGCTTCCGCTCGCGACCGCCAGGGCCCCGCCTTTCGAGGTCACGCATGCGCGCCAAGCCGAACACCTTCCGGACGGCGCTCGTCGCTGCCGCCCTCTTCTCGGCGGCGGGGCTCGGCGCCGCGTGCGCTGGTTCGCGCGGGGGCAGCAAGGCCCCTGCGAGCAGGGCCTCCGTCGCGCACCCCCAGGTGGACGCCAGCTCGCAGAGCTGCGCCGGCTGCCACGCGGACGCGACCCCCCAGATCGCGAAGGAATGGGAGGCAGGACGGCACGGACTCTCGCTCGTCCGCTGCTACGTGTGCCACGGGTCCACCGGAGCCGACTTCCGCGCCCGCCCCGACACCGCGGGCTGCCGCAGCTGCCATTCGCTGCAAGCCATGGGCGGCCCGGGAGCGGTCGCCGGCGCAGAGCCCCGCTCCGACTGCTTCACCTGTCACGCGCCCCACGCCCTGTCGGCGAAGGGCAAGACGAACCCGCACGCTGGTCTCCGCTGACCGAGGATCTTCCATGGCCATCTCGCGACGCGATTTCCTGAAGACCGCCGCCGCCGCTTCCGCTCTTTCCGCGCTGGGCCTGCCTGGGCCCGTGGCCGCGGCCGATGGCGCGACGAAGTGGGTGAAGAGCGTCTGCCGGTACTGCGGCACCGGCTGCGGCCTCTACGTCGGCGTGCGGGACGACAAGGTGGTCGCGGTGCAGGGCGACCCCGAGAACCACAACGCCGGTTTTCTGTGCGTGAAGGGGATGCTGCTGCCCCAGATCATGCAGGCGCCGGGGCGGCTCCTGCACCCGCTCGTCCGTCAGGGGGACGGCTTCCGCCAGGCGAGCTGGGAGGAGGCGATGGGGCTCGTGGCCGCGCGCTTCGGGGACACCATCGCGAAGTACGGACCCGATGCGGTGGGCTTCTACGGCTCCGGCCAGGGGCTCACCGAGGAGACGTACGCCGCCAACAAGCTCTTCAAGGCGGGGATCCGGACCAACAACGTGGACGGCAACCCGCGCCTCTGCATGGCGGGCGCGACCGCCGGCTACGTGAGCACCTTCGGCAAGGACGAGCCGATGGGGTGCTACGAGGACATCGACCACGCCGATGTCTTCTTCATCATCGGCTCGAACACGGCCGAGGCGCACCCGATCCTCTTCCGCCGCATCGCGCGCCGGAAGGAGACCGGCCGCAACGTGAAGGTGATCGTCATCGACCCGCGCCGCACCGCCACCGCGCGCATCGCCGACCTTCACATCGCGTTCACGCCGGGAACCGACCTCGCCATCCTGAACGCCATGGCGGGGGTCCTGTTCGCCGAAGGCCTGGTGGACGAAGCGTTCCTGCGCGACCACGTCACCTTCGGGGAGGGTGCCGAGCCGAGCAGGTCGCGGACGGACTACGAGCGCCTCCTGGCCGACTACACGCCCGCCAAGGCGGCGGCCATGGCCGGCTGCCGGGCCGAGGACATCGTCCAGGCCGCGCGCTGGTTCGGCGAGAAGGGCCGCACCGCCATCTCCATGTGGTGCATGGGGCTGAACCAGCGCGCGCGCGGCGTCTGGGCCAACAACCTCGTCCACAACCTGCACCTCGTCACCGGCAAGATCGGCGTGCCCGGCTCGACGCCCCTCTCTCTCACCGGCCAGCCCAACGCCTGCGGCGGCGTCCGCGATGGTGGCGCGCTCTCGCACCTGCTCCCCTTCGGACGCGTGGTCGCGAACGAGAAGCACCGCGGGGAGATGGAGAAGCTCTGGAGCGTGCCGGCCGGCACCCTCTCGCCCAAGAATGGCTTCGCCACCATCGACCTCTTCCGCGCGGTGGAGGAGGGCAAGGTGAAGAGCCTGTGGGTGATGTGCACCAACCCGGGCCAGTCGCTCCCCAACGTCGACCGGTATCGAAAGGCCATGCGGCGCGAGGGCGCCTTCGTGGTGGTCACCGAGGCCTTCCACCCGACCCGCACCAGCGAGCTCGCCGACGTGGTCTTGCCGGCCGCTCTCTGGGCCGAGAAGGAGGGCGTGTACGGCTGCACCGAGCGGCGCTACCAGCTCCTGGAAAAGTCGGTGCCGCCGCAGGGCGAGGCGCGACCTGACTTCGACATCCTGTGCGACCTGGCACGGCGGCTCGGCCATGGAAAGCTGCTGCCCTGGAAGTCCCCCGAGGAGGCCTGGGCCGAGATCCTGGCCGTCGCCAAGGGCACTCCCTACGATTTCAGCGGCATGACGCGCGACCGGCTGCGCGAGGCGCACGGGCTTCTCTGGCCGCTGCCCGTCGAGGGCCACCCCGGCACGAAGCGGCGCTACGTGAAAGGCGAGGACCCGCTGGTTCCGGCCGCGCACCCGCAGCGGATGAAGTTCTACGGCCGCCCCGATGGGAAGGCAGTGGTGTGGCTCCGCCCGCAGAAGCCACCGGAGGAGGTCACCGACGCGGCGTACCCCTTGTACCTCACCACCGGGCGCGTGCTCGAGCACTGGCATACCGCCACCATGACCTCGCGCTGCAAGGAGCTCGCGCACACCAACCTCGAGACCGTGGCCGAGCTGCACCCGCAGGACGCGGCGCGGCTGGGGGTGAAGGATGGCGACACGGTCCGGATCGCCTCCCGGCGCGGAGCGGAGAAGTTCGCCGTGAAGGTCACCGATGCCTCGCGGGTGGGGCTCGTCTTCCTGCACATGCACGACCCGGATCGCATGTGCAACCACCTCACCATCGACGCGGTGGATCCCATCTCGCGCCAGCCCGAGTTCAAGATCTGCGCGGTGAAGGTGGAGAGGGCCTGACGGATGGTCGTGGCCGGGGTGGTCATCGAGACGGTGGCGGGCGCCGGCGCGCGGGTGGCAGCCCGGCTCCTCCGCGAGCCCGGCGTGGAGCTGCAGGGCGGCGACGGCGCAAGGCGCATCGCGGCGGTGCTGGAGGGGCGCTCCGGGGAGACGCTGGAAGCGCTCGCCCAGCGGCTCGTGGACGGCGACGATGAGATCCTGGGCGTCTATCCGACGTTCGTCGGGAGCGACGAGGGCGGGAGCTGATCCGTCGATGCAGCCGCGGCCTCCACGCGCCGCAGCCTCCAGAGCAGGGAGGTTCCCGCGGTGATGGTCACCGCGCGGAAGAAGATCCCCACCACGGGGACCGACAGGAAGGCTCCCGCCGCCAGCCCGAAGCCGAGGCACTCCCACGGCTGGCGCTCCGTCAGCTTCGCCTGGTGGCGCCAGGGGCGCGCGCACCAGCCCAGGAAGCGCGCGCCGGGGCGGAAGAAGAACAGGAACCGGGTGCGCCGCGCTCCGCGCTGGAGCAGCCGCTCGAACCAGGTGGGCGCGCCCGGCCCGAGCCTCCCCGGCGCCACCTCCATCGGGATCTCCAGCGCATCGAGCACCACCCAGTAGGCCGTCCACAGGCCGGCCAGCGCCGGGAGCGTGACCCGCGTGAACGGCAGGAGCTCCAGCAGGAGGTAGACGGGGGCGAGCCCGGCGGTGACGGCGATGAGCTGGAGGACCGCCTTCCAGCCCTCGCGCCGGAGCATCGCGAGATACGGCTCCCCCTGCCACTCCGGCTCCCCGGGCGTCGCGCCCACCGCGCGCCGCGCCTGGAGCCCGACCCGCGTCCACATGCGCTGCAGCAGGGTGGGCGGCATCGAAGAGAGGGCGACGAAGGCGACGATGAAGGTGTGCACGGAGGTGCCGTCGCCCGGCGGGCGCGTGGCCGCTTTCCAGGCGGCGAGGGCGAGGCAGGCGGTCACCGTCAGGAACGTGGGGAGCGCGGCGGCGCGCGAAAGATCGCGGTTCCCCGCGACGAGCCTCGCCCCTTCCCACACGCGCGCGGCGCCCCACCGCGCCCGGGTGAGGCGACCCGGAGCCCCCAGCCGCAGGCCCGCGACGCGGAGGAAGGCCGCGGGCCGGGAGGCGAGGAGCCGTGCCATCAGGTCAACTCGGGAAGGAAGCTCTTGCCCACCGGGGCGCTCACGCCGAAGAAGTCCGCCGTCGCCGCGCCCAGGTCGGCGAAGGTGTCGCGGATCCCGAGCGGCCCTCCCCCCCGTCCCGGCGCGTGCACCAGCAGCGGCACGTACTCGCGCGAGTGGTCGGTGGAGGGGGTGGTGGGATCGCAGCCGTGGTCGGCGGTGATGGCGAGCACGTCGCCTGGCCGGAGCTTGTCGAAGAGCCTGGGGAGCGCGCGGTCGAGCTCCTCCAGCGCTCTGCCGTAGCCGGGCGCATCGTTGCGGTGTCCGTACAGCATGTCGAAGTCCACCAGGTTCACGAAGACGAGGCCGCGCTCGACCGTCACCAGGAGCCGCTCCGTCCGGGCGAGCCCGTCGGTGTTGCCCTGCGTGTGCACCTCGTCGGTGATGCCCTTGCGGTCGAAGACGTCCGGGATCTTGCCCACGCCCACCACCGGCACGCCGCGCTCCACCAGCGCCTCCAGCACGGTGGGCCCGGGCGTCGCGATGGCGAAGTCCTTGCGGTTGTAGGTGCGGGTGTAAGCGCCGGGTTGGCCCACGAACGGCCGGGCGATGACGCGCGCCACGCGCCAGGGGTCGAGGAGCGCACGCGCCGCGCGGCACCAGGCGTAGAGCGTCGCCAGCGGCACCGTGTCCTCGTGGGCCGCCACCTGGAACACCGAGTCGGCGGAGGTGTAGACGATGGGCTTGCCGGTGCGCTGGTGCTCCTCGCCCAGGAGCCGGATGATCTCGGTCCCGCTCGCCGCCACGTTGCCCAGCACCCCCGGCGCGCCGGTCGCCCGCAGCCAGGGCTCCAGGATCTCCGGCGGAAAGCCCTGCGGGAAGAGCCGCAGCCCCTCCGCGAGCACGATGCCCATCATCTCCCAGTGCCCGGTGATGGTGTCCTTGCCCACCGACCGCTCCTGCATCTTGCCGAAGAAGCCGCGCGGCGCCGGCTCCGGCGCGACCCCCTGCACCGAGGTGAGGTGCCCCAGCCCGAGCTTTCCGAGGTTCGGGAGCGAGAGCCCGCCCACCGCCCGGCTGGTGTTGCCGATGGTGTCGGACCCCTCGTCACCGTAGGCGGCGGCGTCCGGCAGCGCTCCACACCCGGCGCTGTCCGCGACGATGATGACGAAGCGCCGATCGTCCATGCTGCGGGTCTATCCCAGGGCCTGCAGGGAGACTCGCAACCGGCGCTGTACACCCCGACCGGGTCCTCCCTCGACAGCCGCTCCGTGCCGAGTCTCACGGGGCGCGACGAAATCGCACAGCCCTCCCGGACCTCCCACCGGGGGCTGGCGAAGCAGCCGCCCCGTGGCACAGACGCTGGGTCAAGAAACCGTTCGCGGCGGGCCGTTGCGGCTAACGCGAGGGGTCACCACCCTGCGTTCAACGGCGAAGGTGGGACGGTGCCGAGGAGAACCTGGACATGGCAGGCCGTATCGAGGCGGAGGACGACGGGGAGCTGCTCTCCGCGCATGAGGACCACGCGCGGGGCGCACTCGTGGTGACGGTGCTGGCCCCGGCGCTCGACTCCGGCTGCGCTCGCGAGCTGCGAGAGCTCGCGAATGCGCGGGCTGTGGGCCGATCCCTCGTCGTCCTCGACCTGCACCGGGTGCGGAGCATCGACTGCTCCGGTCTGGCGGGGCTGGTGCTCGTGCTGAAGCGGCTGGCTCCTGGAGGTGCGCTCCGGCTCGTGGGGGCGGGCTCCGCCGTGCGCGAGCTCCTC
>JBBQEB010000194.1:0-6115 GCA_038320275.1 Myxococcales bacterium | reverse complement strand
TGCCGGGTTGCAGCCACTGGGCGGCGCACGCACACCACGTCCTCTTTCGCTCGCACGGCGGCGGTGACGACCCGGACAACCTCGCCGCCTTGTGCGCCTACCATCACCTGCGCTGCGTCCACGGCGGCTTCCTCGGCGTGGTGGGCAACGCGCCAGAGCTGCGCTGGTCCCTGTGCGGCCAGCCCTGGGAGGGACCGCGCCCGTGAGAGCCGCGCTGCTCGCGACCGCGCGGTAGTCTTGGGTAGATGAAGGTATGACCCTGGTGGTCGATGGCAGACAAGACGGCGATGTCGGTGAAGCTGGATCCAACCATGCGCGAGCGGCTGCAGGTGCTGGGGTCGGCCCGGCGGCGCTCCCCTCACTGGCTGATGGTCGAGGCCATCCGCCTCGATGTCGAACGTGAGGAGGGGGAGGAGCGGGAGAACGCCATCGCCCGGGAGCGCCTGGCCCGCTACGACGGCAGCGGCGAGTCCATGGACGGCGATGAGGTGCACGCCTGGGCGGTCTCGCTGGGTACGGACCAGCCGCTGCCCCGTCCGCCCGTCCGCGAGCCCAAGAAGGCGAGGCGGTGAAGCGGGTCCGTTACACGCCGAAGGCCGCCGCCGAGCTGGCGCGCTAGAATGTTCCCTCCGTGCCCTTTCGCAGCGTCCTCATCGCCGACGACGAAGAGCCGATGCGGCACCTCCTCTCCCTCTTCCTGCGCGACCACGGCTACGAGGTGCGCGCGGTGGCGAACGGCGAGGAGGCGCTGAAGGAGCTCGCCGCCCGCGACTACGACCTCGTCCTCTCCGACGTGCGCATGCCGCGCATGGGCGGGCTCGAGCTCTTGCGCCAGGCGCAGCGCCTCCGGCCCGGCCTCACCGTCATCATGATGAGCGCCTACGGCTCGCACGACTCCGCCATCGAGGCGATGAAGGCGGGGGCCTACGACTATGTCTCGAAGCCGTTCAAGCCGGACGAGGTGCTGCTCGTCCTCCACAAGGCCGAGGAGCGAGAGCGGCTGGCGCGCGAGAACCGCAGGCTCCGCACCGAGCTCGCCGACGAGTACCGCGTCGAAAACCTGGTGGGCGCCTCGGACGCCATGGCGGAGGTGCTGAAGCAGGTGCGCAAGGTGGCGCCGCTCAAGACCACCGTCCTCCTCTCCGGCGAATCCGGCACCGGCAAGGAGCTCATCGCCCGCGCCCTGCACGAGCTCTCCCCTCGCGCCGCTCTGCCGTTCGTGGCGGTGAACTGCGGAGCGCTGCCGGGCGAGCTCATGGAGTCGGAGCTGTTTGGCCACGTGAAGGGCGCCTTCACCGACGCCTCGCGCGACAAGAAGGGGCTGGCGCTGGAGGCCGACGGCGGCACGCTGTTCCTGGACGAGATCGGCGAGCTGCCTTCGCACCTTCAGGTGAAGCTGCTCCGCTTCCTGCAGGAGGAGGAGGTCCGGCCGGTGGGTGGGACCCGCGCCGACAGGGTCGACGTGCGGGTGGTGGCCGCCAGCGCGCGCGACCTCGCCGTGGAGGTGCGCGAGGGACGCTTCCGCGAGGATCTCTTCTACCGGCTGCACGTGATGGGCATCCGCCTGCCGCCCTTGCGCGAGCGTCGCGGCGACATCCCGCTCCTCGCGCGCCACTTCCTCTCTCGCCACGCCCGGCTGCGGCCGGAGGCGCCCATCGACGGCATCTCCGCCGAGGCGCTCGCCTCCATGGCGACCTACTCCTGGCCGGGCAACGTGCGCGAGCTGGAGCATGCGGTGGAGCGCGCGGCCGTACTCTGCGAGGGGAGCCAGCTCTCCGAGGAGGACCTCCCGGAGGCCATCCGCGGCGGCGCGCCAGAGCGGGGAGCGGTGGATCTGCTACCCGGGGGTACGCTGTCGGTGAAGCGCGCGATCCGCGCCGTGGAGGAGGAGCTGATCCGGCGCGCGCTGACCCGTACGCAGGGCAACAGGACCCGCGCCGCGGAGCTGCTCGAGCTCTCGTACCGGGCGCTCCTCTACAAGATCAAGGAGTACGGGATCGACGCCTGACGGCTCTCTCGCATGCGTTTCGCCCGTCCGGGCGAGCGCCGGCCGCCGATGCATCATGATGCATCATGCGCGCTCGCTGGCGCACAGGAGCGCATGTTGACCGCACGTGGGACGCTTGCTCCCCCCGGAAACCGCCACGTAGCGTCCCTCTCGCATGCGGCTCGAACGCCCACCGCGAAGGACCGAGATGGCGACACCATCCGTGAAGCGCGCGCCCAACGCGGTGCGCGCCATCCGCGAGGACAAGATGCTGACGAAGGCGGAGCTCGCGCGGGCGGCGGGCATCTCGGCGCTCACTCTGGCCCGGATCGAGGCCGGCAGCGAGTGCCGCGTGGACACCATGCGGAAGATCCTCTTCGCCCTGGGGATGGAGCCGACCGACAAGGATCGGGTCTTCGGAACCGGAGCGGCGCCGGACGACGGCGAGGGCGCTCCCCTCCCGCTCCAGGGCGACACGAAGCCGCGGCGGGATCTCTCCCGCCGCTGGAGGTAGGGCGCCATGGCGAAGAAGCTCGCCGTCGGCCTGGACATCGGCTCATCGAGCGTCAAGCTCGTGCAACTCCGCGAACGGAAGGGAAGCTACACGCTCCAGGCGTTCGGAGTGGCCAAGCTCCCCCCCGAGACCATCGTGGACGGCGCGCTGATGAACTCGGCGGCGGTCGTGCAGGCCATCAAGGACCTCGTGGCCGAGCACAAGGTGCACACCAAGGACGTCGCCATCGGCGTCCGCGGCCACTCCGTGATCATCAAGAAGATCTCCCTCCCGCGCATGTCGCAGGAGGAGCTGGACGAGTCCATCCACTGGGAGGCGGAGCAGTACATCCCCTTCGACGTGAAGGACGTCCACCTCGACACGCAGATCCTCTCCTCGGGTACGGACGCCGCGGGGCAGATGGACGTGCTCCTGGTGGCGGCCAAGAAGGACATGATCCACGACTTCACCTCGCTCTGCGCCGAGGCGGGCTTGACTGCGGTTGTGGTGGACGTCGATGCCTTCGCCGTCCAGAACGCCTTCGAGGCGAGCTACGAGCTGGCGTCCGACGAGACGGTGGTCCTCATCAACGTGGGGGCCTCGGTCACCAACATCAACATCCTCTCCCGCGGCACCACTGCCTTCACCCGCGACGTGGGGATGGGTGGCAACGCCTTCACCGAGGAGATCCAGAAGAGCCTCGCCGTCTCGGCCGAGGAGGCCGAGGCGCTGAAGCTGGGCGGTCAGGACGAGGCCGACGCGGTGGTCCCGCAGGAAGTGGAGCGGGTCATCCAGGCCGTCGCCGAGCAGCTCGCCGGGGAGATCCAGCGCTCCCTCGACTTCTACGCCGCCACCGCCGCCGACGGCCGCATCTCGCGCGTCTATCTCTCCGGTGGGACCGCACGGCTCCCAGCGCTCTTCAAGATGATCGAGCAGCGTGCGGGGGTGCCGGTGGAGGTGCTGAACCCGCTCCGGGCGGTGGACGTCGATCACCGGAAGTTCGACCCGGTGCTGCTCACCAGCCTCGCGGCGAGCGCCGCGGTGGCGGTGGGGCTCGCCCTTCGCAGCGCGGGGGACGCCTAGCCATGATCCGCATCAACCTACTGCCGGTCCGCGCCTCCAGGAAGAAGCAGGAGAGCCAGAAGCAGCTCCTCCTCATCGGCCTCGCGCTCGCCTTCGTCGTCCTCTGCAACCTCCTTTGGAGCCACAGCCGCGCCGAGGACCTCGCCTCCCGCGAGGCGAAGATCAAGCGCACTCGCACCGAGATCGCGCAGCTCGAGCGGATCATCGGCGAGGTGAAGAACATCAAGGCGCAGCAGTCCGAGCTGAAGGACAAGCTCGCGGTGCTCGACCGCCTCAAGGCGGGGAGGCAGGGCCCGGTGCGGCTCCTCGACGAGCTCGCCACCCTCGTCCCGGCGCGCCTGTGGCTGCGCAAGGTGGAGGAGAAGAGCGGGGCCATCGCCTTCGAGGGCACCGCCGGCACCATCGACGACGTGTCATCGTTCCTCACCGCGCTCAAGGGCTCGCGGCACTTCAAGGGCGTCGAGCTCAAGAAGACCGTCGCCAAGCCCGAGGGGCGGCTGAAGGTGGTGGACTTCACCATCACGGCCGCAGCGAACTACACGCCGCAGCTCGAGGTCGCCTCCGCGGCCGGGCCCGCGGCGGCAGGGGGTACCCCGTGAGCTCCGCCCTGGACAAGCTGAGCGAGCGCGTGGCCAAGGCGCCGCCGGGCGCAAAGGCCGGCGTGGTCGCCGTCGCCGCCGTGCTGGTGACGCTCCTCAATTACTTCGCGGTGGGCGTGGCGACGTTCGGCCCCTCCATCTCCGAGGTCGAAGCGCGGGCGCACCGCGCCGACGCCGAGCAGCGCAAGCTCGACGGCGAGCTCATCGAGAAGACCGCCATCGCGAACAACCTGAACCAGTTCCGCCGCGAGAAGGACCTGCTCGAGGCACGGCTGGCCGAGGCGCTGGCGGAGCTGCCCGACGACAAGCGGCTCGACGAGCTCCTGCAGCTCTTCCAGGACCGCGCGTCCAAGGCGGGCGTCGAGATCCGCACCATCGAGCCGGGCTCCGTCTCGTCCGAGGGCTTCTACGCGCGCATCCCGATCCCGGTGGAGGTGGCAGGCTCCTTCCACGAGGTCGCCACCTTCCTCGACGCGCTCGGCCGGCTGCGCCGCATCGTCAACGTCAGCGACATCTCGCTGGACGGCGCGCGTGACACGGGTGGCAAGGTGAACCTCACCGGCAAGTTCCTCGTCACGACCTTCATGTTCGTCGACCGGGCATCGGCCGAGGCCAAGGATGCCAAGGCCGCGAAGGTCGCGACCTCCGGGAGCGCCCGATGAACCGCGCGCCAGCCCTCGCCCTCGCCGCAGCGCTCGCAGCAGCGGGCTGCGATTCGAAGCCGAAGCCACTGCCGGTCAGGCCGGGAGCGGGTTCCGTTGCCCGCGCCGAGAAGGCCACCGACGCGGCCAGGCCAGCCCCTCCCGAGTGGACCTACACCTCGGTCGGGAAGCGGGATCCGTTCCGCAGCTTCCTGGGGACCACCGAGGGCGGTGCGGCCTCCCTCTCGAGCCGTTGCCCCACCCCGCTCGGTCGCTTCGAGCTCGACCAGGTGAAGCTGGTGGCGGTGGTGGTCGGGCTCGAAGACCCGGTCGCGATGGTCGAGGCGCCGAACGGCATCGGCTACAGCCTTCGCCGCGGCGCCTGCTTGGGAAAGAACGGCGGCGTCGTCGCCGCGGTGCGGACGGGAGAGGTGGTCGTCTCCGAGTGGGCGGTGCGCGCGGACGGGACGCGCGACCGGACCCAGACCGTGCTGCGGCTGCCCAGGGA
The DNA here is from genome assembly GCA_038320275.1 of Myxococcales bacterium. GTDB lineage: Bacteria > Myxococcota > Myxococcia > Myxococcales > Anaeromyxobacteraceae > Anaeromyxobacter_A. The sequence goes on along the minus strand of JBBQEB010000194.1, from coordinate 804 downwards.
AGCTTCGCTCAACCTCGAGGAGTAGCGCGATGAACAGTCATCTGAAGAGCCTCGTCGTGCTCGCGTCCGCGCTCCTCGCGCCGGGCGTCGGCACGGCGGACGCAACGCGAAGCGCGCCGGCCGGCAACGTGATCCAGGCGGTGGGCGTCGCGGACGGCCCGGGGGGCGGCGTCGAGCTCGAGATCCGCGGGTCGCGGCCTCCCACCTACACCGTCTTCAAGCTTCAGGACCCGCCGCGGCTGGTGGTGGACCTGACCGGTGCCGACGTCTCGGCCGTGAACGGGCCGGTCGCGGTCGGCCGCGGCGGTGTCCGCGAGGTGACGACCGCGCAGTACAAGGACGCGAAGACGTCGGTGGGGCGCGTCATCATCGCCCTCGACGGTGCGCCTAGGTACGAGGTCTCGCCGCGGGGGGACGCGCTGGTGGTCAAGGTGTCGGGCGGAGGCGCGGCGGTGAAGGCGACCTCGAATCCGACCGCGACTGCGAGCACGACTCCGACGTCGATTCCGACATCGACCGCGACCTCGACCGCGACCTCGACCGCAACCGCAACCGCGAGCCCGGCCTCGACCGCCGTCGTTTCTCGCCGCCTCGTTTCCGCCAAGGTCTCTCATCCCGCCACCGCCATCACCGCCGCCCGCTCCCGCAACGGCGAGGTGAAGCTCTCGCTCGACGGTGAGGTCGCCCGCATCGAGGTCCTGGAGCTGCAGGACCCGCCGCGGCTCGTGCTCGACCTGTTCGACGTGTCGAAGGCGCCGCGCGGACCGGCGGCGCTCACCGGGACGTTCAAGGCGGCGCGCTTCG
>JBBQEB010000193.1:0-6176 GCA_038320275.1 Myxococcales bacterium | reverse complement strand
TACATCGAGGCGTTGCCCTCCACCATGAACACCACGTCGCAGAAGGCCGGGATGTAGGCGCCCCCTGCCGCCGAGGGCCCGAACAGGAGGCAGAGCTGCGGCACCACGCCCGAGAGGTGCACCTCGTTCAAGAAGATGCGGCCTGCGCCGCGCCGGCCGGGGAACATCTGGATCTGGTCGGTGATGCGCGCGCCGGCCGAATCGACGAGGTAGAAGAGCGGTAGACGGTGCGCCGCGGCGGTCTCCTGGATGCGCAGGATCTTTTCCACCGTTCGCGCGCCCCAGCTCCCGGCCTTGACCGTGCTGTCGTTCGCCATCACGGCCACCGCCCGCCCGCCGACGGTTCCCGTCCCGGTGACCACCCCGTCCGCCGGCAGCTCCGGATCGGCGGCATTGGCGAGCGCGCCGTCCTCCGAGAACGAGCCCGCGTCGAGGAGCAGCCTCAGCCGCTCGCGGGCGAAGAGCTTCCCCACCTCGGCGTTCTTGCGGTGGTACTTCTCCGCCCCGCCGCGCGCGACGCGCGCGAGCTCACGGGCGATGCGCTGAGAAGGCGAAAGCGTGTCGTCGGCGGCCATCTACTCTCCCTTGAACGCGGGGCGCCGTTTCTCGGCGAAGGCGCGCAGCGCCTCGGTGCGGTCCTGCGTGTCGAGACAGGCCTGGTAGAGCCGGTTCTCGAGGTCGAGCGCCTCCGGCATGGGCATGGAGAAGCCGCCCAGGATGGCGGCCTTGGCCTGGCGCAGGGCGATGGGCGCGTTCGCGGCTACCGCGGTCGCCAGGGCGAGCGCCTCCTCCAGGAGGTGTCCCGGCGCGGCAACCCGCGTGGCGAGGCCGAAGGCGAGCGCCTCGCCGGCTCCGATGCGCCGCGCGGTGAGCACGAGGTCCTTCGCGCGCGCGACGCCGATGGCCCGGGGGAGCCTCTGCGTGCCGCCTCCGCCGGGGATGATGCCGAGCCCCACCTCCGGCAGCCCGGCTTCGGCTTCCGCGGCGAAGACCCGCAGGTCGCAGGCCAGCGCGAGCTCGAGGCCCCCGCCCAGCGCAACGCCGTTCACGGCGGCGATGAACACCTGTGAGGCGCCCTCGATGGACCCGAGCACCCCGCGCAGTTCCGCGTGGAAGCGGTGCACGTCCTGCGCGCTCATGCGTGCCCGCTCCTTGAGGTCGGCGCCGGCGCAGAAAGCGCGGTCGCCCGCGCCGGTGAGGACGACGCAGCGGAGCTCGGGGCGGCCCTTGGCCCGACCGAGCTCGGCCGCGAGCCCCTCGAGCAAACCCATGGTGATGGAGTTGCGGCGCGCCGCACCCTCGATGGTCCAGACCTCGACCTCGCCCTGGCCTTGGCCCTGGATCGCCAGCTCGGCGCTCATGCGCTCGCTCCAGCGAGGAGGGTGCGCCGGGCGAGCTCCGCCTGGAGCGCCTTCCCCGGCAGCTTGTGCCCCACCAGCCGCTCCGCCAGCTCGCCAGCGGCCACCAGCAGCGGCCAGTCGATCCCGGTCTCGTAGCCCATGCCGTGCAGCATGTAGACGAGGTCCTCGGTGGCGAGGTTACCGGAAGCTCCCGGCGCGTAGGGGCAGCCGCCCATCCCGCCGACCGCCGCGTCGAAGGTACCGAGGCCGGCCTGCAGGCCTACCAGCACGTTCGCGAGCGCCGTGCCGCGCGTGTCGTGCATGTGCAGGGCGAGCTGCTCGGGCCTCGCGCGGGCGAGGAGCAGCTCGAGCAGGCGCCGCGTGGCGTTGGGCGTGCTCACGCCGATGGTGTCACCCAGCGAGACCTGACCGCAGCCCATGGCGAGGAGGCGTGCGGCGATCTCGGTCACGCGCTCCGGCGCCACCGCGCCCTCGTACGGGCAACCCCAGGCGGTGGACACGTATCCCCGGACGCCCAGTCCGGCGGCGAGAGCGGGGCCGATGACCTCCTCGAAGGCGATGAAGGTCTCGTCGATCGTCTTGTGGACGTTCTTGTGATTGTGCGTCTCGGACGCCGAGAGGAACACCGCCGCGTCCAGCGGCGGACCGCCGGGTGGAGCCGCGGCACGCGCGGCGAGGAGCCGCTCGAGGCCTCTCGCGTTCGGGACGAGGACCACGTAGGAGAGCCCCGGCCGCGCGGGAAGCTGCGCGACCACCTCGCCGGCGTCGGCCAGGGCGGGGATCCAGCGCGGCGAGACGAAGCTGGTGGCCTCGATGCGCGGCAGGCCGGCCTCGGCGAGCAGCCGAAGAAGGCGCAGCTTGTCTTCGGTGGCGACCGCGCGCGCCTCGTTCTGAAGGCCGTCGCGCGGCCCGACCTCGTACACGGTGATGCGCCGGGGCATGGTGTGGCCTGCTTTCGCGCGGCCTGGGCATACCCCCGAGGCCGGGCCGGGGCGTCAGGCCTGAACGCTCGGGTGCACGTTCTCGCGGATCCAGCCGATGATCGTCTGGGTGGAGGAGCCGGGCAGGAACACCTCGGCCACGCCCAGGGCCTTCAGCTTGGGCACGTCGTCCTGCGGGATGATGCCGCCCCCGAAGACCGCGACGTCGTTCGCCTTCTTCTCCTTGAGCAGGTCGATCACCGCCGGGAAGAGGGTCATGTGCGCTCCGGACATGATGGAGAGCCCGATGGCGTCCACGTCCTCCTGGATGGCAGCCGAGACGATCATCTCGGGCGTCTGGTGCAGGCCCGTGTAGATGACCTCGAAGCCTGCATCGCGAAGGGCGCGGGCGATGATCTTGGCGCCGCGGTCGTGCCCGTCGAGACCGGGCTTCGCGACGATGATGCGGAGGGTGCGCGCGTTGGTGGGGCTCATCTCACCATCTCCAGGGGACACGGTTGCGTTCGTGGAATGCGGGCGGCGCCGTGAGTCCTATCGCAGGTCCGCCCGTGCCGCCAACCCCGTCACCCGCCTTTCGCGGGTGCGCCGCCGCCGTCCCAGGCGCTGGCGCCTCGCTGCGCGGCGAGCGGTTCCCGCTGAGGGTTGACCACGCAAAACCGCTGGCCGGTGGGCGCCTCCAGCACCCACCAGCGCTTGACGAAACCGATGCGACGGGCGCCCAGCGCCTCGAGCCGCTTCACCTCCGACTCCAGGTCGTCCGCCTCGATGTCGAGGTGGATGCGTCCCGGGTGGTCGACGGCCTGCACGATGAGGAGCGGCTCCTCGGGGGCCGTCGTGAGCTGCCGGTAGGTGGGGCTCTCGGCGTCGGGGGGCGCCACGGAGCGGCCGAGCGCGGCGCTCCAGAAGCTCGCCGCGGTCTCCACATCCTCGGACTCGCAATCGATGACGAAGGCGGAGAGTCGGCTGCGGTGCATGGCTGCTCCTCGGTTTCGGTCAGAAGCGACCGTCCTCGCGATAAGTCCCGTGGACCTTCCGAAGGACGTCGCAGATCTCCCCCAGCGTGGCGTACGCCTTCACCGCCTCGATGACCGGTGGAACGACGTTGGAGCCATCGCGCGCGGCGCGCTCGACCGCCCGGAGGCCTGCCGCGACGGAATCGGGCGACCGGGCCACCTTCACCGCGCGGAGCCGCTCCACCTGCGCCCGCGCCACCGACTCGTCGATCCTCAAGATCGAGATCGGCGCGTCGCCCTCGCCGCTCCGGAAGGCGTTCACGCCCACCACCACCCGCTCCCCCGTCTCCACCTCGCGCTGCCACTGGTAAGCGCTCTCGGCGATCTCGCGCTGGGGGTAGCCCTCCTCCACCGCCCGCGTCATCCCGCCCATCGCGTCGATGCGCTGGATGTGCTCGAGGGCGCGGCGTTCCATCTCGTCGGTGAGGTACTCGACGTAGTGGCTCCCGGCGAGCGGATCGACCACGCGGTCGGCGCCGGACTCGTGGGCGATGATCTGCTGCGTGCGCAGGGCGATGGTCACCGCCTCCTCGGTGGGCAGGGCGTAGGTTTCGTCGAGGGAGTTGGTGTGCAGGGACTGCGTGCCTCCCAGCACCGCCGCGAAGGCCTGCAGCGCGGTGCGGACGACGTTGTTGTACGGCTGCTGGGCCGTGAGCGAGACACCCGCTGTCTGCGCATGCGTGCGCAGCAGCATCGACTCGCGGCGCTTCGCCCCGAAGCGCTCCTTCATCGCGCGGGCCCAGATGCGGCGTGCGGCGCGGAACTTGGCCACCTCCTCGAAGAAATCGTTGTGGACGTCCCAGAAGAAGGAGAGCCGCGGCGCGAAGTCGTCCACGTCGAGGCCGCGCTCCACGCAGAGGTGGACGTACTCGAGCCCGTCGGCGAGCGTGAAGGCGAGCTCCTGCACCGCCGTCGCCCCGGCCTCGCGGATGTGATAGCCGCTGATGGAGACCGCGTTCCAGCGCGGCATCTCCCGCGCGCAGAGCTCGATCATGTCGCACAAAATCTTCACCGCCGGCCGCGGCGGGATGATCCACTCCTTCTGCGCGATGTACTCCTTCAGCATGTCGGCCTGCACCGTGCCGCCGAGCCTCGCGCGCGGGATGCCCTTCCCCTCGGCCACCGCCACGTACATCGCGAGCGCCACCACCGCGCTCGCGTTGATGGTCATGGAGGTGGTGACGTCGGCGAGCGGGATGCCGTCGAAGAGCACCTCGAAGTCGCGCAGCGTCGCGACCGAGACCCCCTCCTTGCCTACCTCGCCGCGGGCCAGCGGATGGTCGGGGTCGTAGCCCATGAGCGCGGGCATGTCGAAGGCGGTGGAGAGCCCGGTGACCCCCTGCTGCAGGAGGTACTTGAAGCGCCGGTTGGTGTCCTCCGGGGAGCCAAAGCCGGCGAACTGACGCATGGTCCAGAGCCGGCCCCGGTACATGGTGGGCTGCGGGCCCCTGGTGAAGGGATACGCCCCGGGATAGCCCACGTCGCGGACGAAGTCGGAGCCGGCGCGGCTGGCCGGATCGAGGACGTCGGGAATGGGGATCCCCGAGTCGGTGGTGAACGCCGCCCGGCGCTTGGGGAGCCTGGCGAGCGCCTCGGCGAGCTCTTCGCGCGTCCAGCGCTCGCGCTCGGCGAGCACGCGGGCAATGGCGTCCGCGGAGTACGTCGGCTCGTCCGAGGGAGGGGGCGCGCCCGGCGTCTCGGGCCGAGGTGACCCGCGAAGCTCCGCCTTCAGGACTTTCGATGCCATCGGCCACCTCCGCGCGACAGACCGGAAGTGTAGCCGCCGGGGTGGCGGGGCGCAGGTGGCACTCCGGCGGGGCAAGCACGTCGAAAGGTCCGTGTTCGCGGAACGCGAATCAGCGATAGACCTCGCGGCGATGCCCGATCCGGACGACGACGACGAGCAGGACCTCGTCTTGGATGCTGGCGATGACGCGGTAGTCTCCGACCCGATACTTCCAGAGCTGTCCCAAGGCTGCGCCCTTCAAAGCCTCCCCGATTGCACGAGGATCGTCGAGCGGGGCCAGGCGCTGGTTCAAAAACCGGAGGATTCGCTCCCGCACTGGGCGGTCGAGCTCGTTCAGTTCCTTCAGCGCCGATCGCTCGAGCTCAATCCTTGATGCCATTCAGCTCCATCACCTCGGAGAGAGGCACGGTGGAGCTGCGGCCGGCGCGAAGGTCTTCGAGGCGACGCTCGGCGAGGTACACGTCCTCGAGGTCGTCGAGGTGCTGGATCAGCGCCTCGCGAACGTAGTAACTCCTCGTGCGCCCAGTAGCTTTGGAGAGCCTGGCGAGGCGCTCCTCTATTTCAGGTGGCAGGCGGCAGGCGAACATGGCGACTCCGTCATACGTGTATAACAAGAAAGGCCGAGGTCGTCACTCTCCTCGCCGCAGGCAACGCGGGCGCCCCTACTCCACTTTGTCCTTCGACTTCGCCGCGACGACGGTCTGCCACTGCATGTGGGAAGGGCTGTCGGTGCCGCCGTGCTTCAGCGCGCGGACGTGGTCCACCACGTAGCCAGGGCACCCTCCGTGCGTCTTGCCCGTGGAGGGGCACGGGTGGGTCCTCATGAAGCGGCGGCGCTGCTCCCGGTCGCGCTTCGAATCCTGGTCCGCGAAGCGCCGCCAAGCGTGAGAGCGCGTCGAGGCGTGGCCGGGCCGTGAGGTCGCGGCGTGCTGGCTCGTCTTCTTTGAGCCGCCGGTTGCGTGCGAAGGACGCGGAGCGGAGGCGTGGCCTCCGGAGGACGAACGCGTGCCCGACCCCCGTCCGGCGCCGTGGCCTCCGCCGCGGGCGAGCGCGCCGCCCGGCAGCGCCGCCAGGGCCAGCGCCAGGATGAAGGGCTCGAGCCGCATGGTGCCTC
>JBBQEB010000192.1:0-6177 GCA_038320275.1 Myxococcales bacterium | reverse complement strand
GAATGGCAGCGTCGACGCGCGATGCGGTCCGCTATCCCGCCGCTGGCGCCTCACCATCGGGCGAGGCGAGGACCACGGTGTAACCGTCGGGATCCCGGATCCAGAGCTCGCGGTGGTTCGCGTTGGGATTGCGATGCACCTCGAGCAGGATGGGCGCCGCGAGCTCGCGCGCCCGCGCCACCGCGGCGTCGAAGTCGTCGACCTCGAACCACAGCAGCATGCCGTTGCCGGCGGCGCGTGAGGGGTCGCCCATGGGTCCGTGGTGGTGATCGACGTCCCACGCGTGCAGTTGCAGGATCAGGCCGTCCGAGCCCCACCTGCTGGTGTGGAGGTTCGGGCTCCAGAGCCGTTCGTACTCGTCCCCCCCGTGGCCGCCGACGCACCCCAGGAGCCGCCGGTACCAGCGGCTGGAGGCCTGAACGTCCCGGCAGTTGATGAGGGGTTGGGCGCGCACCGGAGGGAGTGGACCTCAGAAGAACACGTCCTCGGTGGGGCGCGCGAGCCCGCGCCACTGGCGGAGCCGGGCGCGCGGGCTCCCGTCCACGTACTCGACGTGGGCGTAGGTGAGGGCCTCCGTCCGCCCGAGGCTCCCCATGTCGAGCGAGGTCATGGCGTTCCAGGTGCCGGTGTTGATGTAGACCTTGTCGCGCGCGTATTCCCGGAAGATCGGCACGTGCGTGTGGCCCATGATCACCGCGCTGTAGCCCCGGCGCGCCAGCAGGTGCTTCGCCTCGCGCTCGAGGGTGGGGAACGCGGTGTAGAGGACGAGACGCTCCAGGATCTGCCTGGGGGAGACCTCGTCCACGTAGGGGATCTTGCGGAAGATCGCGCGCAGCGCGAAGTCGACGCTCTTCGCGGACACCTTCACCACCACCGCTGGATCGTTGAGGAGCGCCCACAGGAAGTAGCGGCGGAAAGGCGCCACCTTGTCGATGTAGGGCCGGAGCGCCTTCTCGGAGTTGAGGACCTCGATGATGTAGCGCGACCCAAGCGGCAGGTTGATGGCCGGCTCCCCTTCCCGCTCGACGAAGTAGCGGCGAGGGTTGAAGGCGTTGAGCGGCTCGTGCTGCATGCCGTGCTCGACGTGCACGCCGTCGAAGTCGTAGCCGTCGAGCAGGTACGAGAGCGGGCCGCCGACCGCGTTCGTCACCCGCTCGCGCACGCCCTCGAACAGGATGCCGGGATCGTGGTTGCCCATGATGAACAGCACCGAGTGCTTCGGTGCGGCAACGAAGGCGTGGAGCGCCTCGACCACATGCGGATGGCCCGCGAGGATGGCCGCCGTCTTCTCCACGGCCACCCCTTCGGTGAGCGGCTCGTCCACCTTCCCGTCCGCATCCACCGACAGCAGGTTGAAGAAGTCCCCGTTCACGACGAGCTCCACCTCGTCGTCCGCGTGATCGCCGGAGCGGTGGTAGTCGAGGAACTCCGCGAACCTTCCGTCGTGCCGGAAGTCCTCGAAGACGTTCACCGACCCGTCCGAGCGGTAGGGCCCCGTGCCGAGATGGAAGTCGGAGACGACGAGCTTCAGCTTGCGCGCCACCGTTCGATGCTACTCCACCCTGGCGCCGTGGCGAGCGGGCTGCCGATCCTCCACGCGCGGGCCCAGCGCGCTGCGCAGGAAGAGGAGGAAATACTGGGCCCAGCTCAGCGCCACGCACTCCGCGGTGACGATCCCGAGCGCGGCGACGTAAGGCGCCACCTGCGCCGGCGGCCAGGCCAGGAGCTCCCAGGCGAGGGAGAGGAGCACCGTCGCGGCGAGCGCGAAGGTGGCGTACTTGCCGATGCGCGTCGGCTTGATGGGGATGCGCCGGTGAAGCACGCGGAGCGCGCCGATGGCGAGGAAGATCCCCACGTCCCTGGAGACGACGAACAGGGGAAGCCACAGCGGCAGCCGCCCCCGCTCCCAGAGCGCGAAGAGCGCGCAGGCGGCGAGGAACTTGTCCGCGAGCGGGTCGAGGAACGAGCCCAGCCGCGAGTACTGACCGAGGACGCGCGCCGCCAGGCCGTCGAGCACGTCGGTCGCCGCCGCCGCGGCGAAGGCGGCCATCGCGCGCACGGTGTCGCCGCGGGCGTAGAGCACGAGGAACACGGGCGCGAGCAGGATGCGCAGCACCGTGAGCCCGTTCGGGACGGTGAAGACGGCTGCGCGCAGCGTCGGGCGCTCCCCCGAGGCTGGAACGACAGCGGTCACGGTGCCACTTCGCGCCGGCGGAGCGGAGGCAGGAGCTCGGACAGGGCTCCGTCGAGCGGGACCTCCGCGTCGAGGCGCACGCCGCCATCGGCATGATAGCGAGCGCCGCCTGGCACGCGGAACCGCCTCACCGCCCCGAGGACCTTGGCCGCGAGCGCGCGGTCCGCATCGAGGGCCGCCCCAACGTCCCCTCGCCCGGGAAAGGGCACCGCGCGCAGCGCTCGCAGGCAGCCGTGCACGGCCTCCCGCCGGGCGGCGCGCTCGGTGCGGATGCGCGTGACCGCGATGTTCTCGGTCTCCTCGCGAAGGCTCGGAGCACCCACGCCGGTGCAGCGCACCACCCGCCGGTTCCAGTCGATGCTGGCGTCCCCCGCGGGCGGGGTCGCCGCGGCGCCGAGCGCGAAGAGGAGGACGAGCAGGCCAGCGGACATGGCGGATCCGTGCTCATGGTAGTGCCGCGCCTCCTGCGAGTCGATGGGGGCGGACCGGAGCACGCGCCCCCCTACCCGCCCCAGCCGTCCTTCAGGCGGCGGAGCGACACGAAGGCCTCGCCGGGCGTCGCGGCGGGCAACCCGCGGCGGGCCAGGCCCGGCGCCAGGAGAGCGGCCCGGAGGAACGGGTTCGACGCGCGCTCGTCGTCGAGCGTGGTGGCGGCCGGCTCTCGCCGCAGCGCGTGCGCCGCCCGAGCCGCCCCGAGCTGCGCGCGGGCCGCCGCGTTGCCGCCCTCCAGCTCCAGCGCGAAGGGCAGGTTTGCCTCGGCGTAGTCGTGCCCGGGGTGGATCTGGAGGGCGCCGTCGAGCGCGGGGAACAGGTCGAGAAAGGTGCGCGCCAGCCGTGCCGGGTCACCCCCATGCCTGCAGTTGCCCGCCCCTCCCCAGAAGAGCGTGTCACCGGTGAGGAGCCGCCCTCTCCAGCGGTAGAGCACCGATCCCGGCGTGTGACCGGGCGCCTCATGCACCGCGATGCGCAGCGCGCCCAGCGCGAGCTCCTCCCGCCCGGCGACGTCCTCGTCCGGGGCGAACCAGCCGCCGTCGCCCGCGTGACCGAGCACCCGCGCCCCCAGCTCACGCGCGACCCTCTCCGTGCCACCGGTGTGGTCGCCGTGACCGTGGGTGTGCAGGACGAATCGGGGGCGCACCTGGTGGGCGGCGGCGAGCGCAAGGGCCACGTCCGCGTCGCCCGGATCCACCAGCAATGCGTCCTCACCCTCGGCGAGGAGGTAGGTGTAGTTGTCCTTTCCGTAGCGCCGGCGATCGAAGACGGGAGCGGCGTTCACGCGACCTCCGGGTGGTGCGAGAGCCCCACGCGGTTGCCCTCGGGATCACGCACGTAGAGTGTGTAGGGGGTGCGGTGCGCGACCGGAACGCCGCGCGAGGACAGGAGCGCCTCCCACGCCTCGCGCTCGCCCCGCCCGATGCGGAGCGCGAGCAGGTGAAGGCCGGCGGCGGGATCGCTCCAGCCGGCCGCGCGGGGCTCCTCCCCAGCCCGCTCCAGCGCGAGGAAACCCTCGCCCAGCAAGAGCCAGACGCTTCGGTCCCCTCCCTCCGGCCGCGGCCAGCGGCGCAGCACCGCGAGCCCGAGGACGTCGGTGTAAAACCGCTCGCAGCGCTCCAGATCAGCGCACTGGATCGCCAGGTGGTGGAACGCGGGAGCCATGGTCCCACAACGTACGTTGCCTCCCCGCGCCTCGCCACGCATGCGCGCGCCGCCGAGGTCTCGCGGCGAGCGCCCTTGCCGCCCCGCGGCATGAAGGCATATAGAGTGCCACTTTTTCTAAAGAATCGAGCCACATGATCGAGCGCCAGAAGATCCGGAACGTTGCCATCGTCGCACACGTCGACCACGGCAAGACCACGCTGGTGGACTTCATGCTCCGCCAGGCGGGCGTGTTCCGGACGAACGAGACCATGGTCGACCGCGTCATGGACTCGAACGATCTGGAGCGCGAGAAGGGCATCACCATCCTCGCGAAGAACACCGCCGTCACCTGGGAAGGGATCAAGATCAACATCGTCGACACGCCGGGACACGCCGACTTCGGCGGTGAGGTGGAGCGCGCGCTGCGGCTCGTCGATGGCGTGCTCCTCCTCGTGGACGCGGCGGAGGGGCCCCTTCCGCAGACCCGATTCGTGCTCTCCAAGGCGCTCGCCATGGGGCTTCCGTCCGTGCTGGTGGTGAACAAGGTCGACCGCCAGGACGCGCGCGCGAAGGAGGTTCTCGACCTCGTCTACTCGCTCTACATCGACCTCGGCGCCAACGAGCACCAGATCGACTTCCCGGTGATCTACGCGGTGGCCCGAGAGGGCCGGGCCGCGCACACCGTGGCCGGCGCGCTCGCGGCCGAGTCGCTGAAGCCGCTCTTCGACGCCATCCTCGACCACATCCCCCCGCCTCCGCAGGGCGAGCGCGAGGGGCTTCAGATGCTGGTCGACAACCTCGACTACGACGAGTACGTCGGCCGGCTCGCCATCGGGCGCATCTCGTCGGGGGTCGCGCACGAGGGCGACCTCGTGGCCGTGCTGCGCGACGAGGGCAAGGTCGTGCAGGCCAAGATCGTTCGCCTCTACGCCTACGACGGGCTCAAGCGCGTCGAGGTCAAGGACGCCGGGCCGGGGGAGATCGTCTGCATCGCCGGCGCGGAGGAGATCGGCATCGGCGACACCATCAGCGAGCCCTCCTTCCCCGTCGCGCTCCCGCGCATCAGCGTGGAGGAGCCCACCATGTCGATGATCTTCCGGGTCAACGACGGGCCCTTCGCGGGCAGGGAGGGCAAGTACGTCACGAGCCGCAACATCCGCGAGCGCCTCTACCGCGAGGCCTACAAGAACGTCTCGATCCGCGTGGAGGACACCGACACGCCGGAGGCGTTCAAGGTGGTGGGCCGCGGCGAGCTGCAGCTGGCGGTCATCGTCGAGAACATGCGCCGGGAGAACTACGAGCTCACCGTCTCCAACCCCGAGCCGGTCCTCAAGACGCTCGACGGCGAGGTGCACGAGCCGATGGAGCTCTTCGTGTGCGACCTGCCGAACGAGTCGGTGGGCGCGGTCACCCAGAACCTCGGACCGCGCAAGGGCCGGATGGTCGACATGCAGCCGCTCGGCTCGGGCCGCACGCGGCTGCAGTTTCGCGTTCCGGCGCGTGGGCTCATCGGCTTCCGGTCCGAGTTCCTCACGCTCACGCGCGGCGAGGGCATCATGTCCTCGCAGTTCGACGGGTACGAGCCCTGGCAGGGGGCGATCAACAAGCGGCAGACCGGCGCCATCGTGTCGGACCGTGAGGGCGAGGTGGTGGCCTACGCCTGCTTCTATTGCCAGGAGCGCGGATCCCTGTTCGTGAAGCCGGGCGACCCGGTCTACACCGGCATGATCGTGGGCGAGCACAGCCACGACAACGACCTCGACTTCAACATCTGCAAGGAGAAGAAGCTCACCAACATCCGCGCCGCCGGTCGCGACGAGAACATCATGCTCACGCCGCCGCGCGACCTCTCGCTGGAGAAGTCACTGGAGTGGATCGCCGAGGACGAGCTGGTGGAGGTGACGCCCAAGTCCATCCGGCTGCGCAAGAAGGCGCTCGATCCCAACGCGCGGTACAAGCTCGAGCGGAATCGGAAGCGCGGGACGGCTGCGGCGCAAGGGTAGCGCGCCAAGGCCTACGGCCTGGGTTCGCGGCCGACTGTCCTCGCGCGAGCGGCGCGAGAGGCGACGGGCGACCGGGAAAGAAGACCAGGGGCGGCCGAGATGATCGAACGGCCCCGGTTTTCCGGAGCGGGCGGGATCGGCTGGCGGAAGAGAAAGCTGGCGCGGCTGAGATGACCGACCCGCTCCCCTGGGCTCGTGCCTCGACCCAGGCATAGCGCCTCCTGCGAGCGCCGATCCTCTCGCTGCGGCAGGCGGCCTCGTCGCTCCGCTGCTCGCCGTAGCGCTGCTACGACTCCGCTGCTCCCTCCTCGGGCGCCTGCCTCGCTTCGGTCTCGTCGCTCT
>JBBQEB010000191.1:0-6181 GCA_038320275.1 Myxococcales bacterium | reverse complement strand
TCCAGCGCTCCATCTCTATCGCCTCCGCCGCGAGCGTCGGCCCGCGTGGAGCACAGAGGATCATGGCCGGATGGGCCCTGTCGATCCTCCGCGCGCAAGCGATGGGAATCATGGGAGTTCCAACCTGATCCCTGCTCTAGGCGGGGTACGGGACAGGCATGTACCTGCGGGTCACGAAGCGCCAGAACGCCGGCGGGACCGAGACCTGCGGCGGCTGCAAGGCCATCAGCCCACCGTCTCCATGAACTCGGCGACGACCCTCACCTCACCGCTTGCCGGCGTGAGAACGATGGGCTTGAAGTCGCGGTTGTCGGGGCCGAGCGTGACCTCCTCGACCTCGCCGGTCGGCGCCCGCTTCGTCACCCGCCACCGCTTGAGGGTGTAGCGCCCGGTCTCCGGGTCCTGCGCCTTGCCGTCGAGCTGGACGATGATCCGGCGGTTGTCGAGCGCAGTGAGTGACGGCTCCTTGCCGACCGGGAACGAGCGGAACAGGCCCCACGCCCCGTCCACCACTCCGGGCTCCATGGAACGCCCCGCCACCTTGGCCACGAACATGTCGTCGTCGAGGTGGTGCCCAGGCAGCCGCGCCCAGCCCTTCACCTCCGGCTGCTCGGGATCCCCGAATGCCCCTGCCTTCACCGCGAGGTCGTACACCGGCACCGCGTCGCGGAACTGCTCGACCGGCTCGACGATGTCGGAGATCACGAGCCCCGTCCCACCGGGCTGCGGGATGAGCGGCAGGCGCTCGTGGCGGCGAAACAGATCCTCGATGGACCGCACCGAGCAGCTCTCCCACCAGCCGATGTCCTGCCGGTCGAGGTCCGCGTTCTCGATGAGCATCAAGTAGTGCCAGGGCTCGGCGTCGTGCTCGGTCAGGAGCTCGCACCAGTGCTGGCCGCGACGGGCCTTCTCCTCGTCCTTGTCGTCGAGGCGGCCCTTCACCTCCAGGATGAAGTTGTGGAAGACGCTGCCCCACTTCGCGCGCGCCACGAAGTCAGGGAAGTACCGCGCCGAGCGGCCCTGCCATACGTACGGGATCGAGTAACCGATTCCGGCGCGGTGGTTGTAGACCCAGCCCACCACGTCTTTCGCGCCGTCCACCAGCGCCGCCACCCGCCGCTCGTCCGCGTTGGCGGTCGCCGCGCGCTGGAAGGGGGACCGGGTGAGGCCTTCCAGGACGTGCTGCTTCAAGGCCTGATAGCCGCCGATTGCCGACGCCTTTCTTTCCGAAAGGTCCGCCCGGGCGGCCTGGTGCGACGCCTGGATGGCCTCCGCGAGCGGGCCAAGGAGCGCCGACGTGACGCCGCTCACCACCTCCGCGCGGGCCAGGTTTCCGAGCGCGATGGCTCCGCGACCGCTCGCGATCACCCTCTCGAACGACACCGGGAGGCTCGCGGTCAGGTTGAAGGTCTTCGTCTCGAGGAGCTCCTGGACGATGCCCTTCACCGCCGTCTTGTGTCCGAAGCTGGCCCGCATCTCCCGCAGCAGCGGGATGGCGTACGCTTGCTCCAGGACGTGGTCGAAATCGCGGTAGGAGGGGTCGGATGACAGGGTGAACGTCTGGCCCTCCGCCTCGGCCGATTTCAGCGCCTCCTTGAGCCAGGTCTGGATGAGCGTGGCGTCGAGCTGGTCGTGCCACGGCAGCCGCGGCGTGACGCCCGGCAGCTTCGCCACGTCGAAGTCCTGGCGCCAATCCCGCGCCCCGTGCTTCACGCCTTCCAGGCGAACCAGGCGAACGTCCACCCTCTCGCGCGTCTCCCCCTCCTCCACCGGCGGGATTGCGACGTACTCGCGCGGGTGGTCGATCTCGTCGCTGCTCTTCTCCTCGACCAGGTCACCAATCTGGTCGAGGATGGCGGCGAAGGACGGGTGCTCGATGACGTAGAGCTCCTCCGGCTTCAGGAGCGCCGCGCCCTCGTCGTCGATCTCCGGCGCGTGCATCTTGCGCAGCCCGCGGCCGAGGGTCTGCTCGGTGAGCGTGCGCGAATCGCAGGTGCGCAGCGGCACGATCACCTTGACGTTCCGGACGTCCCAGCCCTCCTTCAGCATCATCACGCTGACGACGACGTTGTACGGGTTGGGGACGAGGAGCGGCCGCCCGTCGGCATCCTTGGCGCCCGCGGGATCCGGGATCTCGTCCCGGTCGATGGCGTTCACCGACGCCCGGACCTTCTCCCACTCGGCCTCGTTCGACTCCTCCTTCTGGCCAATGTGGATCTGCACCACCGTCGAGCGAACCACCCCGTCCGCGCCCTGGGTGATGAACAGCGGACCTTTGGCCTTGGGGTCGGGGTAGCCCTTCACCGACGCCCTGGTGCTGGCGAGGTCGTCCTCGCTCGCCTCGCCGTAGGTGAGGTAGTTCGCAACCTGCGCGGCTTCCCTCCTGTCCGCGCAGAGCACGAACAGGATGGGCTTGCGCGGGTCGCCTTCGTCGGCGAGCTGGTCGCGCACCTTCTTCCAGCGCTCGATGCCGGTGGTGAGGAGGTTCCGGTACTTCTCCCAGGCGTTGGGCGCCGCAACCTGCACCAGGGGAAGCACCTCGTTCGTCCGCTCGTTCCGTACCTCCACCCGCTCCAGGATGGGCTTCTTGACGATGCCGTCGCGGATCGCCTCGGCGAGGTCGTAGGTGACGACGGTGTGGCGGAAGAGCTCGGTGGGCTTGAACTTGGCGGCCTGCGCCGCCTTGCCCTTCCCCGCCTTCTTCTTCTGCGTGCCGGTCTCCTGGAAGAGGGTGGCCGACATGTCCACCTGGAGCCCGACCCTGCCCGGCGCGCCGTCCCCGCCGTTCAGCTTCCGGATGGAACGGATCCAGGCCATCGCCTCCTGCTCGTCCTCCCTCGGCGCCACGCCCCCGGCCCTCTGGCGGGCCTTCTCCTCGAACTGCGCGTGGCCCGGCTCGTCCCAGACGTGGTGGGCCTCGTCGTTCAGCACCAGCAGCTTGCGAGAGCGCGCGAACCGCTCGATGAGCGGCGACCCCACGTCCTCGAGCTTCTGCGGGTCGCCACCCTCGAAGAGCAGATGGATCTGCCGCTCGGCAGGGGTCTCGAATCGCGCTTCCAGCCGCTCCCGGCCGCGCAGGAGCTGGTGGAAGTTCGTCACGACGAGCGCGCCTTCGGCCGGGTCGAGCTGACGAGGGCAAGTGTCCGGGTCATAGACCTTGAGGTCCCAGCATTTCTCCAGCTCCGGCGGGATGACCGGGTCGGCGAAGAACACCGCCGTTTGACCGTATGGCGGGTTGAAGTCCTGGAGCAGCCGGTCCTTCACGAAAAGGCCCGGTGCGATGAGGATGCTGTGTCGGCCGAGCCCGAGGTGTTCGTCGCCCTCGCAGATAGCGTTCAGGTAGGACCAGGCGATGATGAGGCTCATCATCTTGGTCTTGCCCGAGCCGGTGGCGAGCTGGCCCCCGAGCTTGGGCCAGGGGTCGCGCTGTGGCCCCATCGGCTCGACGCCGCAGAAGCGGTACAGCTCCTCCGTGCGGCGAATGCCCACCACCTCGTGCAGGTAGATGAACGTCTCGACGAGGCGGCGCTGGTGCGGCCAGTACTTGAACGCGAAGGTGTGCGGCTCGAAACCAAGGACGTGCGGCTCTCGCCGGAACCAGTGCTGGACGAGCGCCATCGTGGTGTTCGAGACCGGCTTCTCGCCGTCCCCTGCGGGCTCGTAGCGCGGTGCGTCCTCCGGGTACGATTCGGCTGCGGCGCCGAGGCCGAAGCCACGCCAAGTGTCCACCCGCTTGCGAAGGTTCGCGACGATCTGGTCCTGGAGCGTCATCGCTTCACCTCGACGTTCACGGTGGCGATGCCATCGTTGCCGAAAACATCGGTCACGCGCGCCGCCACGACGTATTGACCGGGTGCCGGGTAGCTGAACTTCGCGGTGAAGACGAGCTCGCCGTCCCCATCACCGCCGCGGCTCCGGAAGCTCTGCCACTCGGTCACGAAGATGGGCTTGCCGTCCTCGCCCGCGACCCGGCCGTAGTTCCAGTCCACCGCCCAGAAGTCGATGAAGGACTGCCAGCTCTTCGCCTTCTTGAGCCAGGCGTGCAGCTCCTCCTCGCGGTTCTCCCACCTGTCGTTCTCGGCCTGCGCCTTCTTCTTAGCCACCGCGGTCATTTTGTCGGTGACCTGCTTCAGCATGGGACGCTGGCTCGCGATAAACGAGTCGATGTCAACCTCGCATCGCTGGAGCCTGACGTGCGCGTTGCGTCCGGCCGCCTCGGCGTCGAGCACGATGGAGAGCGGCGCGTAGAACGCCGGAATCGCCATCGACTCCACCGGTACGGTCGGGTCCAGGCGCTGGAGGTCGAGGCGGCGCTTCACTTCGTCGATGGCGGAGGACGGGATGACGCGGATGGTGACCGTGACGCCGGTCTTTCTCTTGATGTCGTCCTTTTCACTCCCGGAGAGCGTGTCGAAATCGGCAGACAGGATGGTCACCGACTTCATGCTGGTCCGCTGGGCGTCGCGGGCGATGGCCCAGACCTGGCCGACCGACACCGGCCCGTCGAGTGGGCCGACGTGGACCCACGAGCTGCCCTTCTTGCCATGGAGCAGCATCGACTGTTCGATGGGCTCGCCGCCGAAGACGCGGATCATCTCGTCGCGGTAGGCGCTGCGGTGCTGCTGGAACCCCTGCCACTCGGCGGCACGCTGGTACACGCCCATGTTCTCGATTGTGAAGGGACGGACCTCGTGGACTCCGCGGAGCTTCTGAGGGCGATCTTTTCGCTCTACCCGACCACACGACTTGCACTGAGGGAACTCCGCGACCCCGTTCTCCGCAGGTAGCGGCTGGCCCTGAAGCTCGATAAGGCGTTTCCGCGCGAGGTGGACCTGGTACTTCCCGTTGTCGATTCCGATCCACCGCCGGCCTTGTCGTTCAGCAGCGTCTGCCGTCGTTCCACTTCCCAGGAAGCAGTCCAGGACGATTCCACCCGGGGGGCAGGAGGACCTGATGATTCGCTCGACGAGAGCAACTGGCTTTTGCGTAGGAAATCCAAGACGTTCCGCCCCACTCTTGCTCATCGGGATGTCCGTCCAGAGACTTTGGACCGGCCGCCCCTTGCTCTCGTCCAGGTACTGTTTGATGTATGGCATCCCGCTCTCGCTCGCGACGATGCGACCTTCCGCGATGAGAGCGTCAATCTTATCCTGAGTGAACCGCCACATCGTCCCTCGCGGCGGCAGCCGCGATTTGCCAAAGAACACTCCGGCGGTTGGCGGTCGGCCGTGGGCCGGAGCCGTTACAGTGTTGAGCCAGTATCGTCTTCCAGTCTTGGGCTCGATGGACCGGAACCGTTCGGCGATATAGTCGCCATCGTAAGGCGTATATTGAGGGTCCCAGGTGTATTCGTCCGCGTGTGTGTAGAATAAGATCGAATCGCAAACATTGCCGTATCGTTGCGGATCGTTGTGAGCGCCAGTTCTTTGCCAGACGATCTCGTTTCTGAACTTCTCGTACCCGAAGATTTCGTCCATCAAGACCTTCACGTAATGGACGGCATGCCAATCGAGATGGACGTAGATGCTGCCCGTCGGCGCGAGAAGCCCCTTCAGGAGCACGAGGCGCGCTCGCAGCATCGACAGGAACGAGTCGAGTCCCTGCCGCCAAGTGTCCTTGTAAGCCAGAATCTCGACGAGCGACGGTTCCTTCCTCGCCGCGACTCCGGCGTCCTCGTCAAGCGTGATGTTGATGGCGTTGTCGGCGAGGAAGTCGTTGTTCACCATGAACGGCGGGTCGATGTAGATAAGGTCGACCTTGCCGCGGTAGCGGTAGTCCTTCGTCTTCGGATCCTTCTCATCGAGGAGCGTCTGGAGCGCGACGATGTTGTCGTTCGTCCAGATCAGCCGGTTCTCGGGGATGACCTTCTCGATGGCGGCGGCTCGGGCCGATAGGCCCGTCAGCTCACCCGCGTGCTCCATCGCGCGACCTGGTCGCACGATCTCAACGACCTGCGTCGGCACAGAAGCCGTTAGCTCCCGGCGGTCCATTCCCTGCCATGCCAGGCGCGGCTTGCGAGGCTCCACGTCGAGGGTGACGGCGAGATCGGTGTCGGCAACGACGGCTGCGGGCGGAGTGACGGCGGGAGAGCTCTTGGTCGGCATGCGCGGGATCGAAGCGGGGCCCGCGCCGGCCCAGTGCAAGGTCGGCGTCCCCCGCAAGGTTCGTTCCGTTCTACACG
>JBBQEB010000190.1:0-6244 GCA_038320275.1 Myxococcales bacterium | reverse complement strand
CGACCGCCGTCGTTTCTCGCCGCCTCGTTTCCGCCAAGGTCTCTCATCCCGCCACCGCCATCACCGCGGCCCACTCCCGCAACGGCGAGGTGAAGCTCTCGCTCGACGGTGAGGTCGCTCGCATCGAGGTCCTGGAGCTCCAGGACCCGCCCCGACTCGTGCTCGACCTGTTCGATGTGGCGAAGGCGCCGCGCGGACCGGCGGCGCTCACCGGGACGTTCAAGGCGGCGCGCTTCGGCAAGGGCGAGGGCAAGGTGCGCGTGGTCCTCGACGCGGCGGGCACGCTCCCCCGCTGTGAGGTCAAGGCTGTCCCGGGTGGTCTGGCCGTCGTCCCGGCCCTCGCCTCCGACGAGGAGCCTGCCCCGGTCCGCACCAGCGCCCCCGCTCCCCAGGCGGCTGGCTTCGCCTCCGAGGCTCCCACCTACGCCCTCACCGGCGCGCCGCAGCGGCGCGAGTACGCGGGCCGCCGCATCACCCTCGACTTCCACGACATCGAGATCCGCAACCTCCTCCGCCTCATCGCCGACGTCTCCAAGAAGAACATCATCGTCGCCGACGACGTCACCGGGAAGGTGACCGTCTCGCTGCGCAACGTGCCCTGGGACCAGGCGCTCGACCTCGTCCTCAAGACGAAGGGGCTCGACAAGGAGGAGATGGGCAACGTCATCCGCGTCGCCAAGTTCGAGGAGATCGCGAAGGAGAACCTCGCCCGCGCCGAGGCCGTGAAGGCGCGCGCGCCGCTCATCCCTCTCAAGGTCCGCCTCATCCCGGTCAACTTCGCCCGCGCCGCCGACATCTCCACCCGGGTGAAGGACGTCCTCACCGAGCGCGGCACGGTCTCCACCGACGAGCGCACCAACGTCCTCATCGTGAAGGACATCCAGGAGGCGCTCTCCCGCGCCGAGGGCCTGGTGCGGAACCTCGACACCGAGATCCCGCAGGTGCGGATCGAGAGCCGGATCGTGGAGGCCTCGTCCAACTTCAACCGCGCCATCGGCGTGCAGTGGGGCGGCAACGCGGCGCTCTCGCCCGCCACCGGCAACCCCACCGGCGTCTTCTTCCCCAACGTGGTGAACGCGGGCGGCGCCTCCGGCGGCGGCCCCACCACCGGCACCATGGCGGCACCCTCCTATGCGGTGAACCTGCCGGCGGCCATTGGCGAGGGGCAGGGTGGCGGCGTCGGCTTCACCTTCGGCTCGGCGGGCGGCGCCTTCAACCTCAACCTCCGCCTCTCGGCGCTGGAAAACTCGGGCGTGGTGAAGACCATCTCCGCCCCCAGCGTGTCCACCATCGACAACAAGGAGGCCACCATCGGGCAGGGGCTCTCCATCCCCTTCTCGCAGGTCTCCGCGAGCGGCGTGAACACGGTCTTCGTGGAGGCGAAGCTCGAGCTCAAGGTGACGCCGCACGTCTCCGCGGACGGCTCGGTGCTCATGAAGATCAAGGTGACCAACAACACGCCCAACCCCCAGCTCACCGGCGCCAACGGGCAGCCCTCCATCTCGAAGCGCGAGGCGGAGACCGAGGCGCTCGTCCGCGACGGCGAGACCACCGTCATCGGCGGCATCTACACCCGCCAGACGGCGAGCCGCGTCAGCGAGGTGCCGTTCCTCGGCAAGATCCCACTCCTCGGCTTCTTCTTCCGCACCAAGGCCGAGCAGGACGACCACACCGAGCTCCTCATCTTCATCACGCCCCGCATCCTCAACCGCCAGCCCGTCGCGACCGCCTCGGCCGCCGCCGGCGGGTAGCTCGGAGCCAAGCCATGACGCGCACTCTTCGCCTCGCCGCCACCCTCGCCGTCGCGCTCGCCGCCTGTGGACAGAACCGCTCCTCGATCGAGGTCGACGGGCGGGCCGCCCCGCAGGACGCGACGAAGTGCACCTTCCAGGCCGGGGGCGTGACCCAGCTCGGCCCGGGCGTCCTCGACGTCGCCTTCGCCGATCGGCTGACGTACTCCACCGTCGTCTACATGAAGAACAACCTCGCCGACCCCATGCAGAACGGCGGGCTGACGAGCTCGAAGGCCTGGACGCCTTACACCGCCAAGGTCCGGGTGAACCCCAAGGACATCCGCGACCAGTTCGGGCCTGGCGGGCTCCTCGACGTCACCGGCGAGAACGTCCTCTCGCTGGACGGCCAGACGGTGGAGGTGAACAAGGCCACCGCGCAGTACGTCGACCTCATCGGCACCGCGCTGGGCCAGAAGATCGCCGCTGCCAGCCTGGCGGCCGGCGAGACGCGCCGGGTGGTGCTCGGTGTCTCGGTCCAGGGCCGCACGCAGGACGGGGCTTTTCTGGAGTCGGAGGAGTGGCCGTTCTCGATCGATGTGTGCAACGGCTGCCTCGCCGCCGCGGGCGTCCCCCCCACCTGTCCGGCAGGCAGCGCCCTCACGCCGACGAACTGCTTCGGCTTCTGGCAGGACACTGCCTCGGTCTGCGTGGCGACGAAGTAGCTCGACTCGAGGGAGGCTCCGCCACCTCGCCGGGGCGGCTCCCGGTCGCTTGACCCGCCGCCCAGGCCCAGGCTAAGAGCGGAGCGACGATGGCCTTTCGCAACCACCTCCAGGACGTCTGCAAGAACGTCGAGGGGGCGGTGGCGTGCGCGCTCATGGCCCTCGATGGCCTCGAGGTCGACACGCATGTGCAGGACGGCGGCGCGCTCGATCTGAAGTCGATCCTGGTCGAGTACTCGGGGGTGTTCCTCGGCGCGCGCAAGGCCGCCCTGGCCCAGGGCGCTGGCGACCTGTCCGAGGTGAGCATCCACACCGACGCGCTCGTGACCGTGGCCCGGCTTGTCTCGCCGGAGTACTTCATGGTCGTGGCGCTGAGGCCGGACGGAAACTACGGCAGGGCCCGCTACCAGCTCAGGATCATCGCCCCGCGGGTGCGCGCGGAACTGTAGGGGATCCTGCAGGCGCGCCCCGGGCCGACTCCAAGACCTTCACGCGAAGAGAGGCAACGCATGGCTGACACCCTCGACACCTCGGCGTTCCGCCGCGGGCTCAAGATCGAGATCGACAGGGACCCGTGGGAGATCGTCGAGTTCCAGCACGTGAAGCCCGGCAAGGGCTCGGCGTTCGTGCGGACCCGGATCAAGAACCTCCTCACCGGGCGCACCATCGACCGCACCTTCAAGTCGGGCGACGTGGTGGGGAAGCCCGACCTCGAGGAGAAGGAGATGCAGTACCTCTACAAGGAGGGCGATCACTACAACTTCATGGACAACAAGACCTACGACCAGACGTTCCTCACCGAGGAGCAGATGGGCGAGGCGAAGAACTTCATCAAGGACAACACCACCACCCACATCCTGTTCTTCAACGGGAAGGCGATCGGGGTGACGTTGCCCAACTCCATGGACCTGGCGGTCGCGAAGTGCGACCCGGGCGTGCGCGGCGACACCGTGTCGGGCGCCACCAAGCCCGCGGTGCTGGAGACGGGCTACCAGGTGAACGTGCCTCTCTTCATCAATGAGGGCGACACGCTGCGCATCGACACCCGCACGGGCGAGTACCTCACGCGCGTCGCGGGCTGAGTCGCGCCCGCTCCACGGCGCCGCATGGCTGTCGACAAGAACAAGGTCACCGCCGAGGCCACCAAGCTCGTCCAGAAGGGCCAGCTGGACAAGGCCATCCGCGCGTACGACCGGATCCTCGCGGAGGACCCGAAGGACGTCCGCGTCCTCCTCAAGATCGGCGAGCTCCACGGGAAGAAGGGCGACCCGCGGGCGGCGGCGGCCGCCTTCGGCCGCGCTGCCGACGCCTACGCGGAGCAGGGCTTCTTCCTCAAGGCGGTGGCCGTCAACAAGCAGATGCTGAAGCTCGCGCCCGACGACGCCCGGGTGAACGAGCGGCTGGCTGGGCTCTACCAGCAGCTCGGGATCCTCTCCGACGCCATGGCGCAGCTCCAGCTCGTGGCCGCCGCCGCCGAGCGCGCGGGCGACGGCGCCAAGGTGCTCGCGGTGCTGCGCCGGATGGTGGAGATCGACCCCGAGAACGTGGGTACGCTGGTCAAGCTGGGCGAGCTCCACGCCAACGCGGGCCAGGGGGGGGCCGCGCTGGAGCACCTGCGCAAGGCGGCGGCCCGCCTCGAGGCGGACGGCCGCGCGGACGAGTACCTGCGCGTCGCCGAGAGGATCGCGACGCTCGACGAGGACGACCTCCCCCTCACGCGCAAGCTCGCCAGCCTGCACCTCGCCAGGGGCGACACGAAGCGTGCGCTATCCCGCTTGCAGAGCGCCTTCAAGGCCGATCCGGAGGATCTCGAGACGCTCGCACTGCTCGCGCGAGCCTTCGAGGAGCTGGGCCAGACCGGGAAGACCGTGTCGGTGCTGCGGGAGCGCGCGCACTTGCTCGGGGCCAAGGGCCAGCTCGACGAGGCGGCCGCGAGCTGGCGGCGGGTGCTGGAGCTCGCCCCACGCGATGACGAGGCGGCCGAGGCGCTTCGACGGCCGGTGGCGCGGGCGAGGTTTCCGGAGGCTCCGCCGCGGCCCCCGGGGACCCCGGAGGCTCCACCGGCATCCGCCGCCGTGCTTCCCCCGACGGCGGCGCCGGAGCGTCCCCGGCAGCCGCCATCTGCGCCACGTCCAGGCGCGCGGGCGGAGGAGGCCATCCCCAAGCTCCTCATCGAGATCGACGTCTACGCGAAGTACGGGCTCCACGAGAAGGCGCTGGAGCACCTCGCGCGCATCTTCGCCCTCGACCCTGACTCCCTGGAGGGCCACGAAAAGGCGCTCCAGCTCCGGTCGGCGCACGGCGAGGTCGGCCCGGCGACCGAGGAGGCGTTGGCCGTGGCCCGCCTCGCGCTCGCCCGGGACCTGCCCGATCGCGCGCGCGCGGCGGTGGACAGCCTGCGTGTTCTCTCCCCTGCGCACCCGCTGCTCCAGCAGCTCGCCGCGGCGGCGAGCCTGGCCGTCTCGGGCCCCGGCGGGGGATCGGGCGTCGGCGCTGACTCGATGGAAGAGGAGATCCTCGTCGATGACCTCGTGCTCGAAGGCGAGCTGGTCGCGACGGAAGGGCTCGGCGCCGAGGGCGACCCCTGGGGCGAGGAGGTGGAGGAAGGCGTGGTCGCCGACGGCCAGGGCGACGCTGACGGTGCCCCGCCGGAGGACCTCGGGGACGAGCTGGCCGAGGCGGACTTCTTCGTGGGCCAGGGGCTCTTCGACGAAGCGCGCGAGCTCCTGGAGGAGCTGCGCGCCGCGCACCCGGGCCATCCCCAGGTCGCCGCGGCCATGGCCAAGCTCGAGCTGCGGCTCGCGCCGGCTGCGCCGGAAGGGGAGGAGCTCGTCGACGCGCACGGGGTGTTCGACATCGGCCGGGAGCTCGCGCAGGAGCTCGAGGCCGCCCCCCCGGGGCCGCCCACCGACGAGTTCCAGTTCTCGGTGCAGGACGTCTTCACCCAGTTCAAGCGCGGGGTCGAAGAGACGGTGCTCGCGGGCGACTCGGCCACGCACTACGACCTCGCCATCGCCTACAAGGAGATGGGGCTCCTCGACGACGCTCTCCACGAGCTGGAGGTCGCGCTCGGCGGGGACGACCGCTCGAAGGACGTCGATTGCCTCACCATGATCGCGCTGTGCAGCCTCGAAAAAGGCGATGCTACCGGTGCGGTGGCGGCCTTCCGGCGTGCGCTGTCGGCCGAGGGGCTGGCGGACGGAGCCGCCCGCGCCATCCGCTACGAGCTGGCGCTCGCGTACGAGAAGATGAGCCAGCCGGAGCAGGCGCTCTTCCTGCTGCACGGGGTGGTGCGCGAGGATCCCGGCTATCGGGACGCTGCGGCCGCCCTGGCCCGGCTCGGAGGGGGCCCTGGCCAGCCCCTCCCGCCGGAGGAGCCACCCGCCGGCGGCGCTTGATCCGCCCGCCCACTCCGCCACTCGCCGGCGCCAAGCGCGCACCTTTGTTGCCGCTCGGGCGTTCCCCGGCATGATCCCGCCGTGACGCGCAAGCTCGCCCTCGGTCTCGCGGTGCCCGCGCTCGCGCTCGCGCTGGGCATCGGGGCGCTCCTCGCGCTGAGGACGCCCTGGGCCGGGCGGAAGCTCTGCGGCCTCGCGGAGGAGCGGCTCCGCGGTGCCACCGGCCTCACGCTCTCGCTCGGCGCCTGCCGGGTGGACCCGTTCCACCTCGAGCTCACCGCGCGCGATCTGAGGCTCGGGCCGGCGGAGGCGCCCATGGTCACCGCCGCGTCGGTGCGGTTGCGGCTCGCCCCGGTGCAGGCGTTGGGAGCGCGGCTCGTCGTGGAGGAGG
>JBBQEB010000189.1:0-6246 GCA_038320275.1 Myxococcales bacterium | reverse complement strand
CCGACCGCTCGCGGCCCGGCCTGCGCCTGGTGCGTCCGTCCTGCCCCCGGCCGCGTGGGCTGGCATCGCCGTCGCCGCCCTCCTGCTGGTGCTGGGCGGCCTCGCTCTCCGCAATCGATCCGGGCAGGGTCCCGACCCTCGTGAGAAGGCCGCGGCGGGGGGCACCGCGGGCCCTGGAACCTCGGGTGCCGCCACCGGAAAGGAGATCCTCCTCGGCATGTCGGCAGCCTTCTCGGGCACGCACAAGGAGCTGGGCCGCGGGATGAAGATCGGTTTCGAGCTGGCGCTGTCGGCGGCCAACGAGGCCGGCGGAATCGCGGGCCGGAAGCTGCGGCTGGTCGCGCTCGACGACGGCAACGATCCAGCCCGCTCCGCGCCCGCGATGCGCGAGCTCATCGACAGCCGCCACGTGTTCGCGGTGCTGGGCAGCGTCGGCAGCGCCGGGGCCGCTGCCGCCATCCCCGTGGCGATGGAGCGCAAGGTGCTCTTCTTCGGAGCGGCGGGCGGAGACGAGGCTCGGCGCTCCCCGCCGGATCGCTACGTCTTCAGCTTCCGCGCGGGCTACGCGGAGGAGGCGCAGGCGGCGACGCGCTACCTCACCACGGTGCGCCGCTTCGAGCCGGAGGAGCTGGCGTTCTTTGGCCAGGACGACGCGGATGGGGAGGCGGGCTGGGCGGGGCTGGTGCGCGAGCTCGAGCGCCAAGGAAAGAACGCTGGCGGCGTGCTCCGCACGGCCTTCCGGCCCGACAGCCTCGACGTGAGCGAGGCGGTGGCGAAGGTCCGCAAGCGCGGCAAGCGCCTGCGCGGCGTCGTGATGGTTGCCACGCACGAGCCGGCGGTGCGCTTCATGGGCGCGACCTCGCGCGCGCGCCTCGTCTACACCAACACCTCGGCCGTGGAGAGCGCGGCGCTTTCCGAGGGCCTCCTGGAGGCGAGGGTGCCCATTCGCGATAACGTGGTGGTGACGCAGGTGGTGCCGCTCCCGTCCTCGCAATCCACCGCCGTCATCAAGTACCGGCAGCTCCTCGCGGCCCGGGCGCAAGGCGAGCCGCCAGCCTCGCTCTCGCTGGAGGGTTACCTCACGGGCCTTCTCCTCATCGAGGGACTGAAGCGCGCCGGGCCGGACCTCGACACCGAGAAGCTCGTCGATGCGCTGGAGGGCCTGCACGACGTGGACCTCGGCATCGGCATCCGGCTCGGCTTCGGGCCGAAGGAGCACCAGGCCTCGCACAAGGTGTGGGGCACCCTGCTGCAGCGGGACGGGTCATACCGCGCAATCGATCTCGAATGAAGGCGGGCCTGCGCCGCGACGGCCCCCTGGCCCTCCTTCAGCACGTCGCGCGCGGTCGAGGAACCGGCTCCTCGAGAGAGTGACGTGCTGTCCCCGTCGTATCCCCGAGTAAACTTTCACTCGTGGAGCTAAAGGACGGCTTCGGGGGTGGGCCATGGACAACACACCGAAGTTTGGTCGGGGGCAGCCGCCGCCTGGTTCGCCGAACGAGGCGGAACCCAGGTCGGAGGATGGCTCGCCGTCTTCGGTTTCGGCAGGGTCGTCTCGCCTCGCAGCCCCCTCCGCTCCGGTGCTTCCGGCGCCTCCGGCGGCAGGTAGCGCCCAGGCCAGCGGACCGCCAGCCGGGCCGTCGATCCCGACTTCGAGCCCCACTGGGACACCGACTCCGACTGCACGTCCAAACGCGACCTCGGCCCCGACTGCAACGCCGACCCCACCCAACGCCCCGGACCGGACAGCAGCTCCCACCGTTCCTTCGAGCCCGTCCTCGAATTGGCCTGCGGCTCGGACCGCGCCCCCGATCCCTCCGACCCCGACCGCCTCTCCAGCGCCGCACCGACACCGACGCCGGCACCGACATGCGCGTCCTGCCTCCGCCCTGCCCCGGGCGGCCTGGGCCGCCATCGCGGTCGCAGCCCTCCTGCTCGTGTTGGGCGGCCTCGCTCTGCGCAATCAGTCCGGGCAGGATTCCGACTCTCGGGAGGACGCACGGGTGGGCGGCACTGCGGGCGCTGGCGGCTCGGGCGCAGCCACAGGCCCGGAGATCCTGCTGGGCATGTCGGCGGCCTTCTCGGGCGCGCACAAGGAACTGGGCCGCGGGATGAAGATTGGCTTCGAGCTGGCGCTGTCGACGGCCAACGAGTCTGGCGGGATCGCGGGCCGGAAGCTGGGGCTGGTCGCGCTCGACGACGGCGATGATCCGGCGCGCTCACCCGACGCCATGCGCGAGCTCATCGAGGGCAGGCGGGTGTTCGCGGTGCTGGGCAGCGTGGGCTCCGCGGGCGCGGCTGCGGCCATCCCGGTGGCGATGGAGCGCAAGGTACTGTTCTTCGGCGCGGTGGGGGGAATTCACCGCTCCCCGCCGGATCGCTACGTCTTCAGCTTCCGAGCGGGCTACGCGGAGGAGGTGCAGGCGGCGACGCGCTACCTCACCACGGTGCGCCGCTTCGAGCCGGAGGAGCTGGCCTTCTTCAGCCCGGACGACGCGGACGGGCAGGCGGGCTGGGCGGGCCTGGTGCGCGAGCTCGAGCGCCAGGGCAAGAAGGCTGGCGGCGTGCTCCGCACGAGCTTCCGGCCCGACAGCCTCGACGTCAGCCAGGCGGTGGCGAAGGTCCGCAAGCGCGGCAAGCGGCTGCGCGGCGTCGTGATGGTGGCCACGCACGAGCCGGCGGTGCGCTTCATGTCCGCGACCTCCCGCTCGCGGCTCGTCTACACCCACGCCTCGGCGGTGGAGAGCGCAGCCTTGTCGGAAGGCCTGCTGCAGGCGCGCGTGCCCATCCGCGGCAATGTGGTGGTGACCCAGGTGGTACCGCTTCCATCGTCGCAATCCACCGCCGTCATCAAGTACCGGCAGCTCCTCGCGGCCCGGGCGCAAGGCGAGCCGCCGGCCTCTCTCTCGCTGGAGGGCTACCTCACCGGCCTCCTCTTCATCGAGGGCCTGAAGCGCGCCGGGCCGGACCTCGACACCGAGAAGCTGGTCGACGCGCTGGAGAGCCTGCGCGACGTGGACCTGGGAATCGGCGTCCGGCTCGGCTTCGGGCCGAAGGAGCACCAGGCCTCGCACAAGGTCTGGGGCACGGCGCTGCAGAAGGACGGCACGTACCGCGCGATCGATCTCGAATGAAGCCGGCCTACCCCGCGTCCACCTTCTGTCCCGCCTTCCCGTGCATGATCGCGACGACCTCCCGGTACAGGCGCTCGCGCGCCTCGTGCCGCTCGGGCGCCCGCGTGACGTACCGTACGTGAATCTCGATGCCGTTGGACGACGGCACCATCGTGAACCCGGGCACTGCCGAGAAGGTCTTCACCTTGTAGCCCGACCCTGAGCGCCACTCCTGCTCGGCGAGCCTGGCGTTGGCAGCGGTCTCCCGTTCCACGAGCTGCTGCACGCCTTCCAGGACGGGATAGGGGTCTTGTCCCAGCGGCACGAGCACCGTGAGCTCGTCCCACATCCAGCGGCCGGAGCTGGAGAAGTTGAAGTAGTGCCCCTCGATCGCGAAGCTGTTCACGAAGGAGACCCTGCGGCCGGTGGGGTGGCCAGCGTCGCTCCAGGAGCCGGTCTCGAGCAGCACGGTGTGGAAGAGCCCGATCTCCACCACCTCGCCGCCCACGCCCTTGATCTCCACCCAGTCGCCCACCCGGATGCCGTTCTTGCTCATGAGGACGAACCAGCCGAAGAACGCGACGATGAAGTCCTTCATGGCCACGGTGAGGCCAGCGCCCGCGAGGCCCAGGATGGTGGTGGCCTGGGCGGGGACGCCGATCACGACGAACAGGATCGCGATCGCGCCCACCGCCTCCAGCCCGAACTTCACCACCGAGCGGAGCGTCCCCGTGCGAGGCCGCTCGCGCAGGCCGCCCTCGTACAGGTGGTCCACAAAACGGACCGCGAGGAAGGTGCCGAGCAGGATGAGCGCGAAAGAGAAGAGCCCCTCCAGCACCCGATGCAGCGCCTTCCGCGCGTAGGCGTCCACCAGCGCTCCCCAGCTCGCATACGTCTGGGCGAGGGCCTCGTGGTCCTGGATGCGCTTGCCCATCATGGTCACGCGGCGCCGGTCGCCCGAGAGTCTCTGGAGCTCCTGGACCGTCGCCGCGGCTTCGCCGTTCGCGCGCGCGCCCTGGGCCAGGGCGGCCGCCGAGCTCTGCCCGGCTTCACGCGCCGCCTCGGCGTCCTTGATGCGCTGGGCGATGGCTGCGCGCCGCTTGACCTGACGCTCCGCGCGCGACGCGACGTCCCGCTCCGCCTCGGCGAGCTGGGCGCGTTTGTCGCGCAGCCCTCTCCACGCGCTCGCGCGCGCGAGCAAGCTGTCGCCGACGTCGCTCCGAGCGGCAGCCTTCGCCTGGGCTGCGGCCGCCGGAGCGTGCGCGTCCTTCTGAGCGGCGTCGTGAATGGCCTTGAGCTGCTTGATCTGCGCCTGGGGATCGCCGCCGGCGCGCTCCAGGGACTCGGCGGCCATGTCGAGCTCGTCCCGGTCGAGCGTGAGCTGCGCCTGCGATACCTCGAGCTGAGCCTGCGACCGCGACCCTTCCGTGGAGAGCCGGCGGATGAGCGCCTCGTCGGCGGCCACCGCCGCCTGGGCCTTCGCCTTCGCTTCGGCGCGGATCTTCTGGGCCGGGGTGAGTACCGGCTTCTCCTCCGCCGCTTGCCGGAGCGCCTCGGCGAAGGCGAGATCCACCGCGTGATCGGCGAGGCCCTCCGCCTGATGCGCGAGCTCAGCCTCCTCGGGGGTGGTGGCGAGGGCTCCCAGCCTGCGCGCGGTGAGGAGCGGAGCCGTGTCCACCCAGCGCCAGCGCTGCGCGCTTCCCGCCGCCGGAGCGGACTGCCCACCGGCCGCCGCGGGCCCGCCCTCCCCTGCCGGCACGCGCGGGTTGCCGGTCAGGTGGAGCCCTCCCGCCGCCGCCATCGCGAGGGCCAGGAAGACGAGGCCCGGGATCCATCGGCGAAGTCTCATGCCTCCCAGCACACCACGAAAGCGCTGCCCATCCCAGCCGACGGGCCCTGCGTCACGACCCGGCGGCGGGCTCGAACAGGCCCAGCTCGGCGCCGTCGGGGTCGGCGACCCGCGCCACCACGCCCACCTTCGCAACGTCGATTCGCGGCGCGAGCACCTTCCCGCCCAGCTTCGCCGCGAGGTCGCGCGAGCGTTCCGCGTTCCCCACCAGGACGTACGCCAACCAGCGGGGGATGGCGCCTGGGCTTGCCTGCTGGACGTCCGCCACCGGCTCACCTGCCGTGAACATCCATCCCTCGCCGCCGGGCGCGGGGGCCGTACCGAGGCCGAGCACCCGCGCGTAGAAGGCGACCGCCGCGGCGGGATCGGGTGTGACGAGGGACTCCCAGCAAAAGGTGCCCGGACCCATCCGCGGCGGCGCGCCCTCCTCCGGCAAGGGCCGGAACGGCTGTACGATCGCTCCCCAGGGATCTGCGAGGGCGGCGGAGCGGCCGACACCGGGGATGTCGGCCGGCGCGCGCGGCACGGAGCCGCCGGCCGACGTGCAGCGCTCCGCCGCGGCGTCCACGTCGTCGGTGAGCACGTACGACCTCCAGGCGGAGGGCATCTTCATGTCAGGCGGCTTTTCGAACATGCCGGCCACCTGCGCGCCCTCGCGCGAGGCGATCCAGTAGATCCCGGCTGGACCCATACTCTCGCCCTTCCACGTCCAGCCGAACAGCTCGCCGTAGAAGCTGCGCGCCCGCTCGGCGTCGCCGGTCGCGAGCTCCCGCCACACGAAGCTCCCCGGGCTCGGTCTCGTCCTCTCCATCCCGCCCTCCTGTCCTTCTCTGCGCGTCGCCCCACGCGGCGCCGCCGCCGCGCTCAGACGTATCGGCGAACGTCCGCCTTGTAGCTCCGGTACGCCTCGCCGAAGCGCTCCTCGAGATACGCCTCCTCCGGCACCACCGCGGTGAGGTGCACGAGGGCGAGCGCGATCGGCGCCGCCAGCACGCCCCACGCATTTCGCGTGGCGAGGCCGATCCCGAGGGTGAGGCCCGCCATGCCGAGGTACATGGGATTGCGGGAGAGCTGGTACGAACCGCCGCCGACCAGCACCGGCGTCGGCTCCCACGGTTTCGGGTCCTGGCCCGACTTCACGATGGCCCGGTAGGCGACCCCGCCCAGCACGAGAGTGGGAGCGGCGGCTGCGAGACCGAGGGCGATCCCGGCCCAGCGCGAGATGGGCAGCCGCAGCGGGGCGATGAAGCCGAGGGCGGCTCCCGCCAGCGCCGCGCCGAGGTA
>JBBQEB010000188.1:0-6351 GCA_038320275.1 Myxococcales bacterium | reverse complement strand
CGGCGCAGGCTGGGCCGGAGCCGGAAGCCGGTCGCCCGAAGCGAAGGAAGCTGCGACGCGAGCTGCAGGGCACCGCCGAGGAGCGTGCCCACCGACCAGCCCACCACCGCGCGCTCGGGGCCGAAGCCCGCCGCCCAGAGCCCGAGACCCACCGCGATCGAGCCCACGTTGAAGAGCGCGGGAGCGAGCGCTGGGGCAGTGAATCGCGACTGCGCGTTGAGCATCCCCATCACGGCCGCGGAGAGGGACACGAGCAGGAGGAAGGGCATCATGATGCGCGTGAGGCGCACCGTGAGCGTCCAGCCCTCGACGAATCCCGGGGCCACCAGCGCCACCACCTGGGCGGAGAAGAGCACGCCCAGCAAGGTGAAGGCGCCCACCACCACCAGGATGAGCCCCAGGACGAGGTTTCCCAGGCGGAAGGCCTCGGAGGCGCCGCGGTTGCGGTGGTAATCGGCGAAGGTGGGGATGAACGCGGCCGAGAGCGCCCCCTCCGCGAACAGATCGCGCAGGAGGTTGGGGATGCGAAAGGCCGCGATGTAGGCGTCGGAGAAGAGGTTGGCGCCGACGAGGGCGGCGAAGAGCTGGTCCCGCGCCAGCCCCAGCACCCGCGAGACCATGGTGGCGGCGGAGATCCAGAGCGCGCGCCCCATGCGCACCGGGGCCGAGGCGGCGGGAGCGGGGCCCTGCACGGCGGGGTCGGTCAACCTTTTCCCTCGTGGCCCTTCGCCGCCGCCTGCTTCTTCGCGATCCAGGCCTTGGCCTGCGACTGGATCGTCTGCGGGACGTTGCGGTCGCGCGCGATCTCCTTGATGTCCTTCTCCGCCAATGACTGCATGAGCTTCAGCGCGGTGGGCAGCGGCACCTTGGGGTTCTTCACCAGCGCGAGCTTGATGGCCTTGACCTCCAGCCGCTCCCGGCTCGAGTAAACGTGCCGGAGCACGTCCGCGCCTACCGTCCGGGAGCTCGCGATGGTCATCACCTCGCCGTCGGTGATGCGCGGGCTCGTGACGGCCGCGAGCGCCACGAGCTTGTTCGCGTCGCGCAGGAGCAGCGTCCGCGCCTCCTTGTTGCCCAGCGTGGCGAGCTTGATCTTCTCGCTCACCGACATCGTGAGCACACGCTGGGTCATGGTCCCCTTGCGCACGGCGTCGGCCGGCCGCTCGGGCACCGGGTCCGGCGCCGGCTCGCGCGCCAGCTCCTCCTGGTACTCGACGAGGAGCTTGGCTGCGGTCTCCGCTTCCGGCGACCCGCCCGGATGGACGCCGTGTACGCGCCGGTGCGCCTCGACGAGCTGCGGGACGTCGAGCAGCGTGAGGCCGTTGCGCACGCAGAACTCGCACGCGGCGTCCACCGTCGAGGCGAGGGCGCTCGGGTTGCGGCAGAGCTGGCGGACGATGTCGTCGTGGCGCAGGAGCCGCAGCTCGTTCTGCCGCACGATCTCCGCGAGCGGCTGGGAGACCGTTCCGGCCAGGCGCGCCACGGTGGCGTCGGGCGTGGCGGCGTTGAGGAGCAGGAGCTGCAGCGCCTCCTCGTTTCCGGAGAGCTGCGCCGCGAGCCAGTCGAGCACCGGCCCGGGCGCCTCCGAGCGCAGGGCGACGCCGAGGATCTTCACGGGGAGGCCGGCGGCGGTGCGCGCGGCAGCCTCCCGCACCGGCTCCTCCGGATCGAACGACAGCACGAAGAGGAGCGTCGCCAGGTCGATAGGAGCGACCGCCGGCACGAGCCCCTTCGCCGCCATCATGCGCAGCGGGAGCGGCGCCGCGGGACCGGCGTGCTTCAGCAGGGGCCGCGGCAACGCCTCGAGCGGGACGGGGCAGTCGCTCATCCGCCGCTCCGGGGCTCCTCCTCCAGGACGCCCAGCATCATGGCGGTGGTGGGGGGCACCGGCCGCAGGCGCCGAGACCAGCGGTGGCGCAACCTCCCCAGCCACCGGTTCAGGGGGTTGGAGCGCCCGAAGAACGGAAGCACCGGGCGCCGCCTCCAGCCCATCGAGCGCTGCGCGGCCTGCAGCCCCGGGTCTTCCGGGGAGGCGGCGAGGCCGCGCTGGATGGCGCGCACCGCCCGCTCCCGCTGCCCGAGCGCGAGGTGAGCGCGGGCGAGGTTCAGGAGGAGCGCGGGCTGGGGACCGGCGATGCGAAGCGCCTGGTCGCAGTACAGGATGCCGAGGTTCGAGTTGCGCTCCACCAGCACGAGGGTGAGCCCGTACCAGGACATGATGCGCGCGTCGGCCGGCGCGCGGCGGTGCGCCCGCTCGAAGAGCTGGTGGCTGCCCGGCGCGTCCGCCTGCCGGTACTTCACCATCGCGTCGTCGAAGGCGGCGAGGGCCTCGGGAGGCGCGAGCCGGTCCCTCCCGCGCAGGGGCGCTTCGCTCATCGGTTCCGTTCGTGGACGAGCCGCAGCCCGTCGAGCGTGAGGTGCTCGTCCACCTCGGAGATGACCCGCGAGGCAGCGGCGATGAGCCCGGCCAGCCCGCCCGTCGCCACCACCTTGGGCGCGAAGCCGAGCTCGGCAGCCATCCGCGAGCAGATTCCTTCGACGAGGCCCACGTAGCCGAAGACGATCCCGCTCTGCATGGACGCGACCGTGTTCTTGCCGATCACATGGGGCGGCGTCACGAGCTCCACCTCCGGCAGCTTGGAGGCGTGCCGGAAGAGCGCCTGCATGGAGATCCCGATGCCGGGGCAGATGGCGCCCCCCAGGTACTCGCCCCGCTGCGACACGGCGTCGAAGGTGGTCGCGGTCCCGAAGTCCACCACCACCAGCCCGCACGCCCAGCGGTCCCAGGCCGCGACCGCGTTCACGATGCGGTCGGCGCCCACCTCGCGGGGGTTGTCGTAGAGGATGGGCATGCCCGTCTTCACGCCCGGGCCCACGAACAGCGGGCGCACGCCAAAGTAACGCTGGCAGGCGCGGGTGAGCGTCGGGGCGAGAGGCGGGACGACGCTCGAGACCGCCACCGCGTCGATGTGAGCGGGGTCGAGCCCGCTCGCCGCGAAGAGCTGGCGCACCTGCACGCCGTACTCGTCGGCGGTGCGGCTGTGGCTCGTCTCCACCCGCCAGTGCTGCCGCAGCGCCTTGCCCTCGAACGCGCCGAGCACGGTGTTGGTGTTCCCGACGTCGACGGCGAGCAGCACGGGGCGAAAGGGTAGTCGCCCCCCCGGGTCGGGTCAATTTTGGCCAGGAAGCCCGCGGCGTCGACGCCCCGCGGCCCTCCCTAGAAATGCTCCACGTCCCCCGCCAGCACCCGCTCGAGCTTTCCGCGCGCGCGCACGAGGAGCGCCCCGGTCTCGTCGATGTCCTCGGCCACGCCCTCCACCTCGCGCTCCCCCACCCTGGCGCGCACCTCGCGACCGAGCGTGTGCGACCGCTCGCGCCAGGCGGCCCGCACCGGGCCGAACCCTTCCGCCGCGTGCCGGTCGAGCCAGCCCTCGAGCGTCGCCAGGAGGCCGGTGACGAAGGGGGCCCGGGCCACCGGCCGCCCGAGCTCTCCCGCGAGGCTGGTGGCGAGCGGCCGCAGCTCCTCGGGCAGATCGCCGGGCTCGGCGTTCACGTTCACGCCCATCCCCAGCACCACCCACTGCACCCGCTCCGGGTCCGTCGCGAGCTCGGTGAGGATCCCGGCCAGCTTCCGGCCGCCGGCGAGCTCGTCGTTGGGCCACTTGATGCCCGCGTCCACCCCCTCGGCGCGGATCTGATCACAGAGGGCCACCGAGGCGAGCAGCGTCAGCTCCGGCGCGCGGGCCGGTGGCAGGTCCGGCCTGAGGATGACGGACAGGTACACGTTCTTTCCGGGGGGCGAGGACCAGGAGCGGCCCCGACGGCCGCGCCCGGCGCTCTGCGCCTCCGCGAGCACCACCTCGCCGTCCGCGGCGCCCTTCTCGGCGCGCGACCTCGCCTCGTCGTTGGTGGACCCCAGCTCGGGAAAGACGTGCAGCGTCTTGCCCAGGCGCCGGGTGCGGATCAGCGGCCGGAGCTCCAGCGCTCCCAGCCTGTCGGGACTCTCGTTCAACCTGTACCCCCTCGCGGGCGCCGCCTCGATGCGGTAGCCCTGGTCTCGCAGCGCCTTCACGTGCTTCCACACCGCCGCCCGGGAGAGCCCCAGCCTCTCGCTGATGACCTCGCCCGAGACGAATGCATCGCCCGCCTCTCCCGCCGCGACGAGGAAGCCCAGCACTTGCTCCTCGCTCCTGCCGCCCCCTGGCATGGAGCACCTCTCGGTCAACGGCCGTTCAGCTCGAACGAGATGTCCGCCGCCGGTGCGCTGTGGGTGAGGGCGCCCATGGAGACGAAGTCGACGCCGGTGGCCCCCACGCTCGGCAGCCGCTCCAGCGTCATGTTCCCGCTCGCCTCCAGGGGCAGCCGCCCCGCCGTGCGTCGCACCGCCTCCGCCATGGTGACGTCGTCCATGTTGTCGAGGAGCACGAGGTCGGCGCCAGCGGCGATCGCCTCGTCGAGCCCGGCCAGGTCCACCACCTCCACCTCCACGCGCAGGAGCGCGCGGCCCCGGCTCCGCGCCCTCCGGACCGCCTCCCCCACCCCGCCGCAGGCCGCGACGTGGTTGTCCTTCACGAGGATGCCGTCGCCCAGGGCGAAGCGGTGGTTCGTCCCCCCTCCCGCGCGCACCGCGGCCTTCTCCAGCCGCCGAAAGCCCGGCGTCGTCTTGCGCGTGTCGAGGAGGCGCGCCGGCCCGCCGCCGGCGGCGAGCGCCTCGACGCAGCGCCGCGTGAGCGTGGCCACCCCCGAGAGCCGCTGGAGGAAGTTGAGCGCGGTCCGCTCCGCCGCGAGGAGCACGCCCAGCCTGCCCCGCGCCGACCCCAGCCAGTCGCCGCGCGAGGCCCGCGCGCCGTCGAACGCCTCGAAGGAGCAGGAAGCTCCCATCCGCTCGAAGACGCGCGCAGCGACCTCGGTGCCGGCGAGCACGAGGTCGCTCTTCGCGAGGAAGCGCCCCTCGCCCGGCGCCGCGGGGTCGAGAGTGGCCTCGCTGGTGGGGTCACCAAGGGAGAGGTCCTCCTCCAGAGCGAGGTCGAGCAGGCGCTCGACATGCGGCGAGAGGGCGGCCAAGGGGCTACCGGCGCTTCGCGGGGGGCTTGCCCCGCCCCGGAGGCGTGCGGGAAGGCTGCTTCTTGGCGGCGTTGCGAGCCGCGGCGTTGCCCTGGGCGGTGGCCCTGCCCACGCGGCTCTTGGGGGTGCCCTTGCCCACCTTCCTGGTAGCCCCGGTCTTGGGAAGCTGGACCATCTTCCCGCGCTTGCCAGGCTTCAGCGACAGCTTGCGTCCGGGCGCAGGCGCGGCCTTGACCTTGCCGGCCCCCTTCCTCGCCGGACCGGCCCCACCCGCGCCCTCGGCCTTGGCCTTAGGCTTAGGCTTGGCCATGGTCGTGGGCGCGGGCTTGGCCATGGTCTTGGCCGTGGTCTTGGCGCGCGGCTTGACGACCCGGCCGGTCTTCGCGACGGCGCTGGGCCTGGCGGCCGCGGCGTCGTCGAGCTGGCGCTTGTTCTCCTCCGCGTCCTCGCCGTCGTCGCCCTCCCCCTCGCGCTCTGCCTCGGCGGCGGCCCGCGCCTGGGAGGCCTGAACGCCCCGAGCCTTGGTCTCGGTGTCGTCCGACGCGCCGCGGGGCTCGTCGGTCACGCTGCCCGCGGCGGCCGTGCCGGCGGTCACCCCGCCCGCGCCACCCACGCTCTCCGGAATGGGCGACCCTCCCTCCTCGCCGCGCGTCGAAGCGTTCGTCTCGCTGCCCTCGCCGGTCCTGCCCTCGGTCTCGCTCATGTCATGTGCCTCCGCAAGCATGTCCCGGTGCGCCCGCAGCCGCCGCAGCCGCTCTCGCAGCTCCTCGGCTCGCGCCCGGTCCTTCTCCACCACCTCGGCGGGCGCCCGCGAAACGAAGCTCGGGTTCGAGAGCTTCTTCTCCAGGCCGCCCAGATCTCCCTCGATACGCCTGACCTCCTTCGCGATGCGTGCGCTCTCCGCCTCCGTATCGACCACGCCGGCGAGAGGCACCCGGACCTCGAAGCCGCTGCCGACCGCCACGGCGCTCCCGCGCTCGGAGCGGGTGCGGCTTCCATCCAGGTGCAGCACCGGCTGGGCGAGGTTGGCGAGCCGCGAGATGCGGGCCCACTCCTCTTCAACCGTGCGGGCCGCTTCGGCGCCGAGCGCCCCCACCTGCACCCGGCGGAGCGGCGTCTTGAAGGGGATGTTCATCTCGCCGCGG
Organism: Myxococcales bacterium; assembly: GCA_038320275.1. Classification (GTDB taxonomy): domain Bacteria; phylum Myxococcota; class Myxococcia; order Myxococcales; family Anaeromyxobacteraceae; genus Anaeromyxobacter_A. The sequence continues at coordinate 142 of JBBQEB010000188.1, read as the reverse complement.
ATGTTCCGCAGCGCGTCGATGATGCCGAGCACCGGCCCGAAGCCGCGCTCCGCCGCCTCGTCCACCTCTCCCCGCGATGGATACGGGGCGATCATGATCGACGCCGGGCCGGCCAGCCCCACCTCGGACTTCAGCGTCTGCC
>JBBQEB010000187.1:0-6359 GCA_038320275.1 Myxococcales bacterium | reverse complement strand
GGAGGGCGAGGCCGAGCGGCAGCTGCGTGCGCGGCGAGCCATCCGGGTGCCCTTGCCGCTCCGCATCGCATCCCTGCTCGCCTCGGTGGTCCATTCCCTCCGGCAGCACCTCGGTGCGCCGCTCTCCACCGGAACCTGCCTGGCGCTGCTGGCCCAGCACTTCGTGGACACCTGGCGCCGCGTCGTGAAGCCCACCCGCACCCGCTCCAGGAAGGCGCGCGACCGCGACCGCGGGGAGTGCCAGGTGCCCGGCTGCAGCCACCGGGCGGCGCACGCACACCATGTGCTCTTCCGCTCCCAGGGGGGCGACGACGCGCCGGATAACCTCGCCGCTTTGTGCGCTTACCATCACCTGCGCTGCGTCCACGGCGGCTTCCTCGGCATGGTGGGCAACGCGACCGCGCTGCGCTGGTCGCTCTGCGGCCAGCCCTGGGACGGGCCGCGCCCGTGACGACAGACCGTCCGGGGAGCTGTCCCTCGTGTCCAGGCGTCTCCGAAATTCCCAGGCCCCCGAGCTGGGCGCGCGGCGCGGCACGGCCGCGGCCCCCGCCTGGCGATCTCACGATGGCGTGGGCGATGGGCGCGCAGCAGGTGCGTTGGTAAAGGCCCTTCGCGCGGCACACGATGCCGTCGACGAGCCGGGCACACGAGGAGGGAGCAGCGGAGGCGTAGTGGAAGGTACGTCGAGCATCGGACCAAGGGCGTCCCCGTCCCGCGTCAGCGGGGTGGGTGTACCCGGCGCAGGCAGGCAGCGTGCTCCAGAGCAGGGATCACCTCGAGCGAGCTCCGCTATCAGCCCCCTTCGTCGAGGAACTTCCTCAACGCTGCGCGGACCGAGCGCTCGACGTCCGGCGGCGGGCGTTCGCTGGACCGCGTGCACAGCGACAGGGTGGCCCGCAGGGAGTCGCACCGCGCCGCGCACCGGCGGCACTCCCGCACGTGCGCCTCCATGGCCGTGCAGACGCTCCCGCTGATGTCGCCCTCGAGGTGCTTCGAGAGGAGCTCCACGATGTCGGGGCACGCCTGCTGTCCTGGCGCCGCGGGCGGCGGCTCCGGCGGTCCGAGGAGCGGGCCCATCGCCTTGCGGACCTCCACCCGTGCGCGGTGCAGGCGGCTCTTCACGGCGGACGGCGAGAGGCCCAGGACCTCCGCCACCTCCACCGCCGAGAGCCCCTCGACGTCGCGCAAGACCAGGACCTCGCGGTACGCCGGCTCGAGCGCGGAGATGGCGCGCTGGAGCGCTACCCGCACCTGGGCGCCGGCGGCGACCTCCTCGGGGCCCCGCGCGGGGTCGGCGACGGCCTCCGCCTCTCGACCGACGGAGGACATCGAGTCGACGTGGCCTGGAGCGAACTTGCTCGTGCGCCGCTTCTTGACGCAGAAGCTGCGCGCGATGGTGTAGAGCCAGGTGGAGACCGACGAGGCGCCGCGGAAGTCGCGGATGCCGCGAGCCGCCGCGATGAGCGTCTCCTGCATGACGTCCCTCGCGTCCTCCTCCTCGCCGCACATCTTCACGCCGAACCGGAAGACGCGATGCTGGTGCGCGGTCAACAACTGCTCGAGCGCACCGCGATCGCCCGCGCGCGCGGACTTCAGCAGCGCATCGTCGTCGAGCTGCACGTCGAATGCTTACCGGGCGCGGGTTCGCGCCACAACCTCGGTGCGTCCGGTCCCGCGGTGGGAGTCACTCGACGGAGCTCCGCTATCAGAACGCCCGGGCTGCCTCCGGGGTGGGATCCGCGACGCCGAGCCGCCGCAGCAGGATCGCGAGCGGACAGAACCGCGTGAAGGCGCTCTGGAAGAGGTTCGCCCCCGCGAAGACCGGGATGGCGAGGAACCAGGGGCTCACGAGTTGCGACAGCAGGACTCCGACGAGGATGAGGGCTCCGGCGAAGGCGTGGACGAGGCGGGTGACGTTCATGGGATGCTCCTGAACTCCGGGGGGTGAATGTTTCCGACGACCGCGAGCGGGAGACCGCCCGCGGCCGCGGTGAGCTGCTCGCGGGCGATGGCGCCCTCCCGCTGCAGCTCAGCCGCGCGGCCCCGCCGGGCCACGAGGTGGTACAGGACCGGGACGGCGATGCGCGACAGGAGCGTCGCCGCCACCTCTCCTGCCATGAGGCTCACCGCCAGCCCCTGGAAGATGGGGTCCGTCAGCATGACCGCGCTCCCGACGAGGACCGCCGCGGCGGTGAGCAGCATGGGCCGGAAGCGCACCACTCCGGCCTCCTCGACGGCGGCGGCGAGCGGCATGCCCTCGCGCAGCTTCAGCTCGATGAAGTCGACGAGGATGATGCTGTTGCGCACGATGATGCCGGCGCCCGCGATGAAGCCGATCATGCTCGTCGCCGTGAAGAACGCGCCGAGGCCATAGTGCGCGGGCAGGATGCCGATGAGCGAGAGGGGGATGGGCACGAGGATGACCCACGGCACCGCGAAGCTCTGGAACCAGCCGACGACGAGCACGTAGATGAGGACGAGCACCACGGCGAAGGCGATGCCGAGGTCGCGGAACACCTCGAGCGTGATGTGCCACTCGCCGTCCCACTTGATGATGGGCTTCTCGGTGGACTCCGGGTGGGACAGTCCGAGCCGGGGGACAGGCTCGCCGGTCGCGCTTCGCAGCCGATCGAGCTTCGTGTTCAGCGCGGCGAGCGCGTAAACGGGGCTCTCGATCTCGAGCGCGAGGTCGCCGAAGACGTACGCGACCGGCAGCAGGTTCTCGTGGAAGATGCGCCGGTCGGCGACCCCTCCCTCCGCGTGGACGAGCTCCGAGAGCGGGACCGCGCCGCGCGTTCCCGGCACGGTGAGCTGCAGGAACTGGTCGAGCCGCGCCCGCTGCGCTGGCGCGAGCTGGAGCACGAGCGGGACCTGGACGGCCCCGCGCTCGACGTGGAGGTTCCCGAGGGGCGCGCCGGCGCCGGCGGCCGCGAGCGTCTGGACGACCGCGGCGGGCGCCACGCCGTGCAGGGCCGCCTTCTCCGCGTCGAGCCGCAGCGTGACCTTGGGCGAGGTCGCCGCGAGCGTGGAATCGACGTCGACGACGCCCTTCGTGAGGCGGAACGCCTCGAGCACCTCGCCGGCGAGCCGGTCGCGCTCCCCGGCGGACGGGCCATAGACCTCCGCCACGAGCGTGTCGAGGACGGGTGGGCCGGGAGGGATCTCGATCACCTGGAGCCGGCCGCCGTGGGGCCAGGCGATCTCCTGCAGTGCCGGCCGGACGCGCGTCGCGATGGCGTGGCTCTGCGCCTTGCGTTGGCCCTTCGGGACGAGGTTCACCTGGAGGTCGACTTCCTCCGCGCCCTCGCGGAGGAACGAGTGCCGCACCAGCCCGACGAACGTGAACGGGGCGGCGACGCCGGAATAGACCTGGACGTCCTTCACCTCCGGCTCCAAGAGGAGGCGGCGCGCGAGGTCCTGGCCCACGGCGAGCGCGTTCTCGCGGGGCGTGCCGGCCGGCAGGTCGAGCTGGATGCGGAGCTCGCTCTTGTTGTCGAAGGGCAGCATCTTCACCTTCACCGCGCCGAAGACGACGAGGGACGCGGCGGCGGCGAAGAGCACGAGCACCAGCGCGAGGAAGGCCCACCGCGCCGGTGCGCGGGTGAGGAGCGTGCGAACGACGCGGCGGTAGAACCGGGTGAGGCGCGTCTCGGGCGCCGTATCCGTCGCGACCGGGTCGTCGTGAAGGGGCGAAGGTGCGTCGACCTCGGGGTCGCCAGGGTGCATCCCCGAGGTGTCGATCGTCGGGAGGTTCGCCTCTTTCCGGAACACCTTCATCGCGGCCCAGGGGCTGACGACGAAGGCGATGGCGAGCGAGAAGATCATGGCCGCGCTGGCGCCCACGGGGATCGGCCGCATGTAGGGGCCCATGAGGCCGCGCACGAACGCCATCGGCAGGATGGCGCCGATGACCGCGAAGGTGGCGAGGATGGTGGGATTGCCGACCTCGTCGACGGCCTCGACCACCGTTCGCGCGAAGCTCTTCTTCGGCCCGGGCAGGTGGAGGTGGCGGTGGATGTTCTCGACCACCACGATGGCGTCGTCGACGAGGATGCCGATCGAGAAGATGAGCGCGAAGAGGGTGACGCGGTTGAGCGTGTAGCCGAGGAGGTAGGTGAGGACGAGCGTCAGCGCGAGGGTGACCGGGACGGCGACGCCCACGACCACCGCCGACCGCCACCCCATCGCGAGCGCGATGAGCGCGATGACCGAGAGGGTGGCGATGAGGAGGTGCTCGATGAGCTCGTTCGATTTCTCCCCGGCGGTCTCGCCGTAGTCTCTCGTGATGGTCGCCTGGAGCGTGGACGGGATGAGCCGGCCGCGCAGCGCCTCGACCTTGTGCTCGACCGTCCTCGCGAGCTCCGTTGCGTTGGTGCCGGCGCGCTTCGCAACTGCGATCGTGACGGCTTGCTCGAAGCCGGGCTTGCCCTTCTGGGCCATGAGCACGACGGGAGGCTCCGGCTCGGGCCCGTCGGAGACCCGCGCCACGTCCTCGAGGTAGATGGGCCGTCCTCCGCGGACCGCGACGACGAGCCGACGCAGGGCGGCCGCGGTGCGCACGAAGCCGTTCGCCTCGACCTCGACGCGTCGGCTCCCGTCGACGAGCGCGCCCGCCGGGAGCTGCGCTTGCCCCGCCGCGATGGCGGGCTGGAGGTCCGCGATCGAGACGCCGAGGGAGCGCATCCGCTCCGGGTCGGGCTCGACGCGGACCACGCGCCGCGCCCCGCCGAGAACCTGGACGTGTGCCGTCTGCGGGATGGCCGAGAGCTCGCGAGCGACCTCCTCCGCGAGCGCCCGGAGCTGGCCGGGCGGCATCGCCTCCTCGCCATGCAGCGTGAGCGTCAGGAAGGGTACGTCGTCGATCGTGAGGAGGCGAACGGTGGGCGGCGCGGCTCCTGCCGGCAGCGCCTCGGGATGCGCCGCCAGCTCCTGGTGCACCTTGACGAGGCTCGCCTCGAGCGGCTCGTTCACCTTGAAGCGCACGGTGAGGAAGGCCGCCGACGGCATCGACGTGGAGTAGAGATATTCGACGCCAGGGATGCCCCACAGTCGCCGCTCCAGCGGAGTCGTGAGCTGGCTCTCCACCTCCGCCGCGGTCGCGCCCGGGAGCCCGACCATGACGTCCACCATCGGAACGACGATCTGGGGCTCCTCCTCGCGCGGCGTGAGGAGGATCGCCGCGACGCCGAGGCCGATGGAGGCTACGACGGCGAGTGGCGTGAGCTTGCTCGAGAGGAACCCCCGCGCGAGCGTGCCCGCGAGTCCGGTGCGCAGCTCGCGACCGGGTTTGCTCATCGCTCGACCTCCACGTTCTGTCCGTCGCGGAGCGCGCCCGGCGCATCGACGACCGGCTCGCCGGCGGCGAGGCCCGCGCGGACGAGAACGCGATCTCCCAGCGGCTCGCCGAGCGCGAGCCACCGGAGCCGCGCCTGTCCGGCGGCCACCACGAACACGCCCGTGAGGTCGCCGCGCTCCACCAGCGCGCTCTTCGGGACCCAGACCTCGCCGGCCGCGGTCGCGCCGGCGCGGGCCGGGAGCAGGAGGCGCGCGAAGGCGCCGCTGCGGAGCCGGACGGCGCCGTCGCGCACGCGGGCGCGGAGCGTGCGGCGGTGCGAGAGCGCATCCCCACCCGCGGCCAGCGCGGTCACCACGGCCGTTCCCTCCCCGCCACCCGATTCGAACTGCAGCGTCTGGCCGATCGCGATTCCGCTCGCCTCGTCGTCGGAGAGGCTCGCCACGACCTCCAGCTCGGGCCCCTCGATCTCGAGCAGGGGCTGGCCGGGGCCGAGGAGGTCGCCGCCGTTCGCGCGGCGCGCCTGGACCGTCCCGGCGAAGGGCGCGCGGACCTCCGTATAGGAAAGGTTCGCCCTCGCGGAGGTGAGGCTCGCCTGGGCCTGCGCCCGATGCGCGCGGGCCTGGTCGAGCTCGATCGCGGTGGCAGAGCGCTGCACCGCCAGCCTCTCGATCCGCTTTTCCTGTGCCGCGGCGTTGGCGAGCGCCGTGCGCGCGGCGGCGAGCTGGGCCCGGGCGCCGTCGTCCGAGAGCCGGACGAGGACCATCCCCTCCTTCACGCTCGCCCCTTCGTCCACCTCGATGGCCTTCACGGTGGCCGCCATGCGCGTCGAGAGGACCGCGCGGTGGACTGCCGCCAGGGTCCCCGCCACGGCGCGCCGGCCCGCGCCGGGCGAGGTGGCCACGAGGCGAACGCGCACCGGCGAGGGTGTGCCTGACGGCGCCGGAGCGGTGAGCGCCGCGGGGGGGACCGCCAGCGCGACGGCGCCGGCGACGAAGAGCGCGCGGATCATGGCTTCACTCCTTCGATGGGCGCGCCGGTGGCGAGCTCGAGCCGTGCGCGCGCG
>JBBQEB010000186.1:0-6431 GCA_038320275.1 Myxococcales bacterium | reverse complement strand
GTCCAGGGCGCGCGCGAGATCGACGTGGTGTTCCCGCTCGCCGCCCTCGCGCGGCGTGACCTTCCCGCTGCGCTCGCCGACCTCGTCGCGCTGGTCGCCGCGGCAGGGCAGGCCGCGGTGAAGGTCATCCTGGAGACCGCGGCGCTCTCGCCCGAGGACCAGGTGGCGGCAGCCGCGCTGGCCGCAGCCGCGGGCGCGGCCTTCGTGAAGACCTCCACCGGCTTCGGCCCAGGCGGCGCCACGGAAGAGGACGTGGCGAGGCTGCGCCGAGTGGTGGGCGACCGCCTGGGCGTGAAGGCGTCGGGAGGCATCCGTACGGCCGCCGACGCGCTGCGCATGGTGAGGGCAGGGGCGAGCCGCCTCGGCACGAGCGCCGGCGTGACGATCGTGGGCGGCAGCTTCTGAGCAAGCGGGCCTCCCCCCGCCTCTGCGCGCCGTCGCTGGGTCGAGGGATGAGGTACTAGTTCCGCTTCCAGACCCTCACCCAGTCCACGTCCATCCCGGTGGTGCTGGTGGCATGCGAGCCGAATCCACCGGGAGGGACGTCGCCCGCCCATTCGTGCTGGATCACCTCGCAGCTCAGGATCACGTACTCGCTGCGGCGAGACACCGGCGCGTTGGCCGTCCACACCTCGGAGGCGTCGACGTAGAACCGGTAGCCCGTCTCGTCCCACAGCACGCCGTACGTGTGCCACACGTTCTGGATCCCGGAGCCGTCCGGCAGATAGTCCACGTGGTTCGTGATGGTGCGGTGGGCGCCGTATCCGTCCCAGAGCACGTTCTGGCCGACCTGGTCCGCGAACATCCCCCCGCTCTGGTCGGTGAAGCGGTGCTCCGCGATGTCGATCTCGGTCCCGGCGGTCGCCGGGTCGCCCAGGGGGACGCCCAACGTCGGCGACATGAGCCAGAAGGCGCACCACTGTCCCGGCGTCCCGCGGAACCGGATCCGCGCCTCGAAATACCCGTACGTCGATTCGAAGCGGCCCTCGGTGGTGAGGAAGCCGGTCTTGATGGCGCCCCCCTCGTCGTAGGTCCGGAGGCTGAGCGTCCCGTCCCCGAACGTCAGGGCCTCCGGGGTGTCGATCGCGTCGGCGCGCGGCGCGTCGAACGGCAGCCACTTCGAGAGGTCGAGCGCGGGGCCGTCGAACTCGTCGCGCCAGGCGAGGCTGTATCCGGCCGGGAGGGTGGGGACCGGCGAGGGGTCGGATGTCACCGGCGGCGGGACGGGGTCGGGTTCCGGCGGCGCCTGCCAGGCGCGCACCCAGTCCACCTCCATGCCGACCTGGCTCGCATCGCGTGGGCCGTAGCCGCCCGCCGGCATGGAGCCCGCCCAGCCCTGGCCCTCCACCTCGCACGTGAGCTGGAGAAACTCCGGGCGCTGTGACACCGCCTCCGTCGTCCTCCAGACCGGGTTCCCGTCCACGTAGAAGGTGTACCCGTCGCGCGCCCACAGGACGCCGTAGGTGTGCCAGGCGTCCTGCACCTTCACTTTTCCGGGGAGCTGCGCGACGTGCTGCGCGCGCTTCACCTCCGGGCCGTACCCGTCCCAGTTCAGGTTCTGCGCCACCCAATCCTGGAGTTCCCAGCCGCCGTCGTCGGTGTACCGGTGCTCGATGACGTCGATCTCGGTCCCAGCGATGGCCGGGTTTCCGATCGGCTGCCCGATGGTGGGGCTCTGGAGCCAGAAGGCACACCACTCGCCGGGCGCGGAGTGAAAGCGGATGCGGGACTCGAAGTAGCCGTACCGCTGCCCGAACTTCGACTCGGTGGAGAGAAAGCCGGTCTTGGTCACGCCGCCCTCGGTGTACACCGCGACGCGCAGGGCCCCGCCCCCGACGCTCACCGCCTCCGGAGTCATGACGCCCGCGCCCCGCGGCCCCACGTCCGCGCGCCAGCGGGTGGGCTCGAGGGCGTCCCCGTCGAACTCGTCGTTCCACGCGAGCGTGTACCCCGTGAACGGGACGACCGGCGGCCCCGAGCCATCCGGTGAGCCTGCCGACGCCGTCGGGGTGCCGGCGTCGACGCCGTCCGGCGGGGCGTCGCTCCCCCCCACGCCGCTGCCCACCCCGGGATCGTTGGGGTTCGGGCCGGGCGCGCTCGCCGGTGGCTTCAGGCCGCAGCCCGAGGCGAGCAGCGCCGCGAAGGCCATCGCCCACAGCTCCTGTCCCCGCCGTCCAGTGATCCACATGATCGACCTCTCCTTCACAGCGCCCAGTTCACGCCCAGGGCGAGGATGCCGTTGCCCTGCTGCGAGTCCGGACCCCAGTCGTAGTAAGTCAGAAACAAGCTCCCCGGCTTCCAGCTCCAGCGCCCGAGCCCGTACACGACGCGCCACCGGGGGATGCCGGCGGGACCGGGGAAGACCCCCGGCACCGTCCATCCGATCCCGCCCATGACGAACCAGTCGGAGGCGATGGTGAGGCTCGCCCGGCCGCTCAGGTACGGGCCGCCTGCGAACGGCACGGTGGCGGAGGCGACGGGGGCGAGGCACAGCCAGCGCGCCGCGCAGAGCTGCGGTAGCCGGTACCCCGCGTTCACCTCCGCCTGATGGGTGGCGAAGGCATCGCTGGGGCGGATCGGGCCCCAGTTGTCGACGTGGAGGAAGAACGTCCGCTCGTGCCAGTCGTCCCAGCCGACCCCCCACAGCAGCCGGGCCGACCCGCCCGGCGAGGACGGCGTTGCCTCCGCCCCGAAGCGGACGAAGCCGAAGCGCCACGGCCACACGGTGACGACCCCGCCGCCGAGGCCGCGGTCGACTCCGCGCCATCCTCCGTAGAGCGACCCGTCCAGCCGGAAGGGACGGGGGGCTCCCGCGCCGGCGGTGGCGCCACCCGTGGGGCCGATTCCACCGGCCGCGGAAGGCGCCGCGAGCGCTGCGCCCCCGCCGAGAGGAGGCCGGGTCGTTCCGGGGCTGGGCGCGCTCGCCGGGCACCCCGCCAGCGAGCGGTGCACCGCGGGGGCGAGCACGCTCGGGCCGTCGCCGGGCGCGAGGGGTCCCACCACCTTGTAGAGGAGCGCCTCCAGCACGACCGCGTTGGTGTTGGCGTTCACCGAGCCGTTCGGCGCCCCGCCCTCGTAGCGGCCGGCGAGCCATCCGCGCTGCGGGTCCCGGAGATCATCCACCGCGTCGCGCAGCACGGTGGCATAGGGGTCGCCGGGGTGCAGGACGGAGAGCGCGAAGGCGGCCTTGGTGGAGAGCGCGAGCAAGCTCGGGGCCTCCTCGCCGTCGGCGTTCACCGCGGTGAACGTCTTCCCCCCGGCCCAGATCGCCCCGTAGGCGAACCACGGCGCGCGGTCGACGTGGTCCTCGCCCAGCGCGGTCACGAGCCCGGTGCGCTCCCAGCGGCGCTTCTGCACGGCGAACACCCGCCCCAGGTCGCCGCCGGCGCCGGGCCCGAGCTCGATGGCCTCCAGCACGAAGGGATCGGTCACCAGCGCATCGACGGCGCCGAAGCGGCGGCGGTCGCGGGCGTCCCGGCGAACCTGCACGCCGAGGATGTCCTCCCACACCACCGCACGGCCGGGCTGGAGGGCCTGGGATGCGTCCACGCCCGCGCGCGCGAGGGCGCGCCCGGCGTAGCCCTCGTACCCGAGCCGGCCCTCCTGGAAGATGGCCACCGTGCCGTCGGGAGCGCGCACCGCCCCGTGGAGCTCGCCGGCGCCCGCGAGGCGGCACCAGCGCCAGCGCTCGGCGGCGCGCGCGGCGAGGGTGGCGTGCTCGGGGTGGCGTGCGGCGAGGACCTCCAGCGCGGCCACGAAACGGCCCAGGTCCACCGCCGAGAAGCCGATGCCGTCCGGAGCGGGGACGTTGGCATAGTCCGTCATCGCGCCGGTCCTGGTGTCGTAAGCCTTGTTGGGGAGCTCGCCCTCGAAGAGCGGGAGCGCCGCGACGGTGCCCAGCATGGTGCGGACGCGCCGGTCGAAGCCCTCCACGTCGAGCAGCCCCAGGTCGCGCGCCGCCACCGTCGCGAGGAGCGACGAGCCCAGGTCCCACAGCGTGGTGGACGGGTAGCCCTCGACGGAGGCGACGAGCCCGGTCGCCTGCTGCTCGTTGCGCTCGAAGTAGCTCCAGGCGATCCGCGCCGCGGCGAGGTCGGCCCCGTCCAGGAGCTCGTGCTTGCCGTGGTCCGCCGGCTCCCCGCCGCCGTCCGAGGTCGCCTCCTGCTCGCCGCCCCCGGCACGTGCCCGGGCCGGCACCGCAGCGCAGGCCGCGAGCGCCGCAGCGAGCAGCGCCGCCCACGCGCGCGGGCTCACCGCCGCGCCTCGTTCTCGCGGAAGCCCACCCGGCGGGAGAAGGGCCCCCGCTCGCGAACCGACAGCGCCTCCAGCACCACCGCGTTCGTGTTCAGCGAGAGCACGCGGTTCGGCTCGCCGGTGGCGTCGTACCGGCCCGCCCAGACGCCGCGCCGGGGCTGCGCCAGCTCCGCCGCCGCGGAGAGGAGCCGCCGCGGGTAGGCTCCCTCGAAGAGGACGCCCCAGCCCACCGCCGCCTTGGCCGAGAAGACGAGGTCCTCCGGGACGGGCGTGCCGTCGGGCAGGAAGGCGGTCCAGGCCTCGTCGCCGTTCAGCACCGCCGAGTAAGCGAACCCGGGCGCGCGGTCGAGCGCGTCCTCCGAGACGGCCGTGAGCCGGCCTGACTCGCCGGCGCGTCGCTCCTGCGCGGCGAGAACGGCGCGCGCGAGCGGCAGCGAAACGGCGTCGAAGCCCTGCTCGAGCCCGATGAGCACCCACGGCTCGGACAGGGTCGCGTTGTGCGTGCCGCCGTGCTGCCGAGGCATGCGGGTGTCGCGCGGCACGGGCGCGCCGCCCACCTGCACGAGCTCGAGCTGCGCGCGGTAGTCGAGCGCGGCGGGGGCGCCGACGCCCCACGGCAGGAGCGCGCGCGCCGCGTACTGCTCGTAGCCGAGCCGGCCCTCCTGGTGGTGCTGGAGGGCGCCGTCGATCCCGCGGCTCGCGCCCCAGAGCCGATCGCCGTCGGAGAGCGCCGCCAGGTTCCACCGCCCGACCGCGCGCTCGACGAGCGGCGTGAGCTCGGGGTCGCTGCGGACGACCTGCGCGAGCGGGACGAGGACGCGGCCGATGTCGAGGGCCGACCACCCGATGCCCTGGGGGGCGGGGTGGTTCCCGTAATCGGTCATCGCGAGCGTCCGCGTGTCGTAGGCCTTGTTGGGCATGGTGCCCGCGCACAGCGGGAGGGCGGCGAGGCTCTCCAGCGTGCGCTCGAGGCGGCGCCGCACCTCGGCGTGGGAGGCGAGTCCCAGGTCCTCCGCCGAGAGCAGCGCCATGAGCTGCGAGCCCACGTCCCACATCGTCGTGGAGGGGTAGCCCTCGACCGAACCGGCGAGGCCGGTGCCGGGATCGGTGTTCCGGTCGAAGTAGCTCCACGCCGCGGCGGCGAGCTCCCGCTCGGCGGGGTCGAGCGCCCCGCGTGGGCGCAGCGGCAGGGTTCGGGCGAGCGGCGCGAGGGCCGCCAGCGGCGTGGCCCTCGCGTCCGCGCGCGCGGCGTAGCGCAGCACCACCACCGCGCCGGCGATGCCCGCGAGGATGGCGAGGTGCGACCGCGAGGCGAGGAGCCCTCGGAGGAAGCTCACCCCGGGCTCGCGGCGGTGCGCGGCCGGAACGCCGCGGCCGCGACGATGAAGGGCAGGAACAACAGCGCGTTGTGCGCGGACCAGAGGACGTTGGAGGCGAACGCGACCGAGGCGGCGCGGGAGGCGCCGGCGAGGTGGGCGCCGCGCCAGGCGACGCCCAGCGCCGTCAGGGCGAGCAGCGCGAGGTGCGGCGCCGCGAGGCGCAGCGAGGACTCGTGGCCCGCGACCTTGGGGGTCACGAGGAAGCGGATGTGCTTCCCCGCGACCACGTGCGCGAGCGCGCGCAGGTGCAGCCAGAACGCGGAGAGGTGGAACTGCTCGCTGCGCCAGGTCGGCACGCGCCACGCGCGAACCATGAATGCCAGCCGCGTCACGACCAGGAAGGGAACGAGGCGGGCGAAGAGCGAGACATCGAAGGCGCGGACCGGCGAGACGCCCGTGAAGAAGAAGACGAGCGGCGCCGCGATGAGCGGCAGCGTCCAGAAGGGCGCCAGGTAGGCGTAGATGGTGGAGCCGTACATCAGCTTCTGCCAGCCGGTGAGCCCCGCCATCAGGAGCGGGTTGTCGCGGCGGGCGATGTCGAGGGTGCCGCAGGCGTACTTGAACCGCTGGGTGAACCAGGCGGAGAGGTCCTGCGGGGAGAGCATCCGGCTGAGCACGCGCGGATGGTAGACCGAGCGCCAGCGGCGGCGGGTGTCCGCGTGCAGGCCGATGCTGGTGTAGATGTCCTCCGAGACGTGGAAGCGGTAGGGCTCGAGGTCGATCCGCCGCGCCGCCTCGCCCCGCACGAGCGGCGCCGCCGCCGCGCGCAGCGCCGGGTCGGGCACGCGCGCCTCGAAC
>JBBQEB010000185.1:0-6560 GCA_038320275.1 Myxococcales bacterium | reverse complement strand
CGGATCTGGGACTGATCGACATCGTGCTCCTGTGGTTCCTGATCCTCGCGTCCCTGATCGCGTTCTGGCGCCGTCGCCCGCTTGCTGGCGCCCTCCTGGTCCCCTATCTGGTATGGGTCGGATTCGCCGGTTACCTCAACTTTGGTCTTTGGCGACTCAATCCGTGAGACGTACCGGCCGCGGCGGTCTCGGATGCGAATCGTCCGCGGTGCGCCCGCGTCATGCCGCTGGCGACGCCTCCTCGATGGCTGCGCGCACCTTCAGAGCATACTCGTAGAAGGCGTCCATCGCGGTGAACCGGATGCCGTGGCGGGGACGGTCCGGCCAGGGACCCGAGCCGCCGAGGACGAGCGCGACGCCTGCGCTGCGCGCGATCCGGGTCAGCGCGTCGGCCTGTCGACGTAACGCCGGTGCGTCCGCGGGAACCTGGGAAGCAGAGACGGCCAGCATCTTCACCCCAGGGAGACCGAGGGCGGGGGCGAGCTCGGACAGCGGGGTCCGGCGTCCCGCCCACAGCGTGGCCCAACCCGCCTCGCGCAGCACGAGCTCGACGAGCGATAGCCCCAAGGTGTGATCGTCGCCCTCGACGCAGGCGAGGAGCGCGCGGGGGGCTTCCTGGCCGAGCGGGATGGCCTCGACCACCCGGGCCACAGCGCGCGCGAGGCGCTCCGAGGCGAGGTGCTCCTCGACGACCGTGACCGCGCCGGCGCGCCACAGGTTCCCCAGCGAGGCGAGCGCCTCCCCGGCCGCAGCAGCGACGCGGTGCCACGCTCCGAGCCGCGCGCGCTCGGCGAGAAGGAAGGACTGAAGGGCCAGCGGGTCGCGCGCCTCGAGCATAGCGCCGACCCAGGGCTCCTGCGACTTGGGCGGAAGTTCCGAATGCTCGCGGAGGAACCGCTGCACGTCGCCGCGGAGGAAGCGCCGGTGTCCGCCGCCGGTCCGGATGCAGGGCAGGAGTCCCGTATCGGCCCACCGCTTCACCGCGGTCGGCCCGACCCCGGCTTGGAGGGCCACCTCCTGAGTGGTGATCAAGTCGCCCATATCGTCTCCTGGCCGGTTCCGACTCACCTCGGCATTCGATGTTATAAACGTGCTCATATGCTTTGACTCGCTCGGTTCGGTCCCTGACGGGGCCAGTGGCGGTCAGGGCGAGCAAAATCGCCTCTTCCGTTTTAGGAGGACCAGCATGTTCGGCATCGAGCTTGCGGAGAGAGGCCTCATCCCGGAGCCCGTGGTGCGGCTCGGCATCCGGCGCTTGCTGCGGACGCGCATCGAGAGCGAGAGGCGGCGCCACGCCGACCGCGACGCGGCCGTGAAGCAATGGACTCGCACCATGGCTGCCAGCCAGGTGGCGCTCCACCCGCGGCTCCCCAACCGGCAGCACTACGAGGTCCCGCCGGAGTTCTTCGAGGCGGTGCTGGGGCGCAACCTCAAGTACAGCAGCGCGCTGTGGAGCGAGGTTGCCGCTACGCTCGACGACGCCGAGGCGGCCATGCTCGACCTCACCTGCCGCCACGCGCGAATCGTCGACGGGCAGCGCATCCTCGAGCTCGGCTGCGGCTGGGGCAGCCTGTCGCTCTGGCTCGCCCAGCACTACCCGCGCGCCCACGTCACTGCGGTGTCGAACTCCGCGTCGCAGCGCGAGTTCGTGAAAGCGCGCGCTGCCGCCCGCGGGCTCGCCAACCTCGAGGTGCTGACGGCCGACATGAACGGCTTCGCGCCGGAAGGACGCTTCGATCGCGTCGTCTCGGTCGAGATGTTCGAGCACATGCGGAACTGGAGCGAGCTGCTGCGGCGGATCCACCTCTGGCTCGTGCCAGATGGGCGCCTCTTCGTCCACGTCTTCACGCATCGTCTCTACGCCTACCCGTTCGAAGAGGACGGTGACGGCGACTGGATGGCGCGCCACTTCTTCACCGGCGGGATGATGCCATCCGACGATCTGCTGGCGCGTGTGCGGGGACCATTCGAGGTCGAGGGGCACTGGGCTCTTTCGGGGACGCACTACGCCCGCACGGCGGAGGCCTGGTACGCGAACCTCCTCGCGCGCCGCGAGCAGGCGATGGCAGCGCTGTCCGCCGGACTGGACCCGGCCGAGGCCGACCGCCAGTACCACCGGTGGCGGATCTTCTTCCTCGCCTGCGCCGAGCTGTTCGGCTTCGGCGGCGGCGAGGAGTGGGGCGTGTCGCATTACCGGCTGCGCCCGGCGGCGGGAGGAGCGCCATGAAGATCGCCATCGTCGGATCCGGCATCTCGGGCCTCGTCTGCGCCCACCTCCTGGCTCCGCGGCACGACGTCGTCCTGCTCGAGGCGGACGATCGCCTCGGCGGCCACACCCACACGCACGACGTACGCGAGGGCGACCGGACGCTGGCGGTGGACAGCGGCTTCATCGTGTTCAACACGCGCACCTACCCGAACTTCATCCGGCTTCTCGAGCGGCTCGGGGTGCCGTCCCAGACGACGGAAATGAGCTTCGGGGTCCGGAGCGAGCGGCGTGATCTCGAATACGCGGCCCACGACCTGGCGGCGCTGTACGTGCAGCGCAGAAACCTGCTCAGCCCCCGTTTCCACCGGATGGTGCTCGACGTGCTCCGCTTCTACCGGCAGGCCCGCGAGCTGCTCGGCGAAGGTGAGGAAGTGCCGCTGGTCGAGTGGCTCCGCCGGCGCCGCTACTCGGCCGGCTTCCTCGAGGACCACCTCCTGCCCATGGTGGGCGCAGTTTGGTCTTCGAGCCGCGCCAGCCTGGACGAGTTCCCTGCGCGGTTCCTGGTGCGCTTCCTGGAGAACCACGGCTTCCTTCAGGTGAACGGCCGCCCGCCCTGGCGGACAGTTGTGGGTGGCTCGCGCGAGTACGTCCGGGCCATTCTGGCCGGTTTCCGGGGCGAGATCCGGACGGGCTGTCCCGTGCACTCGATCCGCCGGGTGAACGAGGGACTCCTGCTACACGCCGGGGGCGCTGCGCCCGAGAGGTTCGACCACGTGGTGATCGCGGCGCACGCGGACCAGGCGCTGCGGATGCTCTCCGACGCCTCTCCGCTGGAGCGGGATGTCCTTGGGCAGTTCACCTATCGGCGCAACGATGCTGTGCTGCACCACGACCGGCGGATCATGCCCCGGCGTACGCGGGCATGGGCCTCGTGGAACTATCACCTCGACGACGAGGGCGGCGAGGGCGCTTGCGTCACCTACTGGATGAACCGCCTGCAGCGAATCACCGCCGCGCGCGACTACTTCGTGACGCTGAACCGCGACGTGGCGCCCGAAGGCACCATCGCCCGGATGACCTACCACCACCCCGTCTACACGCCGCGCGCGGTCGCGGCCCAGGCGCGCCACGGTGAGCTCATCGGGCACCGGCAGACATCCTATTGCGGAGCGTACTGGCGGAATGGGTTCCACGAGGATGGGGTGGTGAGCGCGCTCCGCGTCTGCGAGCGGTTCGGGGTCGGCCTGAGTGGCGCATCGGGCGCCGCCGGCGGGGAGCTGGCCGCGTGACGCGGGAGAGCGCCATCTACACCGGCACGCTGGCCCACGCCCGGCGCGGACCGGTCGCGCACGCCTTCACCTACCGCCTGTCGATGCTGTACCTCGACCTCGACGAGCTGCCCGGCCTGCTGGCTGGGCCTGGACCGATCCGCGACGGCCGCTTCGGGCTACTCTCCTTCTGGCGGGGCGACTACCTGGCGGGTGCGCCGTCCCTGGCCGAGGCAGTCCGGGACCGGGTCGAGCGCGAGCTGGGGTTCCGTCCCGTCGGTCCGGTGCGGCTCCTCACGCACGTCCGGTCCCTGGGTCGCGCCTTCAACCCCGTCAGCTTCTACTATCTGTTTGGGCGCGATGGGCGGACGCTGGAGGCGGTGCTGGCCGAAATCACCAACACGCCCTGGTTCGAGCGGCACGCCTACGCGTTGCGCGCGGACGGGGAGGTGGCGCGCGCGTCCTTCCCCAAGCGGTTCCACGTCTCACCCTTTCTCGGGATGGAGCAGAGCTACAACTGGCTCCTCCCCGCACCCGGAGAGCGACTCTCGGTCGAGATGCTGAACGAGGAGGCTGGGGGCGAGGTGTTCCGGGCGCGGCTTTCGCTGGAGCGCCGGCCGTGGAGCGCGGCCGAGCTGTGGCGCGCTGCCCTCACCACCCCGCTCATGTCCTGGAAGGTGCACGCGGCCATCTACGTCCAGGCCCTGCGCCTGTGGGCGAAGCGCGCCCCGTTTCACGTGCACCCGGCAAAGCGCAGCGCGCTGCCGGCGAGGAGGTTCCGAACGTGATGACCGATTCGACGGTCGCCGTCCCGTCGCAGGACGAACAGGTCGGCGGCGCCTGGCGTGGACTGCTGCTGCCGCGGCTGGCAGCGCTGGAGGGAATCTTACGGGTCCGGGAGGGTCGTACCGAGGTCACGCTGGGCCGACCCGCCGCGGACGGCCTCGCCGCCACGCTCACCGTGCACCGCTCCCGCATGTGGCGGCGCGCCGCCCTGGGCGGCAGCGTCGCCGCAGCGGAGGCATACGCCGACGGCGACTGGGACGCCGACGACCTCACCTCGCTCATCCGGCTCTTTGCACGCAACGACGACACCCTGGTTCAGCTCGAAGGTGGGCTGGCCAGGCTGCGGGCTCCGCTCGAGCGGGCCGTTCACGCGCTCCGGCGCAACACGCGCCAGGGAAGCCGCCGGAACATCGCGGCGCACTACGACCTCGGGAACGAGTTCTTCGAGCTCATGCTCGACCCGAGCCTCACGTACTCCTGCGCCATCTTCCCGCGATCCGAAGCAAGTCTCGAGGAGGCGAGCACCCACAAGCTCGACCTGCTCTGCAGGAAGCTCGACCTCCGCCCTTCCGACCACCTGGTCGAGATCGGCACCGGCTGGGGGTCGATGGCGATCCACGCCGCCCGGCGGTACGGCTGCCGCGTCACCACCACGACCATCTCCCCAAATCAGCACGAGCTCGCCACCGGGCGAGTGCGCCAGGCCGGGCTGCAGGATCGCGTGACGGTGCTCCTGAGCGACTACCGCGACCTCACGGGCAGCTACGACAAGCTCGTCTCGGTGGAGATGATCGAGGCGGTGGGCGCGGAGTACTACCCCGCCTTCTTCGCGCGCTGCGCGGCCCTGCTCGTCCCGGGAGGGCGGGCCGCGATCCAGGCCATCACGATGGCGGACCAGAAGTACGAGCGGGCCCGACGGGAGGTGGACTTCATCAAGCGTCACGTCTTCCCAGGGAGCTGCATCCCGTCGGTCACTGCGCTGCTGGCGGCCGCCACCCGGGCAAGCGACCTGCGGCTCACCCACCTCGAGGACTTCACGCCCCACTACGCGCGCACCCTGGCCACCTGGAGGGAGAACCTGGACCTCCGGCGGGAGGCGGCGGAGCGGTTCGGCGACCCGTGGTTCCGGCGCATGTGGCGGTACTACCTCTGCTACTGCGAGGGCGGGTTTCTCGAGCGCTACACGGGGCTGGTGCAGATGGTGATGGTGCGCCCGGGGCGCGCCGAGGAGGTCTGACGATGCTCGGCGCAACCACCCTCGCCCCGATCGCCTTCGCGGCCGCTGAAGGCCCCCAATCCGACGACAGATTCGTCGGGACGGCGCACTCCGCCGATGGCTGGACCTACCGCGGGGAGCACCAGGTCCACCACGTCGATGGACGGCCCGTCGATGCCACCACGCGCTGAGAGAGCCGGAAGGTGGAGATCGTTCAAGGTGCGACCATGACGGCCTCCCCTCGCGCTGACCGTCTCGCCGCCTCGTGCGGCCTGGTCGGCGTGCTCGGCAACGTACTCGGGGTCGCCCTCTTGGTGGACGTGCCCGGCGCCTACCGCGCCGGCGCACTCGACGCCTGGGCCGAGGCGGCGCCGGTCCACCCGGTGGCGAGCGCGGCGAGCGCGGTAGCCTTCACGATCGGTCTCGTGGCGCTGGCGGGTTGGGCCGTCGGGCTAGCGCAGCGGGTCGCCACCCCGGCCGCGTGGGCCGGCGGCCTCGCTATCGCCGCCGGCGCGCTCCTCAATGCCGCCGGCGCGCTGACGCCCCTCGTGCTCGTCCTCCACGTGGCGCCCGGCTGCGCCCAGGACGGCGCCTGCGCCGCCGTCGGACGAGCTCTGCTGGGCTCGTCCGTGGCCCTCGACGCGCTCTTCAACCTCCTGCTCGGAGTCGGGCTCCTCGCGCTCGGGGTCGCGCTGCGCCAAGCGGCCTTCCCGCGCCGGCTGGCGTGGCTCGCCATTGCGGCTGGCGCGGCGAGCCTACCGGTGTGCCTCCAGGTGGTGTCCGACGCTGCCGCGCGCTGGCTCGTCGTCGCCGGGCCCCTCTGGCTCCTCTTCGTGTCGGCGTCGAGCGTCGGGCTGTGGAGGCCCGCCCAAGTGTCGTTGCAGGCGGAGGCGCCGGCGTGACCGCGCGCCAGTTCCGCTGGCTGGGGGTGCTCGACGCTGCCGGTCAGCAGGCAGCGTGGTGGACTGCGGTGCTTTCCGCGGCGCACCGGCAGCCACAGCGGGGCGTCGCAGCAGCGGCGCTGCTGGTCACCGCGCACCTCGCGACGCGGCGTGGCCAGCGAGCGGAGATCCTGCTCCTC
>JBBQEB010000184.1:0-6584 GCA_038320275.1 Myxococcales bacterium | reverse complement strand
CGGCAGAGCTCGAGCTCGAGCCCCGCGGCCTGGGCGCGCTCCTTGATGCTGCGAGCGGTGTTGAGGCGATGGTAGGTGGGGTAGGGCTCATGCGAGTCCGGGGGGAGGCCCCGGAGGCGATTGGCCACGAGCTCGTGAAACCAATGCGGCGTGACGCGCGCCGCCAGCGCCACGTAATGAAGGCTGTTCGGGGTCCGCAGGACGTAGGCTCCACCCGGGGCGAGCACCCGGGAGACCTCCGCCAGGTGCCCAGCCGGGTCAGAGAGGTGCTCCACCACGTAGTCCGACACGCACGCCCCGAAGGACGCGTCCGCGAACGGGAGCCGCGTGCCCGAGATGATCTCGACGCTTCGAAGGTGCTCGTTGGCGCGCGCTCCTGGATCGACGTCGACCCCGTGCAGCTCGTAGCGCCGGGAGAGATAGGCCGACGTCGGGTTCGAGGAGCCCGACCCGAGCTCGAGCACCCGGGTGCCGGGCGGGATCATCTCGGAGCACAGCGCCCAGAACTCGCTCGTTCCGTCCTTCCATCCCGGGGAGGAGGTGTAGAAGCGCGCCAGGTAATCCTCTTGCCAGGTCATCTGCCCTCCATGGTCGGGGCGGCCGGAGAAACCAGAAGCCTCCCAGGGCAGGGGAGTAACGACGCGAGCGCCCGATCAGCTCTCACGCTCACCGCTCGTCCACCCAGCACGGTGGGTCGGGGATGCTGGCTCGGGGGCGCCTCATCGCCGCCGCCGCTATCAGGAGGCGGGATGGTCGAGGTGAACATGACCGAGGAGCTCGCGCGCCAGCCACGTACGCGTCTCGACACTTTCGACAACCGCTGGTTCGACCCCGGCCGCTCGCTCCCGCTCCGCGCGCTCTGGATGGGCATCGACCGAGCGTTCTTCCTCACCGCGCTGCCCTGGCCGTCGGCCGTGCGCCGGCGTCTCCTGGTGCTGTTCGGCGCGAAGATCGGTCGTGGGGTGGTGATCAGGGGGCGCGTGCACATCAAGTTCCCGTGGCGCCTCTCCGTCGGTGACCACGCCTGGATAGGGGAGGGCGTCTGGATCGACTCGCTGGGCCAGGTCGAGATCGGCGCCCACGCCTGCCTGTCCCAGGGCTGCATGATCGAGACGGGCAACCACGACTGGTCGAAGGCCAGCTTCGGGCTGGTCGTGAAGCCGGTCGTCATCGAGGAGGGCGCCTGGGCGGCCGTGAGGTCGCTCCTTCTTCCTGGGTCGCGGCTCGCCAGCCATGCCGTCCTTGGAGCGGGGAGCGTGCTGCGCGGGGGTACCGAAGCGTACGGCATCTACTCCGGGGTTCCTGCGGTCAAGGTGGGCGTGCGCCGGATCCATGAATGAAGGTCCTGCTGCTGAACCAGTACTTTCACCCGGACATCGCCGCAACCGCGACGCTGGCCACTGATCTCGCCGTGGATCTGGCGGCGGCGGGCCTCGAGGTCACCGCCCTCGCGACCCGCGGCGACTACCGGGGAGGAGCGAGGCTCCCGCCCGGCGAGCTGTACCGGGGCGTTCGCATCGTCCGCGTCTCGTCCACGGGCCTCGGCCGCGCCTCCACGGTGGCGCGGCTCGCCGATTATGGCAGCTTCTTCGCCGGCGCGGCGGCCCGGCTGGCGAGCGCCGAGCGGCCCGACGTCGTCATCGCCATGTCGACGCCCCCGCTCGTCGCGCTGCTCGGGAGCGCCATGAGGGCGAAGGGCGCGCGCTTCGTCTACTGGGCGCAGGACGTCTACCCCGACCTGGCGGTGGAGCTCGGCGTGCTCGGCGCGAAGAGCGTACCCGCGCGCCTCCTCCGCCGGATCGCGCGCTCCATGATCCGCGGCGCCGATGCGGTGGTGGTGCCGGGCGAGGTCATGGGCGAGCGGCTGAGAAGGGCTGGCGCTCCGGCGGAGCGGCTCCACGTCGTGCCGAACTGGGCCGACGGAAGGAAGCTCGCGCCGGTCGACCCGTCCGCCAACCCCGTCCGAGGCGAGCTCGCGAGGGACGGGCGACCGCTCGTCATGTACTCGGGGAACCTCGGCAAGGGACACGACGTGGAGACGCTCATCGCCCTCGCGAGGGCGATGAGCCGCGAGGCCCGCTTCGTGTTCGTGGGTGGCGGCGCGGGGCGCCAGGCGCTCGACGGCGCTGAGCGGGACGGCCTGGTCAGCCTCCTCCCCTATGCTCCCGCGGAGAGCCTGGCGAGGTCCCTGTCGGCCGCGGACGTGCACCTCGTCTCGCAGGATCCGCGCACCCTCGGGCTCATCGAGCCGTCCAAGCTTTACGGGATCATGGCGGTGGGCCGCCCGGTGCTGTACGTCGGGCCACAGGAGAGCCAGGTCGCGAGGACCGTGGAGAAGGAAGGGATAGGCCGGGTGGTGGCGAACGGGGACGTGAAGGGGGCCGTCGACGGGCTGCGGGCCCTCATCGCCGCCGCGCCGGTGCTGGGGCCGCGCGCGCGAGCCGCGTTCCTGGCCCGGTACGATCGCGTTCACCGCACCGCGCAGCTGCTCGCGGTCCTCCGTTCGCTGTAGAGGTCAGAACGCCGCCCTTCACTGGAGGACGTCAGGCCTCGGCCCCACGCCGCGGCAGCGCCCGGTTCCGGACGGGGGCAGCATCCATCCGCGCCACCGCGCGCGCCACGTTCCGGCACAGCAGCTCGCAGGCGATCTCGCGGTCGCGGTCGACCGCTCCCGGCTCGCGCCACTCCACTTCCAGCACGCCCTGCCGGGGGCGAGCGCTGTTCAGCGGAAAGCGGGAAGGGCCGGCGGGCCGGCCCGCTCCACCGGCGACCTGCACGCGCTGCGGCTTCCATCGGCCGAGCTTCACGGCGCGCGCGCCCAGCGCGGCCGCCGCGGCCCCGAGCGCATGCTCGAGATCGCCGGCGTGCGCGGCCCGCCTGAGCAGGCCCGCCACGCCGCGCACCGCGCGCAGCCGGGCCCGGTTCTCGCGGCGGAGCTCCATCATCTCCTCGCCGGGCGCAGGCAGCATGCCGAGCGCGTACAGCACGGTGCCACCCCCGAGCACGGTGAGGACGAGGACGGCTGCCCTCAGGGTGTGACCGCAAACGAGATAGGCGCCCGCGCCCGACAGGAGGCCGGTCGCCGCCCAGAGGGCGAAGACCGCCTGCCGATGGCTCAGCCCGCGATCGAGCAGCCGGTGGTGGATGTGCCCCCGATCGGCGTCGAAGAGGGGAGCGCCGCGCGCCGCGCGCCGCACCACGGCGATGGCGGTGTCGGCGAGCGGGATGCCGAGGGCGAGCGCCATCGACAGGAGCGGCACGTCGCGGGCCCCCGCCTGGTCGGGCCGGAGCGCCAGCGCGGCGAGCATGACCCCCAAAAACAAGCTCCCGGTGTCGCCCATGAAGATGGACGCGGGGTTCACGTTGAAGACCAGGAATCCGGCGATGCCGCCGGCGAGCGCCACCGCCATCAGCATGGTCGGAACGTCCCCGGCGTGCGCCCCGATGGCGAGGGCAGTGAGCGCCCCGGCGAGGCAGATGCCGCCGGCGAGGCCGTCGAGCCCGTCGATGAGGTTCACGGCGTTGGAAACGCCGGCGATCCAGAGGAGGGTGAGCGGCAGCGAGAGCGCGCCCATGGCGAAGTCGCCGCCGAGCGGGTTGTCGATGTGGTCGATGCGAAAGCCAGCCCAGTAGAGTAGCAGCGCCGCGCCAAACTGGATCCCGAGCTTCTTCCGGGCGCCGGTGCCGCGGAGGTCGTCGTAGAAGCCCAGGCCGGCCACGACGAGCCCCGCCAGGGCGAGCCCCGCCATCCTTCGGCCATCGGAGATCATCGCCGCCCGCAGGGAGCCCGAGGCGAGGAGCCCGAGGCCCAGCGCACCATAGGTACCAGCGACGATCCCGAGCCCCCCGAAGCGCGGCACCGGGCGGCCGTGCACCTTCCGGGAGCTGTGCGCCCAGTCGAGCGCCCCCCGCGCGCGCGCGATGGAGCGAACGCCAGGCGTCACCAGGAGCGAGATGCACAGGGAAAGAAGGAGAACTGCAGCCAAGGACACGGCGAGACCTCATGCGGCCGGGTCGCGCGCGATCCGGACTTCGGGTACTACATCTGAGGGTCACACATATACTGATTTCCGTTTCGCGGTGGAATCCCGCGAACCGAGAGGGGTGGGTCGCGTGCGCGAGTTGGACGATCCGCCGCCGGGCGCGGCCAGCCCGTTCTCACTCATTGTGCGGACTCCTTCTCGACCGCGTCCCGGGAATGCGGTACAACCCTCGTTCCACTCTGCACCCGGTCGGGTCGCACACGGGGAAGCAGGTCTGTGGGCGAAGCGGCGTTTTGGACCGGCCTCCTCCGCGCAGGGATGAAGTGCGCACCCCAGAGGGTTTGAGCCACATGCCGGATCCGAGCAAGAAGCTGCCAGCACCGCTCGAGGTCGTCGAGCCGGCCCCTCCGGCGCTTCCCGTGCCCTCAGGGCCGCTGTCGGCCCGTGCGGGCGGCTTCGGCTTCGGGGAGGACGACGGTCCCACCCTACGCAGCTACATCGAGACCATCCTCGAGGGCCGCTGGATCCTCGCGGGGACCTGCCTCGCGGCCTTGCTGGGGGCGGCGCTGTACCTCCTCGCGGTCAGCCCGAAGTACCAGTCGGACGCGGTCGTGCAGGTGGAGGAGAAGCAGAAGACCCTGGCCGCGCTGGACGAGCTCCAGGGCATGTTCGGCAGCACCTCCCCTGCCGAGACCGAGATCGAGATCCTCCGCTCCCGCACGCTGGTGGGCTCGGTGGTGGACGAGCTGAAGCTCGACACCGTTGCCGAGCCGCGACATGCGCCCGTGTTCGGACGCGGCATCGCCCGCCAGCGTTCCGAGGACGGGCTCGCGCCCCCGGTGCTCGGACTCAGCTCGTTCGCCTGGGGTGGTGAACGCATCCTCCTCGACCGCCTGTCCGTCCCCAAGACCTGGGTCGGCAAGCGCCTCCTCCTCGTCGCAGGGGAGGGCGGTAGGTTTCGCGTGCTGGGTCCGAAGGGGCAGCCGGTGCTCGAAGGCTCCGTAGGCAAGGCGGCCGCGGGCGGAGAAGTGGAGCTTTTCGTTTCCCAGCTCGTCGCGCGCGCCGGTACGCAGTTCCGCATCGCCCGTCTCGAACGCACGGATGTCGTCGAGAAGCTTCAACGCCAGCTCACCATTTCAGAAAAGGGCAAGAAGACTGGCGTCTTGCGCATCGCCCTCGAGGGCACGGACCCGAAGCGCGTGGTCGCCATTCTCGACGCCATCGCACGGACCTACCTGCGACAGAACGTCGAGCGCCGCTCCGCGGAGGCCGAGAAGACCCTCGAGTTCGTGACGGGGCAGCTTCCGCAGCTTCGCGCCAACGTCGAGGCCTCCGAGGCCGCCCTCAACGCCTACCGCACCACGCGGGGCGCCGGCATCGACCTGAGCGTCGAGACCAAGGCCATACTGGACCGCTCGGCGGACGTGGAAAAGTCGCTGTCGCAGCTCGAGATGCAGCGAGCGGAGCTGCGCGAGAGGTTCACAGACAACCACCCCGCGGTCGCGGCGCTCAGGGCCAAGGCAGCGCAGCTCCTGTCCGAGCGCGACGAGCTCAACAAGAACCTGCGCTCCCTGCCGGAGACGGAGCTCAACGCGGCGCGTCTCATCCGGGACGTGAAGGTGGCAAACGAGCTCTACGTGCTCCTCCTCAACAAGTCGCAGGAGCTGCGGGTGGTGAAGTCCGGGACGGTGGGTAACGTGCGCATCCTGGACAATGCCGTCTTCCCCCTCGAGCCCTCGAGCCCGAAGACCGGCTCCACCCTGGCGCTGGCGCTGCTCATCGGGCTCGCCGGTGGCATCGCCGCCACCTTCATCCGCAAGTCCCTGGACCAAGGGGTGGAGGATCCGGAGCTGCTGGAAGCCGAAACCGGGTTGCCCGTGTATGGCAGCGTGCCACACAGCGACGTGCAGGCTGGCTACGCGCGCGCGTACCGCAAGAACCCCGCGGGCGGGCTGGGAATCCTGGCGATCACGACCCCAGACGACCTCGCAATCGAGGCGCTTCGCAGCCTTCGGACGAGCCTCCAGTTCGCGCTGGTCGAGTCGCGGAACAACACGGTGGTGGTGGGCGGTCCCAGCCCTTCCATCGGCAAGTCGTTCCTCAGCGTGAACCTCGCCCACGTGCTGGCCGATACAGGGAGGCGCGTGCTGCTCGTGGACGGCGACCTCCGCAAAGGCCGTCTGCACCACTACTTCGCCATGGAAAAAGCCCCCGGCCTGGCGGACGTCATCGCCGGGTCGGTGGAGCTGAGGGCCGCGATCCGGCCGACCTCCAACGCCAATCTCGAGTTCCTGGCCATGGGAACGCTGCCGCCGAATCCCTCGGAGCTGCTCGCGAGTCGCCGGTATGAGGAGGCGATGGCCGCCGTCTCGCGAGACTACGACGTCGTCCTGGTGGACACAGCTCCCATCCTGGCGGTGACAGACGGCGCGCTCGCCGCCCGCGTGGCCGGCGTGAGCCTCTTCGTCCTGCGCGCGGGACAGCACCCCATCCGCGAGATCAACATGGCCATCAAGCGCATGGCGCAGAACGGCGTCGCGCCGCATGCGCTGGTGGTGAACGACGTGCAGCCGAAGGTGGGTGGGTATGCTTACGGAGGGT
>JBBQEB010000183.1:0-6678 GCA_038320275.1 Myxococcales bacterium | reverse complement strand
CGCGCTCGCGGACGGTGGCGCCCCACTCGGCGGTGCCGGCCGGGCACGCGCCAGCGCCGCCGCCACCCCTACGGCGGCCATGAGCGCGTACATCGCCTCGCTCGAGTAGAGGATGTCGTGGACGAGCGAGTTGGCGAGCATGGCCGCGAGCGCGGCCAGCCCGCCCCCCGCCGCCCCCCGCGCGAGGTCCGTCCGTGCGGAGGCACGCCAGCGCCAGAACGCGCGCAGGAGGAGCGCCCACCAGGCGGTGAGCGCGGCGAGGAGGAGCGGCCCTCCTTCGGCCCAGGCACTGAGGAAGCTGTCGTGGCACCAGGCGCGGAGCGGGTTCCAGGGCGCGATGCGGTCGTAGTAAGGACCGCTGCGGCGCGGGAGGTTCCCCCAGCCCACGCCGGTGAGCGGATGGTCCTCGATCACGGCCCGGCACACGTGCCAGATGTGCTTGCGGTCGTCGTTGTCGCCCGCGACGGCGAGGTGGGCGAGCCGCGCGCGCACGGCGGGGTGGAGCGCGAGCGCGAGGCTCATGGCCACCACCGCAGGCAGGGCCCAGCGGCGCATGCGGCCGGAGAGGGCGGCCAGCGTCATCGCGCCCAGCGCGAGGCTGACCCAGGCCGCGCGCGAGAGGGTGAGCACCACCGCCGCAGCCGCCGCACCCGAGGCGATCGCGAGGAGGAGCCGGCGCGGCCTTGCCAGCCCACCCGAGATGGCGACAGCCGCGGCGAGCAGCAGCGGGGGCGTGAGGTCGTGGGCGAGCCGCTGGTACCAGCGGAAGAAGCCCACCGCGGCATAGTGACCTGGATACCAGGGCGCGGGGGCGCGCACCGCCTGGTCGCGCAGTCCGAGCGCGTGCAGGGGGTCGAGGCCGGTCCAGTACTGCACCCAGGCGATCGCGCTCGGCACCAGCGCCGCGAGCGCCCACGTGGCGAGGGCCACCAGCGCCAGCCGCTGCGGCGCGGAGGGATCGTCCTCGGCGCCCGAGGCGCGGCTCGCCTCGATGGCAGAGAGGAGCACCGGCGCGGAGAGGAGCGCCCGCCACAAGGTGGCCTCGTGCCAGCCCACCGGCGGCGAGCCACCCAGCGCGCCCAGTCCCAGCGACGCCACCGCCGCTCCCACCAGCAGGAAGGTGGGCAGGTCGAGCGAGCTCCTCGACCAGGCCGGGCGTCCGCAGAGCTGCAGCGCCACCAGCGCCACCGCCGCCACGCCCAGCGCGATCTGCATCCCGGCGACCGAGATGGGCAGGAAGAGCGCGTGGGCGAGGACGGCGTAGCCCGCCAGCCGCGCGAAGGCGCGCTGGAGAGCACCGGCAGGCTGCGGTGTCGGCTGGGCGAGGAGAGCGACCCCGGGCATTGCGCGGCGGACCGTAGCATGAGCCCCCCCCGCGCGACCCGCCCTGCGGGGCTGTTCTCCGCGGGCGACCGCCAGGGCACTCCTGATGAAGTCACACTCAGGCGCTCCGGCGAATGGCGGCGAGCCCGAGGAGGAGGAAGATCCCGTCCGGTAGCCAGGCTGCCACCGGGGCGGGGAGGCGGCCGGAGGAGCCCATCGACCAGCAGACCCCTTGGAGCAGCCAGAAAGCGAGCGACACTCCCACCGCCTCCAGCAGCGCGGCCGTCAGGTGCCCCTTGCGCTCCCTGCGCAGCGCGAGGCCCAGCGCGAGCAGCCCCGCCGGGAGGCCGGCCAGCGGGTAGGCGTTTCGGCTGGAGAGCTCGAGCTGGAAATCCTGGACTGGCAATCCGAGCCGGCGGCGCAGGCCGATCTGGGCCGCCAGCACACCGCGCCGCATCTGCGCCGGCCGGCCGGCACGAACGGCGAAGGCGCCCGGCTCCTCGTCGAAGCGGTAGGTCCCCTCGGCCCGGATCACGGTCGTGACGCTGCCGTCCTCCGCGAAGGTCCGCTCGGCCACGTCGGTGAGGGTCCACGTCCCGGGCTGGGCTGCAGGGCGCATGTGGGCCGCGTCGAGCCGCCGCGCCAGCCGGAAGCCTTCGCTCACGTCGAGGATCGTGACCCGCTCGAACGCGCCGTCGTCGCCCCCGCCTCGCAGGTGGTAGATGCGCCGGCCGTCGCGGCCGCGGAACCAGCGCCTCCCTTCGCGTGAGCGCTCGAGCCCTCCCCCGCGGTGAAAGCGCACCGCCATGATCTCCTCCGCCCGGCCGGTGGCATCGACCACCACCGCGTCCTTCAGCCAGGCGAGCCCGAGCCCCACGGCGGCCGCCACGGCGAGCGTGGGGAGCGCCACGCGCCAGGGCCCCAGGCCGAGCGCGCGCAGTGCGGTGTACTCGCGGGTGCGGCGCAGGCCGCTCGCGGTGACCGCGGCGGCGAGGAGCATCGCGGCGGGCGCCACCTGGTAGGCGACCTCCGCGGCGCGATACGCGTACAGCTCCACGACCGCGGCGAGCCATCCCGGGCCGTGGAAGACGCTCGCGTTCTCGGCGAAGTCGACCACCAGGAAGAGCGCCACCACAGCGGTGAGCGAGGCCGCGAAGGCGGCCAGCGCCCGCCGGGCCACGTGAAGGAAGAGCGTCATCGCACCGCGCCTGGGCCGCGCCGCTCCATGAGTGCGACGAGGGCGATGCCCGCGAGCGCGCAGGCGAGATTCGGCACGTTCGGGCCGAGCCACGGCGGCAGCGCGCCGCGCTGCGAGAGCCCCTCGCCAAACCGGAGCACGGCGTAGTAGGCGACGACGGCCACCAGCGTGACCGCGTAGCCGAAGGCTCGGCCGCCCCTCCGCGAGGCGGCGATGGGCACTGCCAGGATGGAGAAGGCCAGGATGGCGAGCGGCCCCGCGATGCGCCGGTGCAGGAACGTCCACCAGCGGCGGGCGCTCTCCGGATCGCGCGCGGCCTCCGCGCGGGCGCGCGCGACGATGTCCCGCGGGCGCATCTCGAAGGGAGAGCCCATCAGCCGGTTGCGCTCGGAGAGCGTCTGCCCGACGCCCAACGTGATGGTCGCGCGCGCGAACTGCGCCGACACGTACTCGTCCGAGCGCAGCTCCTCCCGGTGCACCTCGCCCTTGTCGAGGACGAGCCGCATCTCCTCGCCGCTTCCCACCGGCTCGAGCCGGCCGGTCTGCGCAAGCGCGAGCAGGGGGGCGGCGGGATCGGTCCGGTCGGAGATGAGCACGTGCGTCCACCGCCCACCCTTGGTCGAGGCGGCATAGAGCGTGAGCCCTGGCAGGTCTTCGTAGAACACCCCGGCCCGGACGTCGCTCGTCACGTTCCGTCGGATGAGGTCGTTCACCCGCAGGCGGGCATCGCGCAGCCCGGCGGGCTCGACCACCAGCGCGAGCCAGAGCGCGGCGGCCGCGACGACGAGGCCTAGCGCGAGCGGCACCCGCACCAGCCGCGCCGGGGATAGGCCGGCCGCGCCCAGCGCGACGAGCTCCCTGTCCTCCGCCAGCCGGCCGGTGCCGACCACCGCCCCCAGCAGGAAGGCCACCGGGAGGACGTACCCCAGGAAGTGCGGCACCAGGTCGGCGGCGATGGCCGCGAGGTCGAGCCCGGAGACCCCGGAGCCCAGGAGCACGTCCGACTGCGCCAGGATCTGCGTCGCGAGCAGGACCTGGGTGAGGAACAGCAGCCCCGCGCCGAAGGGGAGCAGGATCTCCCGCGCGAGGTAACGGCCGAGAAGGGACATCCGGTCCGCCTACGACCCCCCACCGAGCCGCGTCTGGAGGGCGGCGTCCTTCGCCTCCACCTGGCGGGCCATGCTCTCCCGCGCTGCGCGGATGCGGGCCGCCAGCTCCGGATCGGAGCGGGCGAGGATGCGCGCCGCCAGCAGGCCCGCGTTGCGGGCGCCCGCCTTGCCAATGGCGAGCGTTCCCACTGGGATGCCGGCTGGCATCTGAACCGTGGCGAGGAGCGCATCGAGCCCCTGGAGGTCGGAGGACGCGAGCGGCACGCCCAGCACCGGCAGCTCCGTCTCGGCGGCCACGACGCCTGCGAGATGCGCCGCGGCCCCCGCCCCGCAGATCACCACGCCGATGCCCCGGCCAGCGGCCTCGCGCGCCAGCTTGGCGGTGCGCTCCGGCGTCCGGTGCGCCGAGGAGACGTGCACGTCCGAGCCGACGCCCAGTTCGTCCAGCGCCTTCTTCACCTCGGACATCACCTCCCAGTCGGAGTCCGAGCCCATCAGCACCAGCACCTTGGCTTCCATCCGTTTCCCTCTCTCGCGCCGTGGCTTCAGCGCAGCCCGATGTCGCTCCGGTAATGCCCGCCCCGGAGCCGGATGCGCCGCAGGGCCCGGTAGGCTCGCTCCCGCGCCGCCGCCAGGCTCTCTCCGATCGCGCAGGCGCTGAGCACCCTTCCTCCGGCTGTGACGAGCTTCCCGCCGGGACCGCGCGCCGTCCCGGCGTGAAAGATCTGCACGCCCTCCTCGAACGGCCCATCCGCGCCCTCGATGGCGTCACCGGTGGCCGGCTGGGCTGGGTAGCCCTCCGCCGCCAGCACGACCCCGACCGCGGGCCTCCGGTCCACCACCAGTTCCACGCCGGACAGGTCGCCGCGCGCCGAGGCGAGGAGCGCGGGGAGCAGATCGCCAGCGAGCCGCATCACCAGGGGCTGCGTCTCCGGGTCGCCCAGCCGAGCGTTGAACTCCAGCACCCGCAGCCCTCGCGGCGTGAGCATGAGCCCGGCGTAGAGCGCGCCGCGGAACGGCCTTCCCCGCCGCGAAAGCTCGCGCAGCGCAGGCAGGAGCACGGTCCGTTCCACCTCCAGGGCGAGCGAGGGCCCGGCCCCTGGCGGAGGAGAGTAGGCGCCCATCCCGCCCGTGTTCGGGCCGGCGTCCCCGTCGCCCACCCGCTTGTGATCCTGCGCCGGGGGGAGAAGGCAAACCCGCTCGCCGTCGGAGAGCGCGATGACGCTCACCTCCGGGCCTTCGAGCCTCTCCTCCACCACGACGCGCGCGCCCGCCCCACCGTGCACGCGGTCGATGAGCATGGCCCTGAGCGCCTCTTCGGCCTCGCGGATTCCGCCCGCGACGACCACGCCCTTCCCGGCGGCGAGCCCGTCGGCCTTCACCACCACCCGGCCACCGCGGGCGGTCGCGAAGGCGAGCGCCGGCGTGAGCGCGTCGAAGGTGCCGTGCTCGGCGGTGGGGATGCTGGCGGCGTTCATCACGTCCTTGGCGAACGCCTTCGAGCCCTCGACCTCGGCAGCCGCCGCGGAGGGTCCGAAGGCCTGGATGCCGGCTTCCGCCAGACGATCCACCAGGCCGGCAACGAGCGGCGCCTCCGGCCCCACCACCACCAGGTCGATCCTGTGGTCGCGGGAGGCGCGCACGAGCCCTGCCACGTCGTCGGCGCGGATCGGCAGGATCGTCCCAAGCGGCTCCATGCCCGGGTTTCCCGGCGCGCAGAACAGCTCCGTGAGGAGCGGGCTCTGGGCGACCTTCCACGCGAGGGCGTGCTCGCGACCGCCCGATCCCACCACCAGAACGCGCATCGAGACCTGGGCTCAGTGCCTGAAATGCCGCATGCCGGTCGCGACCATGGCCGCGCCCGCCGCGTCGGCGGCCTCCACCACCTCGGCGTCGCGCACCGAGCCGCCGGGCTGGATGATGGCCGTCGCGCCGGCGCGGAGGATCTCCTCCACCCCGTCCTTGAAGGGAAAGAAGGCGTCCGAGGCCACCGCGGAGCCGCGCACCGGGAGGGCCGCCTTCATGACGGCGGTCTTCACGGACTCGACACGGCTCGTCTGCCCTCCGCCGATGGCGGTGGTCTGGTCGCCGCGCGCGAAGACGATGGCGTTCGACTTCACGTGCTTCACCACCTTCCAGGCGAAGAGCAGGTCGTTCCACTCGGTCTCGGTGGGCGCGCGCCGGGTGAGTACGCGGCATTCCTCCCGGCGTACCACGCCCAGATCGCGGTCCTGCACCAGGAGCCCGCCAACCACCGAGCGCAGCTCGCGGGCCTCCTCGGGCCGGCGCTTCCAGCCCGCGCGAGGACCTTCGAGCAGCGGCGCCTGAAGGAGCCGCACGTTCTTCTTGGCGGAGAGCGCCGCCCGGGCCGCGTCGTCGTACCCGGGCGCGATGACGCACTCGAGGAAGAGGTCGCACAGCTCGCGGGCGGCGGCCGCGTCCACGCGCCGGTTGAGCGCGACGATCCCTCCGAAGGCCGAGACCGGATCGCAGGCGCGAGCACGGGCGAACGCCTGCGCCGGGCTCTCCCCCAGCGCCACGCCGCAGGGGGTGTTGTGCTTGATCACGACTGCCGCGATGCCGTCGAGATCCTTCAAGCAGGCGAGCGCCGCCTCCAGGTCGAGGAGGTTGTTGTAGGAGAGCTCCTTGCCCTGCAGGACCTCGGCGAAGGCGACGGTAGGCTCCTCGGGAGCCCGCCCCGCCCGGTAGAAAGCTGCCCCCTGGTGCGGGTTCTCGCCGTAGCGGAGATCGCGCGCCTTCGTGAACACGGCGCCCAGCACGCCGGGGAAGCGGCCCGAAGCCTCGCCGGCCGCGGACACCGCGGGCGGAGCCGAGAGGTACTCGGCGATGGCGGCGTCGTACGCGGCGGTGTGCGCGAAGGCCTTCCGCATGAGCGCCATCCGGGTGGGCTGGGAGACCTCTCCGCCCGCCTCCAGCTCGCCCGCCACGAGGTCGTAATCGGAGGGCTCCACCACCACCGTCACGTGCGCCGCGTTCTTCGCCGCCGCACGGACGAGGCTCGGGCCGCCGATGTCGATCTCCTCGATG